>NZ_CP042913.1:5427209-5775853 GCF_008065115.1 Bythopirellula goksoeyrii | reverse complement strand
CAGCATTTTCCCCTTCGGCTTCGATATATCCCAAGTCGGCCAGCTGCTGAAGCATAGCTTGGGCCTCAGCAGGATCGACACGTGTCTCCGGAGGATGCATGCCGCATTTTCCCTCGATATCCTCCCAGCTCTCGATTCGAGGCAGGGTGGAGCACTCCTCAAGGATCTCGGCCATAACTCGGCCGGGCATGTCGTAGGCGGCCGGCAGCCCCAGAAGTTGCAAAACGGTCGGTGCAATCTCAAGCAGGCTGGCACCATAGGCTCGACTGCCAGCGCGGATTCCGGGGCCATGGGCCGCAATAATTCCAAACGGTCGATGCCATTCAACTGGACCCGCTTTCCCCTCCCCTGGATCAGGTCGCAGATGATCATTGTAGTATCCGTGGTCGGACATCAATACGACAGCTGTGTCATCTCCAGCCAACTTGAGAAGTGTTTCGAGCAGCATGTCGTGAAAGCGATAAATAGATTCCATACAGCCTTTGTAGGCTTCGTATTCCTCGTCGGACACCTGTTCCATTTTGGGAGGATGGCAGTGCATGAACTCATGCCCACAGCGGTCGATCCCCTCGTAGTAGATTGCGGTGAAATCCCAATCAGTGTTGGCCATCAGATGGGTGGCGACAGCATGGATCGTGGCCGACTGCGATATAAGATGTTGAAGCTTTCCCAAGCGATTCGATTCCTGCCGAGCAACTTCGGCAGCTTTTGGAACGAAAGGCAACAAGGCAGACGCATCGATCTCGCGGGGATGGACGCGGAAACTTGCCAACTCGTCGGCTAATTCTGGTGGATGGACTGCACCAGTTGGCAGCGGTGCGTCGAGCCCTTTTTCCAGGTGTGAATTCTCAAACTGATTTGAGACAATTACTCCGTTGATTGGTTCTGCAGGGTGAGATGCATACCAGCCCACCACATTGCTTCGCAGCCCGCATTGGCTAAGGATATTCCAAAGTGCCTTGCATTTGCGGCTAGTACTGGAGGTGGGACGAACTCCAGTTGCATCGGCATCAGGTTCCGTAAAGCCCAGCACACCATGCTGATCCGCGCGTTTGCCAGTAGCTACGGTGTTCCAGAGGATAGGGGATAGAATCGGCCTTAGCGTGGCTAAATTACCCCACGCTCCTTCACTCATGAGTTTGGCCAGAGTTGGCATGTACCCCTTTTCAATTAGGGGATCGATCATCTGCCAATCGGCAGCGTCCCAGCCTATCAGCAGAACACGTTTCGGGCCGTGGGGAGGGTGGCTACGCTTGATCTTCATGGGCTCTATCGTTCTGGTCAGCCCGCCGTTTTCGCCAAAAACTCAATCCGCAAGCACCGGCGGCTAATAGACCCAACGTCCCAGGCTCGGGCACCGAGTTAAGCATTGGAATAGAACTCATACCATATTCAGTTTGCCAGTCCACTAGATTCGTCGAGTTATAGGTACCGCCAAACCCCCGCTGCAAGTCCAAGAAGTCGGCCCCATCAACGTCTCCATCGTCATCAAAGTCCGCCAGGAAAAGTGGTGTGCCCATATCACCTACGGTAATACCCACTCCGGTTTGATCCTCGTAAGCCCAATCCTTAATCAGGAGCGTGCCAGCGGCATTGTCAACGTCAACCCGCATCCAAGCGAAGTACAGATCGGTCGGTCCAATCGGAAAGGCAAAACCAATGTAACCATCTGTTATGTTGTTGAATTGTGCGTTCGGATTGAGAGCACCGTAGGCCATCGACCCATAAAAAGAAGGGCCCAGCGAAGAAGAGTCAATAAAGGTGCCGACCGACAACGCAGTCATATACTCCCCTGAAATCGCCGGACCATTCGTGCTGAAACCAACGGTCTTGCCAGGGTAGAAGCTAACGGTGGCTCCTTGGTAGTTACCTCCGTTAAAAATATAGTTTTTGAGAACAATATCGGTGTAGTTATCAAGATTAAGATCGATCGGTTGCCCTATTTCCTGCGGAACATCAATCGGTCCCTCGAAATACTGGACTGCCGCTTCCGACTCAGCCGCACAACTAGTTGCCACGACCGCCCCTGCGGCAAGTTTATAGGCAGCCCTTTTAGTCGCGCGGAGGCGCGACTTGGCTGATTTGGTTTTCTTGGCCACTTCTCTAAACTCCTCTATGGACCTCTAACTCGCCTTCACTGCACGAGAAAATCTGCTTCAAACCTCGCCTCATTTTAGGGGGCAGAGGTTCCAATGTGAATTCTCAAGAGGAAAAAATAAATCTATTCACAGTATTGGAAGCTGGCACAACCAACCACCGCGAGAAAGACATAACAACAGTATCTCACTGCTTTAGACTGCGGAACAGGCGTGCTGAGATTCATACAAAAAACTGGTTCCGACACTGACAAACCATTCGGCTAACTTAGATTGGATTCCCGCTTCTTCCGTCGGAGGGCAGCGACACCTAGAGCACCTGCTGCCAAAAGTCCAAGTGTCGAAGGCTCTGGAATCTCGCCCGTATGAATACCAACCCCTGGTTGCGACTCGTAAGCCCAATCTTTTATCAGGAAAGTGCCTGCAGCATTATCGATATCGACTCTGATCCAACCGAAGTGGGAAGTCGCATTGATCGGGAATTCAAGACCGATGTAAGCATCTGTAACATTGTCGAATTGCGAATTAGGGTTGCTGGCGTAAGCCATCGATGCTGAAAAAGGTCCTCCAGTAGTGGCAACACTATCAACTAGAAAACCTGCACCCAAAGCAGACACATAATTCAGCCCAGCATTAAATCCTACGACCTTACCCGGTGCGAAATTAACATAAGCTCCCTGGTAATTACCGCCACCGAAAACATAGTTCTTGAGTAAGATGTCGTTATAGGCATCCCCGTCGAGATTCAGATTTTGAGAGCTAAATTGCCCAATCGCAATGTTTTGAAGCCCTGAATAAACGACCTGGGCATCAGCGTCAGAAGCGATCGTAGTGACAGCAGCACCAGCGGCGAGAGAATAAGCGGCACCCCGCTTAACAGAATTCCACTTGGATTCGTGGCTTGGAGAACAATTCTTGACGGCACTCATGAGCGCTCCTCGGGAAGGTTGAGAATCTAGATGGGACTACAACGCAAACCCCTTGTCTTGCTTCTACGAGCCGCCTGAGTTGACAGTGGGGACAGACACTACCGTGCCTGAACTGGGAGTATAAACGGGCGAAACGCTCTCGTCAAACTTTTTTCTAGAGTCGTGAGTCTCCCGTTGCGGAAAGCCGCATGCCCTGCAAGCTAAGAGTGAAGTCGGGCCACTTTGGCGTCTAGATTTGCGCGGAAATACTGCACCCTTCAGGGCCAGAAGCTGAAGCATCGTGGTGCAAACAAGTAACTCACTACCAACGCTGAATAGAGCAGGGAGAGTAACGGTGGTTCCGGGACGGCGACCGCCGCCGCCGTATTGAGCGGAATTCCGTAGTTGTTTTGCCAAGCCGCCAAGTCGTTTTCGCCATAAAGTGGACCAAATCCCCGCTGCCAGTCGAGAAAGTCTGCTCCATCGACGTCTCCATCTTCGTCAAAGTCGCCATTCGAGAGGGCCTCGCCTGATAGGCTGAGCTTGTAGAGTTGAACATCATTGGTCGACCCAGAAACCCGAACGAAGTACTCACCTGCTGTGGCAAGCATGAACTCTTGGAGCGTTTCAATTTGGCCGATAGGTGCCGCATCGACTGTTGTCAAAAGTTCCGCACTACCTTCGCTGGCCGGCCCATAAATATCAAATTTCAAGTTGCTAACTTGTGAAGAGCGAGTGATAGTTTGGCTGCCCGCTGCCCCAGAAATCTTCTCGAAATAGTTGGGCCCCGAAGGAGTCAGCACAACATTCAAAATCGAGCCTGATTCAATGGTGAAGGAAAAGAAATCGACATCGTTCAAGTTCGCAATACTCAAGAAGTCCGTTTGAGATGATGTGATCACTGTGCTGGCCGTAATGTCGGTTCCTATTTGCAATGACTGTCCGTCAGCTAGAATCCCCAAGTTCGTTGCCGTTTCAAGGGTATTGTTTGGCTGCGGACCCATAGAGCCACGCTCACGAGAGTCTCCGTAGAGTTGATGAACCCCTCGAAGATCGTCAATTTGCGGGCCATCAAAAGTGCCATTGTAAGACGGTTCCATCAGAAAGCTGGCCGTCGAATCGATGTGACCCAGCCCCAACGAGTGGCCGACTTCATGAGTGAGGGTATTACGAAGATTCAAGAAATTGTCGGTAGGATTGGCATAAAACAGTGAATCCCCTGTGTCGACGGTAATATCCCCATTGGGTATGAAGCCGGCCTGAGCACTTGTGCCACCCTGGCCATCGAGAAAAGTTCCTCCCAGCCGGATATCACCGCGAGTTTCAAGGATTCCGGAGAAGTTACCTAGTGTTGCTCCATCGTCCTGCTGCTCGTATTGGAAAGTCAGGCCACTGAGGGCTGTCCATCGGTCAAACGATGCCGCAACGACATCCTTGAACCACGGCCGGGTTTGTAGGTCAATTCCTCCATCGCCGGAGCCATAAAGCCCATCAAAAAAAGCGATCAGATTGCTGGGGTTGCGGCCCGGTATCGGTGTTCCATCCGGCACGATACTCCATGTCAGTGTAGTTGGACTACCACTGGTTCCAGTAGGACCATCGGTCGCAGTGAAAGTCCACCGCCCGTTGGAAAAAAAAGCATAGTTGGTTTCTACTTGCCAGCTGAGCCACACTACCAGCAGCACGCACAGAGATAGGACAGAACGATTTTGCATGCAAGGCGTTTAGAATGTTAGGCGTGCGGTCACGAACACAGTATGCTCATTACTCCTTTATAGTCACTTCTCAATAGGTCGGCAACTTTTCGGTTGTCCATATTCCTGCACTGGAAAACTCTCCCCGTTGATATATTTGACAGATGGGAGAAATCACCTCGGCTGAAGAATGAGAGGGATTGCCAACGCATTTTACGTTTTACCACACAAGCGGAGCAATTGGCACGGGCTTGCAGTGCGTCTCGTATCCACCTTTTAGGCGGAAGCAAGCTGATATCGATTGCAAAGAATTGTGACGAGACCACCAGAGAGTGTTTTCACCCTGGCAAACCAAGCGTTTCCCGCGAATCAGAAAGGGTGGCTGATGGGATTCGAACCCACGACCTTCGGAATCACAATCCGACGTTCTAACCGACTGAACTACAGCCACCGCATGAGAATCCAACGATCCTACTATTGACCCCGCGGATGGTCAACGGGATGCGTCATTGAGGCCGTTTCTAGCGGGAGAAGGTCTTCTTCAGCGCCAGGGTCAGTAGGCTGCCGGCGAGCATTCCGCAGACGAATAACATCAGGCCAGAAGGCAATTCCTGGGGGGTTACATGAGCAAGTAGCGACAGCATAGGGAGTCCTCCTGAGAACAATTGGTTCGGTTAGTTTGAAAAATCATGAACCTTAGTAGGTATCGTTTTGCTGATTGCCACGAAAAACACAAGAATGCACAAAAATTCTATTAGATTCCCAGTCGAGGCAATAACTTTCTTTGTGACTTTTCGTGTTTCTTGTGGCTATGGGGTTTGGGTCCAAGCGAACTTTGTGTTCGGCATTATTCTTTTCTATCATCTGGGGTCAGACACAGCAGATACTCACGATACTGCTTGTCCAGCTCGGCGAAACTTTGGCCGGTGACTTCCTGAAGGGTAGTCGGTTTGTCGCGGCCTGCATAGATGAGCTGCAGGTACTTCATGAGGGCCGGGCGGTAAATGCCATCTTCGTAGTGCATGAAGAACGTGGCCAGCCCGGCCGACTGGCTGTAGAGCGGGGCGATGTCTTTGCGACGTTGCAAGTCAGTGGTGCCGAGTTTGCAAAGATCTGCTAGCGGAATGTAATAGTCATCGAGAATGCAGCGCTGGTAGGCGGCCGGGAGCCTGCCGGCGTTGGGGGTGCCAATGGTGAAAGCTTGCTTGCCCTCGGCGACGCGCATGGGGGTGAGCGACTCAAAGTAGCAGGCGATTCCCTCGATGATCCAGACATTGGACAGGCCGCCGACATTGCGGGCCGCGGGGGCGGACTCTTGAAAGAATTGATGCACAGCCTCGTGGGTAATCGTGCCGGGGTCTTGCTCCTTTCCGGCAAAAAAGTTTGTCGTGCGGTTCGTATCAAAATAGATGCCCAGGGTCATTCCGATGCGAGGTTGCTGGCGGATCAGATCGTCATTGTACTCACCGCGCGTCCGGTAGTATTTCACTTGGAATGGTTTGATGCGGTAGCTGCTCGATGACTTACCCTCGAACCGTTTTTTTAGGTCGTTCGCATCTAGAAAAAAACCGGCGCAGAGTTGTAGCCAAACCTGGTGGGTCTCTTCCAGTCGTGTAGCGAGTTCGACGGCTGAAGCTGGGCTGTCGTTGGTGGTGACCTGAAAATGGTCGGTGCGAACTCGCCAACCATCGTCGATAGATGCATGACGACGAGCATCGGCCTCGGCGCTGATCCACTTCTTGCCAAGGGGACGTTCGCCCGCTTCATAGCGGGGCAAGTCTTCGGCTGCGATCCAGCCGAACTCACGGTTCCAGATATTGCCCGCTTCCAACTGCCGCAAGGCGAATGCCCCGGCCCAAGTGTCGTTGTACTTTTCGTAGCCCAATACGCGTCGGGCATCGGTGTGATCGGGATCGAACATCAGCGTGCGGGCCGTCCACCGAAGGGCAGCGCCGACGTCTCCCTCATCGCAGAACTTCCGCGCACGGGCAAAACTGGCTGCTGCGCTATTACGGTCGGCATCCGAGACATTTCTCGATTCGCTCTCAGCCGAGTAGAGGTCAGGAACCGCGAAGAGGACTTCACCGGTGGTGAGTGATGGCTGGGAGTGCTCGGCCTCTTTGGCATGTAAGCCTACCATCGGCAGGAAACAAGACACGAGGAGAGCGAAGTGGAGACCTGGTTTCAGCACGGTATTCCTTTGAGAGAGTCGGCAATATCGCAGATGCCTTTTATTATAACATTCATTGCGCATCGACCCACCCTCTTATTGATAAGCTGGGGACGATTGGCCGCTTGTGTGCTGTGGTTGAAGTCGTTGGTTCGATTGGAAGAGGAATTCATGGTAGCCACAAAAAACGCAAGAAGACACAAAAAAGCAAGAACTGCAAAGCCGAGAATCGATATATTCTTTGTGCCTTTTCGTGTTTCTGGTGGCAAATTTAAAACGTCGTTCTTGTTCACTGTTAGAACAGAGGCGAAGGAAGAATTTGAAACGCAGAGTACGCGGAGACGCAGAGGTAGTAGTTCCATTCTAATTTCTCTGCGTCTCGGGGTGCTCTGCGTTGCAACTAATCTTAGCGAATGCCGTGGTACTGTTTCTATAAGTGGTGTGTAGGAGGAAACCACTGGCTTACACCGGGTGGCTCGCCTTGAGGGTGCCACGGTTTTGTTCTCATTCCTTTTCTACAAAACAAAACTCGCCTCTTTCATGCCGCTGATCGGCATCTTGACTTGTTGACGGGTCATGAGTTACGCGGATAGTTACGTCCTCAATTCAGGAGGGTTTTGCAAACAAAACCCTAGGCTCAAGCCAATCCGAGCTTCAGCCGTCGAGTCTTTGCTCTTGCGTAGGCATTGCCCAGATAAACACAGAGGATGCCTGACAAGTCGCAAGCACTATTATCGAGATTGGCTGGCAGAAATCCACAACGATTCTTGTGCCACTTAACGGAAATGCCGACGTCTACCTGCCGCTTCTTTGAAATGTATGAGCAATCACTGCACTGAGAAAAAGCAGCACGAGGGAAGTTGGCTCTGGGGCGGATGCAAGATTGACTATTGAAGCGATGCTGCTTCCGTAATTGGCTTGCCAAGTGGCAAGGTCGTTTTCGCTGGCTTTATTCTGATCAAACAGCTTCGAGCACATTTCGCAGCCATTTGGGTATTGGTTTCGCCATCTCAATGGCCTCGCTATCTGTGAAAACTGCAAGTTGACGATAAGGGTTCGCCAAGTCGCTGTTGTCATAGATTACGACATGCGGCAAGCGTTTGATGCTGGCCTGCAGGTTTGCCAAAGTTCTTGGAAAGCGATTGGTGATTTTGTCAGCTGGAACATCGTGCCCTCCTTGAGAGACTCGCATCGCAACACGCTCAGCAGAAAGTTTTGGCGATGCAAGCCCAATAAACATGAGGGCTGTCGTGTAGCCGCTCGCTGCGCAACTTTCCAGAAACTGCAGCTTCTCATGAACTGGATCGGAAAAGACGGTTTCAAAAGCAAAACTTTCCTGTTGATTTACTAGGGCGTGGCGAACCTGGTCGGCAACCTGTGCCGCTGCGTAAGGATCAATATCGAGTTCAGCCGCGAGTCGGTCTGCGTTCACTAACCGCAGACCAGCAGGTGCAATATGAGCGTGATAGAATGTCGTCTTTCCTGCGCCGTTTGGCCCGGCTATCGCCACTACGACCGGCTCTTCGTCGAGCCATGCCCAGCTCATGACCGGCCTTTGCGTTCAGTCTTCTTGGATTGCTTCGTCTTGGCAGGTTGAAACTCGCCTTGGTGAAACTTACCAAGAGTCCGTCGCCCATTCTCTTCAATGCGAACTAGCAGTCCAGCCTGATCCTCAACTGGCTCATAGTGGGGAAAGGGTTGTGTGGATAGAAATTCAGCAACCCGCTGGTGGCCCTTGGGAGCGCTGACTGTGGCGATGAGAGATGAAAGCGGCTGCTGATCTCCTGCTCTTCGCAGTGCCAACACTCGATCTCCTGAGAGCAGGGTTTCGACTGCCCGACCCAGTCGTGCCCAGAACTCGATTTGGCCCGCGATAGACCGCTCCGCGACACTTCCAGTTTGTCGAGCATCAAGCACGAGGGCGTCAGATAGTTTAACAGGTTGGCTCATAGTTTAATGGTAGCATATTGCTACCTGATGAGCAAGGGTCGATTTGGCTTCCGGCTATCGAGAATGGATTTTCTCAGCGACGTTATCCGTTTTCGCGATTCAGGTGGCCAATTTCCACGACGAATTCTGAGTCGATCAAAAGATTGCTGCTTATGACTCTCATGCGACATCGACTCACTTCTCGTTTGATTTCACTGCTAGTGTACTTGGCAGCAAATCTCGCGCTTCGCTCAGCCGAGCAGGACTCGGCGGACGCGGCGCGGCTAACGAAGAATTGTTGCTACTTGTCTGCAAAAGCAGCGTCAAACGCTACGTTCGACGGGGCAAAGTCGAGTCGCTTCACGAATTCGCAAGCTTCCCGGGCGCCGTGTTCGCGGTCCATGCGGGCGTCTTCCCATTCGACGCTCAACGGGCCAGCGTAGTTGATGTCGTTGAGGGCGCGGATGATTTCCTCGAAGTTTACTCCACCACGACCGGGAGAGCGGAAGTCCCAACCACGACGGGCATCGCCGAAGTTGAGGTGGCTGGCCAAGATGCCGCTCTTTCCATTGAGAGTGACGATGGCATCTTTGATGTGGACATGGTAGATGCGATCGGGGAAGGCGCGGATGAATTCCACCGGATCGACACCCTGCCAGATCAAGTGGCTGGGATCGAAGTTGAAGCCGAACTCTTCGCGGTGGCCGACGGCTTCGAGAGCCCGCTCGGCGGTGACGATGTCGAAGGCGATCTCGGTGGGGTGCACTTCAAGTGCGAACCTCACCCCGCATTCTCCGAAGACGTCGAGGATGGGATTCCAACGCTCGGCGAATTGGGAGAAGCCGGCTTCGATCATCGACTCGGGGACTGGCGGGAAGGAATACAAGAGGGGCCAGATGCTCGATCCGGTGAAGCCGTTGACGACTTCGACGCCGAACTTCTGTGCCGCGCGGGCCGTGTTCATCATCTCCTCGGAGGCACGCAGGTTGACTCCGCCTGGTTTGCCATCGCCCCACACGTGTTCGGGGAGGATAGATTGATGTCGCTCGTCAATGGCATCGCATACGGCCTGACCCACCAGATGGTTGCTGATGGCGAGGCATTGGAGGTCGTGGCGGTCGAGTTGCTCACGCTTGGCTTCGGTGTAGCCGTCGTCAGCCATTGCTTGGGCGACGTCAAAGTGGTCGCCCCAGCAGGCGAGTTCGATTCCATCGTAGCCAAACTCGCGTGTCTTGCGGGCCATGTCGTCGAGTGGCAAATCGGCCCATTGGCCGGTGAAGAGTGTGACGGGGCGCGACATGGAACGAGTCTCCTGTGAAATGGGGGAATAAGAGTTGAGGATTGGCCATTTTCGCAAATTTTTGGCAGTTGGCAACCGACTCCATGCAATTAACTGAGAGTGTCTGGGGATTGCACCCGCTACGTTCAAGGGCAAAGCGAATTGTCATCCCGAGGTACTCCGAGGGATCTGGCCAGATTTCTCGGAGTACCTCGAAATGACAGATACCGAATTCCCGGACACCCTCAATTAACTTACTTCTCTGAGCGATTGATAGCCGTGGTGACAGGCCCATGGTTGTCCTTAAATAGAACCATGTGCTTCCGCCCACGGCTAGTACATGGAGAAACGATGCAGCTCGACTTTTAGCAAGCTATACTTTAAGAACGATGCGAAAACCAAGTTATACAATTCGAATGGTGTCTGTTCTCTTGACGCTGTTGCTTGCCAATCGTGCCAGCGCCGAAGTAGCGATCGACATTGAAGTTGCCATGGTCCCTGGGGTGCCGATTACTGCGCCGCAAGAATGGGCCAAGCGACTAGGGAAGCTAGGGCTCGCGCGGGTGCAGATTCGCTCGGCTCGCGGTCAGGAAGAACCAGCGGCGACGCTCAACGAGAGTGGCACGCAAGTGTCGGTGGTGGCGATCCTTACTCCGCGCGATGAGTTGTTTGTGCCTCAACATCGTTTTCGGGCCGGTGATGTTGCCAAGTTGCGGGCCTATTTCGAGGGACTGCCGCATGAGTTGGCCGAAGCAGGCATCGATCGAGGGCCGTTTCGCTTGACCGAAGAAGAATTCGGCAAAGTGTTTGTCGATATGGAGAAACCGCTTTCCATTTCGACGAAAGGAAAGACTGCTGCGACTGTGCTTGCGCATTGTGAGCGAGCGTTTCGCTTGCCCACCAAGAAGAATGCGAGCGTTGAGCCATTGCTGGCCACGACCCCCGTGCTGGCGATGGAACTCGAAGGGCTTTCGACGGGGACTGCGCTGGCAATCGCTTTGCGAAGCGGGGGGCTCACTGTTAGGCCTGTCAACGAGCCGGCTGACCAACTGCATTTGGAAGTTGCCGCTTACGAGCGGGGAGCCGATGTGTGGCCCGTTGGTTGGAAGACCGAAGGAAGTCCGCGTTCCTTGGCGCCGCAGTTGTATGAGGCGGTTAATATTGAGATCGAGGGCTACACACTTGCTACGGCACTTGCTGCCCTGGGGCCCCGATTGCAAGTGCCAATCGTCATGGACGAATGGATTCTCGATCAGCAAGAAATCGACCCAGCGGAGATTCAGGTCAAGCTGCCGCGGAAGAAGACTACGCTCAAGAGTGCCGTGGACCGGATGCTAAGTCAGGCGCGTCTGGCAGGCGAGATTCGCACAGATGATTCTGGGGCGCCTTTTCTATGGGTGACGCAATACGGGCCCGATAGTCGGCCCGTGAAGTAGAACGAGAGCGAGCCGGGGCGTCCTCGCCCCCGGTCAGTTTCGGGGGCCGGGTCAAGATCGGGGGCGGGGACGCCCCGGCTCGCTCAGCAGACTCCAGGGGCTTACGCTTCTGGACGCGCCTTTGGTAGGATGAGGGGCTTTCCTGCCGCTTGCTTTCCTACCACTCCAACCGCGCGAAAACCCTGCTATGCAAAAGACGCTTCCCTTTGATTCTGCTACTCTCCAACGCATTTTAGACGAATATCCAACTCCGTTTTATTTGTACGACGAAGCGGGAATCCGAGAGCGGATGCGGGATCTAGTGCAGGCTTTCTCCTGGAACAAAGGGTTTCGCCAGTATTTCGCGGTGAAGGCGACGCCCAATCCTCGGATCGTCTCGCTATTGCGCGACGAAGGGAGCGGAGCGGACTGCTCGAGCATGGCAGAGCTTGTCATCTCGGAGCGTATTGGATTAGAAGGGGAGTCGATTATGTTCACCTCGAACAACACGACTGCCGAGGAATATAAGTATGCTTTGGATTTGGGAGCGATCATCAATCTCGATCATCCCAACCTGATCGACACGCTACTAGCCGCGGGTGACATGCCGAAGACAATTTCCTTTCGCTATAACCCGGGTCCCGAGCGGACAGGCAATGCCATTATTGGCAACCCACAGGAAGCAAAATTTGGCTGCACTCGGAAGCAGCTCTTGGAAGGGTACAAGCGGTGTCAGGAGCTGGGGGCGACGCACTTTGGTCTGCATACGATGGTGGTTTCCAACGAGTTGGGAGTGCAGTCGTTGTTGGACACAGCTCAGATGTTGTTTGATCTGGCGATACTCATCAAGGATGAACTGGGGATCGAAATCAAGTTCATCAATCTCGGCGGGGGGATTGGGGTGGGCTATCGACCCGAGGATGATGAAGTGAACCTGGCCGACTTCGGTGCGGGAGTTCATCAATTGTATGAGAAAGTGCTGGTCCCTGCGGGTCTGAGTCCACGGATTTTCATGGAAAACGGGCGGACCATCACCGGGCCATTTGGTTTCTTGATTTCACGAGTCATCAACCAGAAGCAAACTTACAAAGATTATGTGGGAGTCGATGCCTGCATGTCGAATCTCATGCGGCCTGGAATGTATGGCGCATACCACCACATCACGGTGATGGGCAAAGAAGGTCAATCTGCGACGAAGTCTGTCGACGTGGTGGGTGCGCTCTGCGAGAACAACGACAAGCTAGCGATCGACCGGCAACTTCCAGAGGTGGTAGTGGGGGACGTGCTGGTGATCCACGACGCTGGAGCCCATGGCCACGCTATGGGTTTTCAATACAACGGGCGACTGCGCTGTGCGGAACTCTTGCTGAAACCAGATGGGGAAGTAGAGCAGATTCGCCGAGCGGAGACGCTTGAGGACTATTTCGCCACGGTCAAATTCTAATTATTCGAGGACATCAAGATTCTGAATCCACAGAACCGTGATCCTCAGACACAGCTTGGGTGACTTCAGCACCAAAAAAGAGGACGCACATCGCATAGTAGGCCCAGAGCATGATCGCCAGGAAGGCTCCGAGGACGCCATAGGCACTATACTTCTTGCCAACCACGAAAGCAGAAAGCACCATGCGGCCCAGTTCCCATATCAGCGCCGCCCACAAACCTCCCGCGGCGGCTGCTTTCCAGGAGACTTCTGACTTTGGAACGAAACGATAGATGCAACTAAAGACAGCAAAGTTTAATGCGACTGACACGCCGAGTTGTGTAGCCCAGCGAAGCCATTCACTTGCCTCGGAGTCACCGGCCATGCTCAACATGGTGGTCATAATCATTCCGCTTGCAAAGACCGCCAGCACAACGACCCCCAATGCCGTCAACATAATAAAAGCTCGGGCTCTTTTGAGGACCACATGTGTTATCGACTGCCAGATGCTCCGTTTCTCGATGGGGACGTTCCATATCCGATCGAATGCGGTCTCGATTTGGGCAAAGACGATGATCGCAGTTGCCAATAGCACTAACAATCCAATCGGCCCCCCAATCGAGGCCTTGTCGCGAACTTGTGAGAAGACGGTTTTTACCTGAGAACTCAAACTGGGTGACAACTGCTCTTCGATGATCGTGAGCAACTGGGCTTCGGCGTCCTGACCTGACGCGGTCCATTGGAAAAAGAATCCCAAACCAGACAAGAGCACAATCAGCAAGGGGAAGAATGCTAGCGCCAAGTAATAGGACACCGCCGCAGCTAGAAGCGATCCATCGTCGCGAGACCATCCCTGAAAGGCTTTTCGGAGTGTCTCAATCATGGTCGACCATTCTGTTCGGAAGTGAGACTACTTGTACCAATTTCTTAATGATCTCATTGCCACATTCATCCTGACAGCTACCCCCATGATACCCCTTCCTTACGGGTGCCACAGACGGCGACTTCCATTCCGAGCGACTGGGCCATAGCAGCCTTTGCGAGCATCGCTTTGTCAGCCTCTTCGGCAGAGTTCGCATAGGCAACTTGGATATGGTTGCTCTTGTGGCGTGCCATCATTTGATCACGGGAGACGCCGTAGGTGACTGCATGCATGATGGGCCATTGGGGAGTCGTCTCTTGCCAACGCCGCTCTGTTTCTTCGAGGGGAAGTTCTACGACACCGGCACGCCCCAGGTCCATCTTCAGTCGATTGTCTTCGACGTAGATTCGCGACCAGACGATCTCACCTGGCTTGGAAATCCCTTTGATGGTTCCTCCGCCATTGGGAAAATACATGGCCGGCTGGCGAACGCTGGTCGCACCCTTCCAGCCTCCACTGAAATGAGCCGGGGGCACACTTCCGCTGATCTCGAAGACCCACACATAGTCGTCGACCGTTCCCGAACGATCCCTGTCCCCCCAGCGGAGGTCATGCAGTGTGTTCTCAGGGGGTTGCCCCATCGCCTTATGGAGTCGGTAGGTCATCAGTCCGTCGAGCCCCGCACATTCGTCAACCTCATTGAAGTGTGGGATTGGCTCCCCTTCATAGAGGACTCGCTGACCGTCTCGACTCACGACGGGGGGACGATCGCCGTTGTTGAGCGTTCCCTCAACCAAGTCGCTGGCGGGAAGCAAGTCTTTCAGTCCCTGTTGGTACTGAATCCCGATCGTGTCACAACCGAAATCGTCGGCGATTCGCACCGCAGCGATATACATCTTGCATTGCTTTAGGATTTGCTCGTCTGTGAGATCTTCGGAATGCTTGGGCCCAGTTTGGAAGGTCATGCCCCGGTCTTCCATCCACTTCCGCACATCACGAGCCTGCTCGTCGGAGACTTGAGTTGTTTCGTAGTAGAGGGCCGATTGGCTGAGTCGTTCCTTGAAGACACCGGTGGGGTTAAGCAAATGGTCGGGGATAATCGCGTTGAACATTCCCATGCAACCTTCGTCGAAAACCCCCATAATTGCCTTTTCGCTCTTCAGTTGATTCGCCAGCGCCTCCCCAAGCTCTTTCTCAGGCGAATCGACAGAAACCTTTTCCAAGGGAATGACATGCTCAAGGGGGTGACGAATCGTCTCTCCAGAGAGCCAGCTTGCCAGTTGTTGCTTGAATTGGGCATCGCCAAAGTCCTCTGTCCAAAGTGTGCTGTATTCGGCGCCCGCCTTTGTCAGGGATCCATTCAAGTTCAACATGCCAACTAGCCCTGGCCAGGTGCCTGACCAATTGGCCAAAGTGAGAATCTTCCCGCGATGAGAAATCAATCCTGAGAGAATATGATGGGAGTACTGCCAGACCGCTTCTGCCACGATGATTGGGGCGTTGGGGTCGAGTTGCCGGAAGACATCCATCCCTTCTTTTTGAGAGCCGATGAATCCGTGTTTTTCGTCTTCTTTGTAGGGATGCGCGCGGATGAGCGTCCAACCGAGTGCCTCAACTGCCTGGCGAATTTCCTCTTCCATCGCCTGCTGAGCCGCCCAGCAATTCTGATTGGCCGACAATCGCAGATCGCCGTTGGCCATGAGGTAGACATGCTTGCTGGAGAGTGGAGTAACTGTGCGGGCCGCAGGAATCTGATGACTCATAACGAAATCCTTGCAAAGGTCTGTGCTTGGCGAAAACCAGGCTGCGAACAATTTTGAAGTGAGTGAAAAAAGCGAATTAGCTTGAGGAATGGAGCTCAGAATGTAGCCCAAAAACTGTCGCCGGCTTTCTCTAGGAGGTTCCAGCAGGGGCGATGTACTTACCGACCATGATAATGACTGGCGATCGGATCTACAAGAATAGGAGAGAATCAGTTGCAATGCAGGAAGCAGCTAGATTAGATTGTCTGAATGTGGTCTTGTAGCCACTATGCCGAGTCCCAGTTGTTGGAAGAGACTCCAAGGGTACCTGACCGATGCCAAGTGGAAAGCAATTAAAACGACCTCGGCGCAGTGCATCGACTGCAACGGTAGACGATGTGCTGGCAGATGCCATTCTACGTGCCATTCGTCGAATTCTTCGCAGGACGGCGGAGCACTCCCAGCATGTGTTCAATGAGTCGGGACTGACCGTTCCACAGCTATTGTGTTTGCGACTGATTGGACAAGCGCCTGCCAATGGTGAGCTAACCGCTGTGCAACTGGCGGAGATCATACAGCTTTCGCCGGCTACAATCTCGCGCATTCTTGACCGACTCGAATCCCAGGAGCTTATTGTACGCAATAGAAGTCAGGAGGATCGCCGTCGGGTAAGTTTGAAGCTGACCCGGAGCGGGCGAAAGAATCTCGACAAGCTACCGACGCCGCTGCAAGAAGAATTCTTGCAGCGACTTCAAGAACTTCCCGAGAAAAAAAGGACAGCATTACTCAATTCGCTGGAGCAGATTGTTGAAATGATGGGAGCTGGGGAAATGGACGCCGCCCCGGTGCTTGCGACAGGGGTTCACGTGAAACCAGAGCGATGATGTCCTGAGCCCTGGGGCTATCCTTCCAGGGGAGTGAAGTCGCGTTCGGCAAGAAACTCCGGTCGAGGTGGCCTATTTCCAAATGGCTCCTGCACGGCATTCTCCACACTGTTGAAAACCATAAACAAGTTTGAGCGAGGGTAGGGGCTCAAGTTGCCTGACGATCCATGCATCAGATTGCACTCAAAGAAAATTGCGGAACCGGCTTCTCCCTTAGGAGCCTGAATGCCGCCTTTGTCGACGAGCATCTGCAGGGCCTCTTGATCGGGTACGCCATATTCTTGCTTCTTCAGTGATTGCTCAAAATGTTTCTCCGGCGTCTCGCCGACGCAACGGACAAACCAATGATGCGAACCGGGGACTACCATCAAGGGCCCGTTGAACTCGTTGTTCTCCGTCAACGCGATTGAGACGCTCACAGCTCGCATACGTGGCATACCATCC
This sequence comes from Bythopirellula goksoeyrii, assembly GCF_008065115.1. NCBI lineage: Bacteria > Pseudomonadati > Planctomycetota > Planctomycetia > Pirellulales > Lacipirellulaceae > Bythopirellula > Bythopirellula goksoeyrii. Next base: position 5,759,007 of record NZ_CP042913.1, on the reverse strand, counting down.
TCAACGTGCCATGTTTCGAAATCGGAGTGCCAGAAGAACTCTTTACCGTTGAACCCTGGCTTGAAATTGACCCGAGTCTGATGGAGATACACATCACCACCCAGGAATTGTCGAGCAACTTTGACTATTCTTGGATCGCAGCATATTGAGCGAAAGAGATCGCTCTTTTGATGAACGCGAAACACGGAACGTACAGCCCGATTGTTCGGTTCAACAACGACTTCGGCATCGGCAGGATCTGCCAAGTCCGCCAGGCGATTTGCTTCGGCTAGCAGTTCTGAAGACTCAGTTGCTGAGAAGAGATCCTGATCGAAATAAAATCCGTTTTCGTGGTATTGGTCAAGCTTCGAAGTGGATAGCGGTCCATCGGCTTTTCCCCACACAACGGGATCTTCGCGCTCGACACATTCCCAGAAACTTCCCTGACGCGAGTGATAGGGGTCGGCAATAGCTATTGAAGTTGTCATGTTCCTTTCTCTCGAAGAATATAAAATGCTCATGTGAAGGAATCTCTACACCTTTCTAAACGCTAGCCTCACATGGCGTAGCTGCAGTCAACAGAGGATAGGCACCTTCGTCATCGTGGGACTCTGGTCCAACCAAAGGGGGATTGAAGACACATATCATCCGCATCGTCTTCGTTGCGGTTAGCACATGCTTGTCGTTCTGATCGAGTGCATAGATGGTTCCCGCCTGAATCGGGAAGTTCGTCTCTGTCAAGACTGAGAAGACGTTACCTTCACCCTCGACACAGTACACCGCTTCCAGATGGTTCTTATAGTGCATTTCCAAAACAGCCCCTGCCTCGATGATCGTGTCGTGCATAGAAAAACCCATGCCATCTTCTTGCAGCAGAAGACGTTGGCTCGTCCATCCTTCGGCTGATACTACACGTCCCATATCTTGCAAGTCATTGAGTGACCGCACAATCATTTTCTGACTCCTTGAGTAGACGAAGTGGTTTTTGTCGGACTCTCAATTTCCAATGCTGACCAAGGCTTCCTCGACGCTCTCTTGCAAGATTTCGAGTCCCTGGGTCAATGCACTTTCTTCAATTGTCAGTGGTGGCAATAGCTTCAAGACTTCGTCACTGGCACCTGAAGTTTCGATGAGCAGGCCACGGTTGAAGGCGGCAGCACAAATTGCTCCTGCTGTGGCGGGGTCTTTAAATTCAATTCCTTGTATCATCCCTCGGCCGCGAACCTGCTGGGCTTCCTCGGGCACCTGCTCGGCAATTTTGTCGAGCACACCTCGCATTATGTTTGCCTTTTTCTTGATTTGATTGGTCAACGCATCGTCTTGCCAGTACTCGTGGAGTGCGGCAGTGGCCGTCACAAAGGCTAGGTTGTGGCCGCGGAACGTGCCGTTGTGTTTTCCTGGCTCCCACTGATCGAGTTCACGCCGAAACATGGTGACTGCCATGGGAGTTCCATACCCGGAGAGACTTTTGGAGAGACAGACGATGTCTGGATCAAGCCCGGCGGATTCGAAGCTGAAGAAGGTGCCCGTCCGACCACATCCTGCTTGAATGTCGTCCACGATCAGCAACACGCCATGTTCCTTTAGCAGTTTCTCCAAGCGTCGCAGCCAGGGGTTGGTCGCTACATTGACTCCCCCTTCGGCTTGTACCAGCTCCAGGATCAATGCCGCGGGCATATCGACGCCGCTACTCGTGTCTTCCAGATGTTTCGCCAACAGATCGATTGTGTCGGTGTCGTCCAAGTAGCGATGGTAGGGCATGCGTGTTACGTTGCCTAAAGGGACGCCGGCCCCGTCGCGTTTGCTGCCATTACCTGTCAAGGCTAGTGAACCGAGAGTCATGCCGTGGAAGGCGTTGGTGAAAGCAATGACGTTCGTTCTTCCCGTGATTTGTCTTGCCAGTTTGAGCGCCGCCTCCACCGAGTTTGTGCCCGTTGGCCCGGGGAACATGACTTTGTAGTCCAAGTTGCGAGGCGATAAAATTCGTTCGTCCATCGCTTCCAGGAAGTCGCTTTTTGCTTCGGTCATCATGTCCAGCGAATGAGAGATTCCGTTCCCGCTGATATAATCCAGCAGCTTCGCTTTGAGGACCGGGTTGTTGTGTCCATAATTGAGCGCCCCTGCACCTGCGAAGAAGTCGATGTACTCTCGTCCCGATTCGTCAATTACTGTGTGACCATACGACTCTTCAAAAACGACCGGCCATCCACGGCAGTAAGATCGGACTTCAGATTCAAGACGCTCGAATATATTTTCAGTATGCTCCATGGAACAATATCTCCTTAAGAATTAATAGAATCTAGATCAGCCCGAATGGGGCCGATCCGAAAGAGGGATTCCTCTTCGTGGGAAGGTGTGTCGAAGTGCTCGCTCTCAAACCCGGTCACTATTTCGAGCGGAGCATGAACTTCGTCAGCAAAGGACTTAAACAGTCGTTGCGAGGGAACATTCGAAGGCGTTACTGTTGCCTCCAAGAAACGAACACCCTCAGTTGCTGGCAATGCCAACAGGTGACGTAAGAGGTACTTCGCAAGGCCATGTTTTCGGCTGCTCAATGCCACGCCGATTTGCCAGACGAACACGCTTTGAGGGCGGGTAGGAGGACGATAGGCGGCAACAAAGCCCGCAATTTTTTCCTCCAATTCAGCGACCAGGCACGTATTCCGAAAATGGTCACAAAGCAGCAAATAAGCGTAACACGAGTTCTCATCCAGCGTGCCCGATTCGCGCACCAGATTCAGAATCTCTTTTGCATCCCTAGGCGTGGGATTGCGCACAGAGTAATTCGAGAGCCTGGGAGTCGAAGTTGAAGACAGTTGGTCCGTTGGCACGGTTCTTTACTGGGAACTGGGAGGGTAGGAAATCAGAGCGAGATGGGGTGGGAAAGCGCAGTTGCTACAGACAAATCTGCCGCAACTCACATGCTCCAACTACGCTGGAGCCAAGAAATGGCGACAGTAATGTTCGCCAGGACCGCCATTCGCCTAGATACTTGCATATAAAATAGTTACGCTTGCAACTATATTACTATAGGCAGTGCCTGGAGGACGATCAACCCCTGTTTTGCCTGCTTGCTAGCGATTTCTTGAATCAAGAAAATGAATTATTGCTCTCACAATGAAATACATCATCACAACCGTTTCGTCTCTACTTCAAAAGGTTGAAGCGATTATTCTGTCATCCGCGATTCTTGGAATTGCCGTGCTGACAATCGCGAATGTTGTAACTCGCACATTGTTCGGAACGAGTATTGCTTTGGCAGAGGAAGTGTCTCAGTTTCTCATCATTGTCGTGACTTTCGTTGGCCTGAGCTACGCTGCTAGTTTGGGCCGTCATATTCGTATGACCGCTCTGAGCGATCAATTGTCCAGTCGCGGACGGATGAGGATGGCAAATCTTGTCCAAGCGACAACGGCGCTGTTGATGTTTGTACTCTGTGGCTACGCCTGCACCTATGTGCATGCCGTGTACAGGCTAGGGGGCGTCTATCCGGTGACCCGAATTCCCTATTACATGGTCTATCTTATCGTTCCCCTCGGTTTCCTGCTTGCTGGTTGCCAGTTTGCTTTATCGGCAATCAAGGGGTTGACCGGACAAAGCGATGAGCTGCCAGTCACACCTCCCAATCCCCTTGAGCAGAAAGCCGGAGTCTAAGTGTTTGGCATGGCTATGCTCATCGCGGGGCTCTTGTTGGTATTGCTCTTCATGGGTTTTCCAATGATGGTTCCTCTCGCGGCTTCAGCCTTAGCCGTGTTGTGGTGCTACTTTCCGGGGGACATCACTCCGGCGATCCTCATTCAACAGTGGATCGGTGGCGTGACTCCCGCTGCTCTGATTGCCGTGCCCATGTTCATTCTGGCTGCCGACATTATGACTCGTGGTCAGGCCGCCGACCGTTTACTCGACATGGTGATGAGCTTTGTTGGCCATGTTCGGGGCGGCTTGCCGATGACCACGGCCGTTAGCTGTGCGTTATTTGGTGCGATGTCCGGCTCGACCCAGGCTACGGTCGTTGCAATCGGAGGTCCGCTTCGGCCACGGCTTCTTCAGGCGGGATACTCCGAATCCTTCTCAACCGCATTAATAATCAATGCCAGTGATATCGCCTTGTTGATCCCCCCTAGCATCGGGATGATCGTCTATGGTGTCGTCTCGGGCACCTCCATAGGCGAGTTGTTTGTTGCCGGAGTGGGGCCAGGCTTGCTGATACTAGCCATGTTTTGCGCCTATTGTTATTTCCTCTCGGATCCGAGCGTTGTCGAGTCTGCGACCAAAGCCAGCGCAGAGCAAAAGATTCGTGCGGTCCGACGCAGCCTTCTGCCTTTGGGTTTCCCGGTAATTATCCTGGGAGGGATATATACGGGAATCTTCAGTCCCACCGAGGCAGCCGCCGTGTCGGTGCTCTATGCAGCCTTCCTGGAACTCGTCGTCTATCGCGAACTTTCCTGGCGAGATCTGCCGAATGTTGCCCTCTCGACTGGTCTGGTTACAGGGGTTGTTTTCGTCTTGGTCGGCGCAGGGGCCGCCTTTTCGTGGGTCATTTCTTTCGCACAGCTTCCTCAGGACCTGTTGGCAGAAGTTGGCCTGAATGCCAACTCGGGCTATTGGACCATCATGCTTTCTATCTGTGTGGCCTACTTTGTTGGCTGCATGTTTGTCGACCCGATCGTGGTCATCTTGATTCTCACCCCGATTTTTCACCCCATCGCAGTCGCTGCGGATATCGACCCCGTGCTAGTTGGCGTTGTTGTCACGTTGCAAGTGGCCATCGGTTCGGCCACGCCTCCCTTTGGATGTGATATATTCACCGCGATTGCCATTTTTCGACAGCCCTACTGGCAGGTCATCCGTGGCACGCCGCCATTCATCGTGATTTTACTCTCCGCGGCGTTTATTCTGCTTACATTTCCAGGCGTTGCCCTACTATTGCGGGACTTGGCTTATACTCAATAGCTCGCCGAAAGATTTGCTCCAGCTTCACTTCGCATTGTAATTGAACTTTATGGAAACGTTGTTTATTGATTCTGTGGTTTTGATGGCCGTGCTGTTCAATCCATTCTTTATGAGTGCGTGCCTGCGCGACATCATGTCGGAGTTGTCTTTAAGAGAATTCTTTGGCGTATTGCTGCGAGCATTCGCCATGAGTGCGGCAGTATTCTGCCTCTTTGCCTTTGGAGGAGACCAGTTATTTTCACACGTGCTTCAGGTGAGATTTGCCGCGTTCTTGGTTTTCGGTGGAATTTTATTTCTGATCATCTCGCTTCGCTACATGGTGTTCGGTGCCAAGATGATTGAAACTCTTCGCGGCCCACCAGAACATCTGGCCGGCTCGCTGGCAATGCCGTTCATGATTGGCCCGGGGACAGTCAGCGCGAGCGTACTGATCGGAAATCGACTGCCATTAGGGCTAGCCTTTCTGGCAATCGTGGTAGCTATTGTGATCAGTTGCCTGTTCCTCATGATAGCCAAAGTGCTGTTTGACTACGTAAAGAAGCGCAACGAGGCGATTGTCCAAAGATACATGGAAATCAGTGGTCGCGTCGCAGCGCTCCTCATCGGCTCCATCGCAGTCGACATGATCATGCGCGGCATCGAAATGTGGCTGCAAGAGAGTTCGATTCTATAAGGACAATATGTCGAGTTCCAAGCACATACTTCCGTTTCAGTTGGCAATCCTCTTGCTGGCAATTGTTAGTGTGAGCATCGGTTGCGGTCGAACTGCACAGCACCCACCAGAGTCGGATCACCAGATCTGGCGATTTGCCATCGAAGAATCGGAGGGAAGTGTCCAGCATGTGTATGCCACGCAGTTCAAGCGACAGATTGAAGCTGCGACGTCAGGTGGTGTCGAAGTGGTCGTCTACCCCTATGGTACGCTCGGCACCTCGACTCAAATCACAGAGCAGCTCAATCTGGGTGCGTTGGAATTCGCCATGGCTTCACCGGGATCGATCGGCAAGTTTATTCCCGAGACACAGGTGTTTCTGCTTCATTTCGTCTTGTCGAACAGCGACATCGTGAATCAACAAATATTATCGTCGCCAGAGGTGTTGGAAACATTCGATACGCTCTATAGGGATAAGGGATTGAAGCTGCTCTCCATTTTTCCCGAGGGCGAGATGGTATGGACGACGCAGAAAGAAGTCCGTTCGCCCAAGGATTTTCAAGGCGTGAAAATCCGGGTGATGACCTCACCGATGTTGATTGATGCCTATGCAGCCTACGGTGCCAGCCCCACGCCGCTGCCTTATGCCGAGGTTTACAGTGCCCTCCAACTAGGAATGGTCGACGCTCAGGTGAATCCGATTTTTGCCATTGAGCGGCAGAAATTCTTCGAGGTGACCGAGTGGCTCATCTTCCCGGGACACGCTCACTTCGTTACCACAGTCGTCGCGAATCAGGAATTCTACGATAATCTCTCTGAAGAAGATCAAGCTATCGTTGACCAAACGATAGCCGATCTCAACGACTACATATTCGAGCAGCAAGTGCAATTCCAGTCGGATCGACTCAAGGCAATCGTTCGCGAGATGCAGCAAAAACGGGCGAAGCTCAATATCTGCGGCGATCTGTCAGATTTTATTGAAAGTCTATCCACGCAGGAGCGACAGGAACTCATTGACGACAATCCGTTCTTAAACATCACTCCCGCATTAACGCCAGCAGAGCGCGAAAGATTTCAGCAAGCTAGCAAGGAAGCGAGAAAAACGTTTCTCCAAATCGGGGGACCCAAGGCAGACGAGATCCTAAGCCTCATTCGCCAGGTCAAGAACCGTGTGCTAGATAACGCAGCACAAGTTGAGCCTCAGAGCGAAAGCCGCTTACCAGGGCCAGAATAATCCAAAAAGTATCCCCGGCTGGATTCGAACCAGATTGAACTATCCGGGCTACGCCCAGATGCGATTCGATTCTCGCAATAGACTGGATCAGTTACAGGGGGGAAGCCCAGTATTCCAGGTCGGCACCTGCCGAAGTGCGGTAGGTGAAGTCGACAGACTTCGATTCGCGGTGGTCGTTCGAGCTGGTGGTTGGACAAGCCGCCCGCTGGAACGGTTCGGTGCTATCTACGCAGGGCCCACTTAATGCAAAAAAAGGCTGGTCACAGAAGTGACCAGCCTGTGTCATCAAATGAGCTATCGAACCTAGCCGCTTAGGCTACTTGGTTCTTACGCCTTAATACGAGTGCCAAAGTACCGAGACCAAGTAACAACACGGAAGCTGGTTCAGGAACTACCGAGATTTGAACAAACGAGACATTCGTGTTGCCGTCAAAGCTGGGGACCGTGACCAAAAATGCCCCCAGTTTCTTAGGTGCTGGCTCGCTGGTAGTGAAATGAACGCCTTCGGCAATAAGATCACGTGCTGTGCCGAGGCTCAATTGGCTGATAGGACTGCTAGGACCGCCGCTTTCTTCAACTTGAAAGAGGCCAGAGCCATTAATTTCTACTTCACCACGAAAATCGGTGAGCAGCCCATCAACTTCTACTCCAAACTCATTGCTGCGCACGAAACCATCGTTGATCGTCAGCTTTCCGCTGAAGCTGTCATCATCGTCGAATCGAAGCTTGTCATTCACAATCATTGAACCGCCATTGACGGTGATTTGGGAGTTGCCGAAGAAGAAGAAATCGTCATCGGCGAAGATGTCCCCATTACTTAGCACAATCCCAGCATTATCCTCCGTAACCAGTCGATCGCCGATATTAATAGCACCACCGGTCATGGTGAGTGAGCTGTTAGAGTTAATGACGAAATCATCTCCGGTACTTGCTGTACCACCTGACATCGTCATCACACCCACAGAACCATTTCCCAGAGTGATATCGTCGCCGGCCGCTAGAGTGCCTCCAGACATGGACAACAAACCAATATTAATTCCACCAGAATCACTGCCAACATTCATGTCGCGAACTGTTAAGTCTCCACCTGTAATGAAGGCAGAACCATTCCCAGCAGAAGTACCAATGTTTACGTCCAGCGCGGTTTGACCTGGCTGTGTGTTATCAACTAGAACAACGCCTAGTAGTGGAATGTCCGCCGATGTGGTCGGACTCGGGGGTGTAGCAGGGTCACCACTGATGGGATTGCCGAAGGCATCCAGTTTTTGCTCCCAGTTGGCTGCGTCATCCCAGGAAGTGCCATCGCCACCTCCGTCGAATTCATAGAGGCCATCCAACTGGCCATAACTGGCGGTCGTCATAAGAGCGCAAGAACAAAAGAAAATAGAAGCTAAACCAACAATTTTTCTACACATTAGCAAGTCTCCTCTAACGATGAGTGAAGGAACTGATCCAACAAAAAAACCTAATTCCTGGAAATTAGTATAAACTCTTTACAAGCAACTTCCAAGCTTTTTCTACTGTTCTTGGGCATATTCATCATTTAATTCTTGACTGGCCCTCGTTGCATAGGCGTTGTATGGAATCGGGGAAATATCCTCTGAAATGAACTCCACATGGCCATCGGCGAAGAAAAAATTCGCACCCCTCGAATGCCGACTTCCAAATGCGCATGCTGCAAAATACGGTCTGTCGGGCGGGACTCTCTTCCGATGCATCTTGACGAAATCCACAAAATCTGGTCCCGCGGGCGTATTTACGGGATTGTCAGTCGTTCGCATGCCGTCCAAATGACGGACGGCAGAGGACCAAATGTTGCTACTATCGATCACGTGACTATCCAAGGTCTCTCCACCAAAAAACGTATTGCTTGTTCCGTCTTCGATTTCTCGCAACTCGATTTCTCGAATATAGAAAAACAGGCCGGAATTATCCGTTTTCACTCCAAAGAAATCTCTGCCCCAACTGGGACCCCGGTGACCCATGTTGAGGACATAGTCTCCGGTGGCCGGAGGAAGCTCCGCGTTCTGATAAACCAGTGAATCAGTGATGGGTTCAGAACCAGCACTCGGACAAACGAACATATCCGGTCGCGTGTTCAGGGCTTGTTGAATCTGCGGAGTTGCCCAAGAGGTGTAACCGTCGGCCTCTTCGGAGGAGGCTCCAATTGGCCAGATAATTCTATTTTGACTGCTTAGATCAAGTGCGTCATAAATCGCTTGTTGCTCCAAATAGGGGAGTATCTTTACAAACCCACTCATTGACGATCGCAGAATACTTGAGTCTTGCTCACAGCCACTCACCGAAGGCTCTACCGCTCCGTCGCAGCCATGACGCCCGGCGGGTAAATTTCCATTCGTGCCTTCATAGTTCAACAGCGCTAAACCAATCTGCTTTTGATTGTTGACGCACTGAGTTCGCCGGGCAGCCTCGCGCGCAGCTTGGACTGCTGGCAGCAAAAGTGCAACAAGCACTCCGATAATTGCGATCACGACCAGAAGTTCTACTAAAGTAAAGCCCTGGTCTTTGCGTCGAAGTAATTTCACGCCACTGCCAATCCAGCACATCCGCATCTCTCCATAAACTAATTCATGATCTTTAATTAACTGTTGCTGGCAAGAGTCTTAATAATCTTTACCTAACGTGCACGGAGAATCACTCTTACTGGAATTTATTTACCGGACAGGATAAATCAGCGGAGTCGCTCCACAAAAGGTTTCCCCCCATCCCATGTAAGGTTGACCACGAGCGAATCAGTAGGTTCGGTGATACTCTGCTTCAAATCGGATGTTGAGTATCGAAAGTACTTTTTTGGTGCATGCCACTTTTTCTTTTTGGCGCTGAGTTCCTCCGATGCATCTACCTCGACTTTATATACTCCAGGTATGACACCATCATGTTTCGCGTAGGTGGAGAGCGTAAATCGGCCTTCCTCATCAAGCCTAGCGGCTGCTTGGCGTCCCACTTCAGGTACGAATCGGATGAAGCCATGTGTAAGTGGCTGTCCGTCAATTAACACCTGCCCCGACACCGCCAGTCTACCTGGCCGACCGTCACTGCAACCAATTGTTGGAAGCAGGAAGAGTCCTGTCAGAACGATTCCAATTGTGAAAAACTTTTCAACACTTCTAAGCTGATGGAACACACAACGCATATACTAAAATTAATCAATAATTCCTGCAGTAGAGATAGAAAACCTAGTTTCAAACCGATTTATTCAAAACTAATGTGGAACGGGATAGCAGTGCTAGGCTAAGAAAAAAAACAAATACGCCCGCTGCTGGCTCGGGAACAGCGACGACTGCAGTGAGCGGCGGTGCCCCGTAATTGCCTTGCCAATCGGTCAAATCTGCCGCTGATACAGAGACACCTGAAACACCATTAGGTGAGTCACCTCGCTGCCAATGCAGGAAATCACGGCCGTCCACGTCACCGTCGTTGTCGAAGTCACCCAGCAGGCCAGGTGCAGCGCTCGAAACCTGGGTGTAATCGGTCCCGCCAACGTCTACAACGGATACTGACAATGGAGAAGCTCCACTCGTCGTGAAGAACCCGCTGGTGATCAGCCCTTGCACAGCTGCAACACTCTCTTGAGCATTCTTAAATTGTAAAAGGCCATTGCCGTTGATCTCAATGGTCCCCACACTTAAGGCTTCATTAAAACTGCCTGCCCTCAAAATACCGCCATCGACAACGACTGACCCTTGCACCCGGAGAGCATTATTCGCTTGCAGTAGCCCACTCAATATGTTGGCAGACACATTTGGGGTCTGAGTAATATTGGCGTCGGTAAACCCTAAATTTACAGTGTTGGCTACGATAATCGTGCCGCCATCTAGATCAAGGGAAGAATTGCGATACATGCGAATATCACTGCCCACATTGATCGTCCCGGCGGTCATGTTTAGATTGCTGCCTGCATCGAACGTCCAGTCGAAAGACAAATCTCCGCGCGTGTTCAAAATCCCCCCACTCATAGTCACTTGGCCCTTTGAGCCACTACCGATCCACAAAGAATCGGTTGTTACTGTTCCCCCACTCAAATTGAAAGTTCCTGGATGGCGATCGATGTCCAAGGCAACATCGGCAGCACCCACACGCAACCTTCTATTGCAAGTAAAAGGGGACATCGAACAGCTGTTCACCGTGGTGAGAGTTCCGCCGGTCATGGTCAGTAAACCTTCGCCGCCGAAACGAGCAATACGTAGTTCGAATGCTTCAGCAGTATCCCCAGGACCGATGACAGGTGCATTGACGCCAAAAGTAGAGGTCTGAATCTCAACTCGAGTTCCAAAATCGGGAATCGCTGGCCCAAAGGGGGGAAGCGGATCGGCTCCTGAATCACTCCAATTCTCGCTGGTCATCCAGTCGGTGGGATCCGCTGGCTGCGGATCCATATCGGCGACACCATCAAAATCATAGGTTTCGTCCTCCTGGGCAGACGACCGTTGTGGAGATGACAGAATAGCGATAGCAATCAGCGAAGCGATAACAGCAAATTTCCAGTGCATGTGCATCAACTCCCTGGGCTTCACAAGTGGAAGATCTAAAATAGAAGAGATTTCTTTGGACATTGATAACCTGCATTATAAGACTCTGAAGTAATTTTTGCAACGAGAAAGGCCCTTTTTGCCAACAGGCGGAAAAAGTTGGCCTGCAGTGGCTGCAATCTTAGATGAATCGTGCACTACTTCTTCCTGGAATCGTTTCTTCTCAATAAACAGATCGCTAGTTTCTGAATTCACATTTGCGGACAACACCCAGGGTTGGAGAAGCCCGCAAAAGAGATTTATGATAGGATGCGGGAAAGGCAACTATTCTTCAGGCTTCGCTCCCAAACGTCGATTTTGATTACTATTGTCTGATAAGCCGTCTAATGCTCCATACCTTCTAAGGGGGAATGAGTATGCACACGATAAACCGCAGATTATTCCTGGGTGCCGCCTCTGCTTCTGGCTTGGCAGTACTTTCCAGCAAAGTCCAGGCTTCTGAGACAAAAGACATTCGCGTGGCAGTCATCGGAGCAAGAGGCAGAGGCAATGAGCATCTTCAAGCACTTGGCAAGCACGTCGTAGCAATCTGTGACGTGGATGAAAAAATCCTTCACGAGCGGAGCGCAGAAACAGAGCAGAAGCTGGGGCGGAGCATCGAGAGGTTTGTCGATTATCGCCGCCTGTTGGACGAAGCGGACATCCACGCTGTTTCGATTGCCACGCCGAATCATACACATGCTCTTATTGCCATCGCAGCGATTCAAGCCGGTAAAGACGTCTACGTCGAAAAACCCATCAGCCATGATGTTTGGGAGGGACAGCAACTAGTCGCTGCCGCCGAGCTCTACGGGAGAATTGTTCAATCTGGAACACAGGCCAGGTCCAGTTCAGGGATTGCCGAAGCGGTCGAGTGGGTTCAGCAAGGTGGCTTGGGAAAAATTCTCTATGCAGTGGGTACCTGCTATAAGCCAAGAATGAGTATTGGCAAGCTCAGTAGTCCACTAAAGATTCCAAAGCACATTCACTACGATCTCTGGTGCGGCCCTGCCAAGAAGCAGGAGATTTTTCGACCGGAGTTGCATTACGACTGGCATTGGGATTTCAACACCGGAAACGGCGATATCGGCAATCAGGGTATCCATCAGGTGGACATTGCGCGGTGGTTCTTGGGAGAGAATCAACTGCCGCCACGAGTACTTAGTATCGGTGGAAGATTCGGCTACGACGATGCGGGAAATACGCCCAACACTCAAATCGCTTGTTACGACTATCCGCAAGCACCTTTGCTGTTTGAAACTCGTGGTTTGCCACGTTCCCAGCAAGCCCAGGCCGATTGGAAAGCCTCCATGGATTCCTATCGAGGAAGCAGAATAGGGGTATTGATTCAGTGCGAACAGGGGCATGTCCTTGTGCCGAGTTATCACGAGGCAATCGCTTTCGATCTTGATGGCCATGAGGTGAAACGTTGGAAGAAATCCAGCGATCATTTCGCCAACTGGCTCGATGCCGTCGCACGTCAAGACAAGACCGTGCTGAACGCCGAGATACGAGAGGGACATGTAAGCAGCGCACTTTGTCACCTCGCTGGAGTTTCTCATCGAGTCGGCGCTGCGTCCACCTCAGATGCAGTAGCTGAGCAAGTTATTGGCAACGAATTGTTAGCAAATTCCTTTGATCGCATGGTTGGTCATCTCCGCGCAAACGATGTACTGCTTGATGAAGACAATACGAAATTGCGCCTAGGGAAATGGCTAGAACTTGATCCTGCCGGAAACGAAGTGATCAATAATTCTGAGGCGACAGCCCTGCTGCGACCAGAATCGCGTCCACCTTTCGCGATACCCGAAATAACGTGATCGCTGCTTCGGACATAAGGGGCCTCGTCCTGATCGACCAGATCTCAAACTGGCGGTCTCGGATAGAAGTGTGAGCTGTCTATGCCAATCAATCCACCGTAGTTCGTTCGCCGATTGATGTGAGTTCTAGTTCCAGTAACCTCTGCGCAGGCAACTCGACAGAGATACGTTGGCCATGGTTTTCGATGTTTACAGGCTCTTCCTTGACCGGTGAGCCCGAGGCCTTGGTTCGGAAAATGTAATTACCTGGCTTCGCTTGCCAGACACGCATTACGACTGTTTGCTTCTCATTTCCGTGAGAGAACAGTTGAGCTTTCAATCCTGTCTCATGCGTGTCACTTACAAGGGCGGTGAAATGTTCGTCAGTTTGTTCCCAGGAGACAGCATAATAAGGCGAGGTGTTGTTTTGCATGCTATCTCCCGTTAGCATCCCCTTGAGAGTCTCCCACTCGGTTATATACACTCTATCTGTGTAATAGGCTTCGCTTGTCTTTAAAGGTGTGTTGTAGCGCAAATCATCTAGCAGCGACTCGAGCCCATTGATCAGGTAACGTTCGTCTCCGCTTATACGGTATTGTCCGTATGGAGAACCATAACGCATGATCAGTTGATCAAAAGTCTGATTATTTGACACGAATCTCCATTGCTCCACGACGTCCCAGAAGAGATCGCACTTCCTTAATATCTGTGCAGCCCAGGCTGAGGAGCCTTCTCGAGGGATAGCGTCGGTTTGTTGAATTTCATTAGACTGGATCAGCTCTAACGTTAATAGCAAGGGCTGCAAGAGTCGCTCGTCTTTTGTCAGCAAGTAGGTAAAGAAAAACTGATCAAGAAGCAAGCTTCCTGCTGAGTGGTGCCAGTCAAAATAATCCCAGTACATGTCTGCTTGATACCAGTTTTCTCCATCTCCATTAATTGATTCGTCAGTAAAGCGAACAGAGGCTGGCAGAATTCCGTGCGGCTTACCCTTTTCGGTTTTCAAGGCAGCAGCAATCCAAGCCAACGACCATTCGTGGAGAGTCGAGATGACTTCAGGATCGGGCCGACGCCAAACCAAATAGCGGACTGCCTTCACAGCCCGGCAATTGAATTCAACGTCACGTCCTTTGGGTTCTGTGGTCACCATATCCGTGGCGCTAAACCAGGAGGATCGAAAAAAGCGGTTGCCTCTGGGAGTCATGCCCGTCCACAAATCGCGAAACAGATCGGCGGAAGGCTGCAAACGCTCCAAATACTCCGGATCATCGGAATAGACCGCCATCAAAGGGGCCGTGTCGGCGATGAATTCGGAGGCGTGCTCCACGTCGGCCAATTTCCGAGCATACCCTTGGTGAACATGTTTGCTGTGCCACACGCCATCAGCCAAACGTTTCCAACCCTTTATTGCGTTTTGATCGCCAGCCAGGCAGAGGGGGGGCCACCACCTAAGCATTTCCACATCATCACCAAACTTGCCTCCCAATTCTCCATTGGCAAGTTGACGGTGCGAGGTCCACCAGCGAACAATCGTGCGCAAACGGCACAAGGCTTCGTGTTGCAATACTGACCAGGCGGGAGCGACAGAACTTGGCTCAAAACAATCACATTCGTCCTGTAAATCAATTTTCTTGTCAGCATACATCGCCAGTAGGTCGTCTTCCGGAAATTGTTGGTAAAGCAAACTCAAGTCGCGCTCTGCGTTAGCGATTATTTCGCTTCCTCCTCGCTCCTTGCCGAGCCAATAGAGCATTCGACCCCGCAAAAATCGGCCACGATTCAACAAAGGTTCGTCGGCCTTATTTTCTCCAGCCAACAATGCGTCTAACAGCATGATCGCCTGATGATGCCGATCAAACATACTAAGACCGGTTTCTTCTTCAGCCCAGTCCCAGCCGCGCATGTGATAGTATCTCTCAGCCTCGGCTAAAAACTCTATCCGTTGCAGCCAAAGTGCGAAGACACTATCCCCAGGATTGGCAAGAGCTACAGCCTTAGTCTCCTGTTCCAACAAAGCGAGCGATGGAGGGTTGCTTAGTCCAACATTCGAGTTAAGAGTTCTTAAGTGTTTGCGTTGATCAGGAGAGTAGTCATTTACCCCACACAACAGGGTAACACCAAGTAGCCGAACTTCAGATTTTTGCCCGTTGAATTTGAGGATCAAACCATCGCTACCTACTTGGGCTGTCGTTACAAAGACCCGGTATAGCTTAGGCAAGTCCTTACTTGGCTCCGCGGGGGGCGGAAAATCTTGCCAGTCTATCGGCTTCAGTTCTCCTTGAACGTACACCTGAGTGGCATTGCTGTCGAACTCACCAATTTCGAGCCATACAAATACTTCCCACGTGCCGGCATTTACATCAGCTCTAAATTCAAGCGAACTCCCTGATACTCCGTCGATAGTTAAGGGCGAACGTGTTGGCGCCAGGTCATCTCTCACAAATGAAGCAGAAGGGGGCGTTAGCCAACCGAAACCAGTCGTTGACTGATAAAGAGTCTCTTTGCGTAGAGCGATCGACTGGGTAGCAAGCAAAGAATGTTGTGGTCCAGCATCGAACCTGATAACGCCCAATTCTGAAATCGAGTCAATTGCAAAACAGGCTGAGCTACTAAACGCCAAAACGCAGAAAATGGTTCGCTCCCATAGAGCAACACCTTTTGAGGATAAACTGAACAATTGCCGGACCTTTGTGTAATTATCGAGCGTTCCAAAGTATCTCGATACTATTCGAGAGGCGTTCTCATTGCTAATTTGGACTCCGATGGTTTTCTCGCATCCAATTAATGTAGTGTGCAGCGTAGGAATCCAGGTTTTCTATTTTGCCTCCACCCCGAATAGGAGAGCACATTTCGTAGTTGGCGATGCCGGAGAATCCCCCTTCCTGCAGACCACGGAAGAAGGCGGAGTAGTCGATAAAACCTGTTCCAAACTGTACTGCCCGCACAAGATCGGGATGGGCACGCTCGTAATTTATAAGTTCGGGACGGTAGTGATACCGAGGTAACCGAACGTAATCTGCATTTGTTGTTATCACTGTATGGTGAGCCATCTTTTTTGCGCAGTCATAGAGATCCTCTCCGCGCAAAGCAGGTGACCAGGCATCGTATCCCAATTTACAGTTGGGACGATCGATATCGTGGAGCACCTCAAGCAGAACGTCGCTATGTACTCCCACATCGTGATGATTCTGAACTGCCAGTGTAACATCATACTCTGCTGCCCTATCGCACATTTCACGTATTGAGGAAACTACAGATTGCCAAACCTGTTGTGGACCTTGAAATGAGGATTCATAAGCAGTGAAGATTCGTACGTAACCTGCTCCCAATCGATTAGCCATTCTTGCCAAATTAGTAATGTAGTCAATTTGCATTTCCAGGTAGGGTACTTCAGAAGCTGCCAAGGGAGAGAGGTCCGTGTAGCCGGCGATCACTTCGCAAGAGATATTGTTCGCCGACAATGCAGAACTAATCGCGGCGACATACTCTTCGTTCGCATCCAAGGGAGAAAGATGAGGACGTTTTCCAGCGAGCATGACAGATTCAAACCCAAGCTTGGCGGCTTTAGCGATAAAATCAGTCACATTGAGTCGGTCTTGTCCCCAGTAGCCCGCATAGCTTACAGAGAATAGGCTTAGTTTCATGTCAGGATATCCACAAGAAGAAATTGCTTAAACGAAGGAAGAAATGTGCTGACGACTGGTCATTATGGCATGACAGACCAGCTTTCGAACACACTACAATTCCATAATCTATATCAGAAAGTTCAAGCCGAATCACCTACTGACGTAAGGCCTGTGCATCTGCGGCTATGTTGCCATAAGCATTTTTGGCGAGTAAAATGCTTAAAGAATTTGCCCTTGAGCCAGGATTGCCACCTATGAATTTCATAAGAGGAGTTTGGATCGCTTGTTGCCTGATGCTTGGGGGGTTCTTTCACACAGGTTCAGTGAAGTCGGCGGAAGAGTCTACATCACCTTCTACGAAGTTAACAGCTGGTGTAAACGAGACAGACGTTCTAGTCGATTATCTTCAAGACATCCGCCCGATCCTCTCTGACGCTTGCTACGCATGCCATGGCCCTGATGAAGCCAGCCGAGAATCGGAGTTACGGCTTGATCTCCTGGATCAGGCAATCTCAGCAGATGGCCCTGACGAAAAAGTGGTCGTTGCAGGAAATCCCGAGCAAAGCGAATTGCTGCGTAGGATTTCGTGTGAAGATCCTGGCGAAGTTATGCCACCGCCAGAAACAGGGAAGTCACTCACTAATGAACAAGTTTCGCTAATTCGTCGCTGGATTGAGCAAGGTGCTAAATGGGAGCAACACTGGGCCTTTGTAACTCCAAAGCGTCCAGAGTTACCCAGCGTGAGTAGCTCCACTTGGCCTCGCAATGCGATCGATTTTTTTGTGCAGGCAGTTCTCGACCAAAAAGGCTTGAAGCCTTCCCCTGCGGCTCCAAGAGAAGTGATTATTCGACGGGTCACTCTCGATTTATCGGGATTGCCCCCTACGCTTGCTGAAGTCGAAGCATTCTTAGCAGACGAAACTCCCCAGGCCTATGAGCGAGTTGTCGATCGGCTGCTCCAGTCGCCGCAATTCGGAGTTCACATGGCGCGCTTTTGGCTCGATGCGGCCCGTTATGGCGATACGCACGGGTTGCATTTGGATAATTATCGCGAGATGTGGCCGTTTCGCGATTGGGTAGTTAATGCATTCAATTCAAACCTTCCGTACGACCAGTTTGTTATCGAGCAATTGGCGGGTGATTTGCTGCCGGATCCGAAACTAGATCAACTCGTTGCCACGGGCTTCTGTCGTGCCCATGTTACTACCAACGAAGGTGGTTCGATTGAAGAAGAGGTGCATGTCCGGAATGTTGTCGATCGAACTAGTAACACGGCCACAGTTTTTCTTGGATTGACTATGGGCTGTGCAGTTTGTCATGACCATAAGTTCGATCCTGTCACGCAGCAAGAATTCTACGAGTTCTCTGCTTTCTTCAATAGTCTTGATGGACCTGCTTTAGACGGAAACATCAAAGACCCTGCACCAGTGATTAGTGTACCTAGCGAGGACCAGGCTTCCACTCTCGCTTCCCTACGTGACCAGATTACACAATTGACTGAGGAACGGGACGCACGAGGAAAGTCGAGCGATCTTGGTTTTCTCCGTTGGATTGAGCGGCTAGGGGAGCATGATTCATTAATCGCCAAATCAGAGCTTCACATTGACGACCAGTTGGTCGTCCATTGTACTTTTGACGATGAATCCGGCGATCAGATCATGAACCAAGCCGATCCAGCCCGACAAGGCAAGTTGATCGGTGCCAATCGAGTCGCGGGACGCACGGGCAGCGGAATACAATTCCCTGAAGGTGCAGTCGCAGATTTAGGAAATGTGGCCAGCTTTGACGATGATGACTCGTTTAGCTACGGAGCGTGGGTTAAAACCGCTAACGGACGAAACAGCGTCGTCATGGCTAAGACTGATCCAGCACAACTTCATAAAGGCTACGAGCTCTCGATACAAGAGGGCCAGGTCAAGGCGATCATCAGTCGCCGCCGACCGGGCTATATTGTGAAAGTTGTTGTGAAGGAACCTTTGATTACACCTAATGAGTGGCATCATGTGTTTGTGACATATGACGGCTCGAAGTTGGCAAGCGGCGTAGTGATTTATGTTGACGGGAAACCCCAGCAAGTCGACGTTTGGTCCGATGCTTTGAAGTTTAAGGGAGGAATCCGTAACTCGGAACCCTTGTTGCTGGGTCGCCGCGATGCAGATTCTCACTTTCTCGATGGGACGATTGACGATGTGCGCGTGTACGGCAAGCGACTATCAGAATCAGAAGTCCGTGCAGTTTTCTTGGAGAGTGAACTCTCTTTTCTTGCCGATCCTCCCGAGAGCTTGAACGAAGCTCAACGTCATATCCTTCAGCATTTCTATTTAATGCACCACGACGACGAGTTCATTTCCTGCTCGAAAAAACTCGAACAGTTGCAAGATCAATTACGCAAAGTAACACAGTCGGTGCCTACTACTCTCATTTATCGAGAGAGCAAGAATCCCCGTGAAGCTTTTGTTTTGATCCGTGGCGAATACGATAAGCCTAGAGAACAAGTCCAGCGTTCAACACCTTCAGCACTCCCACCCATGTCGGCTGAATTCCCACGAAATCGTTTGGGGCTTGCGCGATGGTTAGTGTCTCCTGAAAATCCACTCACTAGCCGAGTTGTAGTGAATCGATTCTGGCAGCAACTATTTGGCATTGGACTGGTAGAGACGAGTGAAGATTTTGGAAATCAGGGAACAGTTCCTTCTCACCCAGAGTTGCTGGATTGGCTAGCAGTAGAATTCCGTGAAAGTGGCTGGGACATCAAAAGGTTAATGAAGCAGCTTGTGCTCTCAGCAACTTATCGCCAGAGTTCCTATGTTTCACCTACACTTGCGCTGAAGGATCCCAAGAATCGATTTCTGGCCCGTGGGCCTCGTTTTCGTCTTGACGCCGAGACATTGAGAGATCAAGCCTTGTTCTTGGGTGGTGACTTGGTGATGGACTTGGGAGGTCCAAGTGTTAAACCCCCTCAGCCAATTGGACTTTGGAAAGCAGTGGGGTTCTCAAGCTCTAATACCGTTGAATTTGTGCCTGACCAGGAACCGGACAAGATCAATCGCCGCTCTTTGTATGTTTTCTTAAAACGAACTTCTCCTCCTCCCGAGATGAGCACGTTCGATGCCCCCTCGCGTGAGTCGACTTGTGTTCGGCGCGAGCGTACCAACACTCCCCTGCAGGCATTGTTGCTAATGAATGATCCTCAGTACGTTTCTGCAGCACAAGCATTGGCTACCCGTGCCCTATCCGCACATAGGCTTACTCCTGCTGAGCGAGCAGCTTTTATTTACCGTCTTTGTACGGCGCGCGTACCTTCCGAAGCGACCGTGGCCGAACTCGTAGAATTATTCGATGAGCAATTGGAAGAATACGAGCAAAATGATGAGGCTGCTCAGAAGCTGCTGGCTGTACGTTTTGGGAAGTCCAATCGCAAAGAGTTTGATACGCCGCAGCTTGCTGCTTGGACAGTAGTTGCCAATCTTGTGCTGAATCTGGACGAGGTAGTGAACAAGAATTGATTGTTTCTTGGAAGGAAAGTTTATGGAACCAATTCGCGAATACTTGTTGGGAACGACCCGTCGACATTTCTTCAAACAGGGTGCTATGGGTCTAGGTTCTGCCGCACTTTGTTCCCTCCTTCCTTCAGTCGCCTCACCCAGCTCTGCTAACGCATCGCCAACTATCGGATTGCCAGGATTGCCACATTTTGCCCCGAAAGCCAAACGGGCTATTTATTTGTTTATGGCAGGTGCCCCATCGCAAATGGACATGCTTGATTACAAGCCTGCAATGCACCGGTGGTATGACAGAGACTTACCCGAGTCGGTCCGCCAAGGCCAACGGCTGACCACCATGACCAGCGAACAGACCCGATTTCCGATCGCTCCCTCGAAGTTTAGGTTTCAGCAATACGGGCAGCACGGTGCATGGGTGAGTGAACTATTGCCATTCCATGGCCGATTGGTCGATGACATAGCTATCGTCAAATCTGTCTATACCGAAGCGATCAATCACGATCCAGCTATCACTTACATCTGTACGGGGAACCAATTGCCTGGTCGTGCCAGTCTTGGAGCATGGTTAAGCTACGGCCTCGGTTCGCTCAATGAAAACCTGCCCTCCTTTGTCGTGATGACTTCCTCATGGACTGGACCAGTTGAGGCACAAGCTCTTTACAATCGTCTGTGGGGTTCTGGCTTTTTGGCTAGCAAACATCAAGGTGTCGCTCTGCGTAGCCAAGGCGATCCTGTCCTGTTCCTCTCTAACCCGCCTGGCATAGATTCTTCTACTCGAAGGCGAATGCTCGACTCGTTAGGTCGATTAAACCATCAAACGCTTGGTGACTATGGAGACCCGGAGACCGCCGCCAGAATTACTCAGTATGAAATGGCATTCAGGATGCAGAGTTCGGTACCCGACTTGGTGGACCTGAGCAAGGAACCGCAGCATATCCTGGACATGTACGGTCCTGACGTCATGAAGCCAGGTACGTTTGCCGCAAGTTGTCTTATGGCCCGGCGAATGGCGGAACGTGACGTGCGTTTCGTACAAATTTTCCATCGTGGTTGGGATCAGCATAAAAACATTGCAGTCGATTTACCGAACCAATGCCGAGACATTGACCAGCCATGTTGGGCACTGATCCAAGATCTCAAGCAGCGCGGCATGCTCGATGATACACTTGTAATTTGGGGCGGGGAATTTGGCCGAACAATCTACTGTCAGGGAGAATTAACACATGAAAACTATGGACGCGATCACCATCCGCGGTGCTTTACCGTATGGTTGGCCGGAGGGGGCGTCAAACCTGGTATTGTATACGGCGAAACTGACGACTTCAGCTACAATGTTGCTG
Organism: Bythopirellula goksoeyrii; assembly: GCF_008065115.1. Classification (NCBI taxonomy): domain Bacteria; kingdom Pseudomonadati; phylum Planctomycetota; class Planctomycetia; order Pirellulales; family Lacipirellulaceae; genus Bythopirellula; species Bythopirellula goksoeyrii. Next base: position 5,737,395 of record NZ_CP042913.1, on the reverse strand, counting down.
ACCGTCCGGTACACATTCACGATCTGAATGCGACGATTCTCCATTGCCTGGGGATCGATCATCGTCGGCTAACTTATCGATTCCAGGGGCTCGACATGCGACTTACCGGCGTAGAAGAACAGCGCCCTGTGCATGAGATTCTGACCTGAAACAATTTAGCAAATCTCAAACAGTCATGATTTTAGCTAACAGATAAGTCAGAAAAGAGATTGATGAAGAAAAGTGCCCTCTTTTCTGCGAATCAACATGACACAGGTCAACCGGAAGATCTCTCTTTCGATCTTCCCCAAAATCTCAACAATCTAAGTAAGTATTTTTGAATCTCAATAAGGATACTTGTTTTCTTGACCGAACTAGTTGCTGTGTCCAAATGACTCAGAAAAAGTATTCTTTGGGATCTCGGCATCTGGTTATTCCGCCCGGTCTTAATGTGTATTTGTGCAACTAGAGCCGATGGATGCATTTTTCTTGCTGATTCTATCTCCAAAATGGAATAATACCTGATGCACGAAGGTCTTCACTTTCGAAAAGTAGCCTTGGCCTTTCTAGCCCACCCTGACGACGCAGAGTTTCTATGTGCGGGCACTCTATTACGCTTGGTGGAGCACGACTGGGAAATTCACATTGCAACGGCAACACCCGGTGATTGCGGCTCGACTACTCTGTCCGCGGGCCAGATTGCAGAAGTTCGCAGAGGTGAGGCAGCGAATAGCGCTCGGTTGCTTGGCGGCACTTATCACTGTCTGGAAGAGCACGATGTAAACGTGATTTTCGACAAAACGGCCAATCGTAAAGTGATCGACTTGTTTCGCAGTATTGCGCCGTCGATGGTCATCACCCATCCTCGATTAGACTACATGCTAGATCATGAGCAAGTACATCTGTTGGCGCGGAGTGCAGCGTTTGCTTATTCGATTCCTAATGCCTCGAAGTTGCCATTAGTCCCTGGGTCCAAGATCCCTTGGCTCTATTACTGTGATCCCATCGAGGGATGTGATCCCTACTCAGGTGAAATTGTGTGTCCTACCGTACACGTTGATATCACCCGAGTGATCGATCGCAAGAGCGAGATGCTTGCATGTCATGCCTCACAACGCGAATGGCTCCATGAGCACCATGGAATGGATGAGTACATCGAGTCAATGAAGCGTCTTAGCGCAATGCGTGGTCACCAAGTGGGAACGGAATTCGCTGAAGCCTTCGTGCAACACCGTGGACATCCTTTTCCACAAACCGATATTCTTTCTGAAATTTGTGGCGTCATTTGAGTTCACCCAATCAGACTCCACAGCGCCTCCTCCTCAACCGCCACGTGCGGGTAGATGCTGGTAATCCTCACATTTGAGTTCCCGGCGGCATTCCCACCTCCGCCAACGTCCTCCCTCCAGCCAGTGCGTGGTTAAGAACGTATGCCGACCATATGTTAAGTATCCCCGGCTGGATTCGAACCAGCAACCTTCGGCTTCGGAGGCCGACACTCTATCCAGTTGAGCTACGGGGACTAAGGGTTTTTTGGAGCCTTGCACTACATTTCTTGAAAATCATGCACTACAATTGCTCTTGCGTTGACGTACTCCGTAAGGGCTCGTCGTCCAGATTCTTCAATTCTAAGCTCCGAACGCCTTATTGTATCGATGCCTGACAATAGCCGCAAGAAACGGATTCCACAGCTCAAATACACGGCAAACCGGGATATCGGTTGGCATGTCTCCTTTCGTGACCCGAAAACTGGCACTCCCAGGAAACATCGTTTCGCAGCTACGAGCCGAGCCGAGGCGGAGGCAGCTTACCATGAATGGGTAGCCGCCCACTTGCGTGGCGAGACTCCTACATCCAAACCAAAGCGGAGCCGGAGAAAACTGGTCGAACAGATAGCCACTCCCAAACCGAAGCCAACCGGAATTGCCACAGACATCATAGTCGGAAGCCTTCTACATGTCACTTCTGGATTTCTTAGCTACGAAGAGTCACGCGTTGGGGCTGATGATAAAGTTCGCCGAAGAGGGACCATTACACGCAAGACGTTCGAATCGAGGAAACAATTTGCTCAGGAGTTTCTACAGTTCCTGAATTCACGCTACGGCCAAGGAGCGGTTGGTCGAATGAATTTGTCAGAACTCACCATGCAAGACGTGGAGGCCTACAACCGATTGCTAGTGACTGCCGACTACTCCTCTTCCCAAGTCAATAAGCGAATGCGGCTCCTGAAAGCAATCATCGACCGAGCCGGTCGTCCGGAGCATGGGGGCCAGTTGCTCAGCTGGAACTGGGGGTCACGCGATGTGAGCCATGGGAAGCCCGCTGAGTCACGAAAACTTCCCACACTTACCCAACTCAAACTGGTGCTGCAACATTGCGACGCACAACGAACTGCCATGGTGTGGATGGCCATTGGCTGTGGGTTTGGGCAGCGTGACCTCGCCCAAGTGCGAGTGAATCAGTTCGACAAGAAGAGCTACGATTTGCGGCGTGGTAAGACTGGTATCGAGCGATATGGCGAAACGCCTCCAATGGTCTGGCGAGCGATACAAGCTTATCTTCGCGAAGCAAAGCGAAGCGAGCAGGAATTACTGTTTATTACGGAGAAAGGAATGCCGCTTGTGCATGGCAATTGCGATGCAGTTGTACTCTGGTGGACGAGATTGCGAACCAAACTAGGTGTCGATTGTAAGAGCATGGGCGGTTTTTACTCACTTCGCCATCTAGGGGCAACCGAATTCGGTTCACGTCCTGGTTGTTCAATTGGTGAGATGAAAAGATGGCTGGGGCACTCGGCGAGTTCTCAAGTGGCAGACGTTTACATGAAACCTGTGTCCCCGGAGGACCGACCCGTCGTAGAATGGGTCGGCAAAGCACTCAAGTCCGGGAAGGCTAGCCTCGCTATAACTGCCAAGCGTAAGAAGAAGTAATTGCGTTCAATCGTATCAAGGTTGAACTAAAGCTTGGGAAGCCGATGCTGAACACCACTATTTCCCGTAGTTCAGTGGCCTCTGCACTACATTTCCGGGGTACCTTGCACTACAATTCGTGTAACTAAGGCAGCTTCAACGCACGTATTGTAAGGCCCCTAGCCATGCCCAGCAACCAACGCAAGCCACGCGTACCGACCCTCAAGTACACCAAGAGTCGCAACATTGGTTGGCACGTCTCCTTTCGTGACCCAGTGACGGGGACGCCGCGAAAACACCGCTTCGGAATGGTCAGTCTTCAAGAAGCGGAAAAGGCGTACCACGAGTGGGTCGCGGCCCATCTTTGCGGTCAAACGCCGGGCGTCAAGCCAAAACGGCGAAAGAAGCTGGACCTTCATTCGATAACGGCCAAACCAAGTGCCGAAGGGGTTACGGCTGAGATTCTAGAAGGCAGCCTATTGCACATTACGTCAGGACTTCTCCGCTATGAAGAGTCGCGTGTTCGGGGCAGTGGAGAAGGCCGTCGTCAGGGAAGTATTACCAGAGCCGTGTACGACCAGCGAAAGGTTTATGCACAAGAAATACTTGAATTCCTCAACATTCGACATGGGCAAGGAGCCGTTGGTCGGATGATGCTGGACCATCTCGGATTGGATGACGTGGAGGCGTACAATCGAGCGATATTTGAGGCCGGTTATTCATCGTCACAGGTCACGAAGCGATTGCAATTTATGAAGGCGATTATCGACCGTGCGGGGCGGCCTGAGCACGGTGGGCAGGTGCTAGGTTGGAATTGGAGTTCGCGAGACGTTCTTCACGGCAAACCAGCCAAGAAGCGAAAGCTTCCGACTCTCAAACAACTACAGCTCGTTTTAGAAGAATGTGGTCCACGCGAGACAGCGATGGTTTGGACCGCGATTGGCTGCGGATTTGGGCAACGCGACCTGGCCGCCATTCGAGTTGGCCAGTTCGATAAGAAGGGCTACGACCTAAGACGAGGTAAGACGGGTGTTGAGCGATATGGCGAGACACCGCCCTTAGTTTGGAAGGTAATGCAAGATTACATAAAGCAGACGAAGCGAGCTAAAGGCGAATTGCTGTTTCGCACGGTGAAAGGAATGGCAATTGTGCATGAGCACGCAGACTCGGTCACGCAATGGTGGTCGAAGCTTCTCAAACGACAAGGAAAGGCGTGCAAAGGAATGGGCGGCTTCTATACGCTTCGACATCTTGGGGCAACCGAATTTGGGGCACGGCCAGGATGCTCCATTAGCGAAGTGAAACGCTGGCTAGGGCATTCTGCAAGTTCAGACATGGCTGATGTCTACATGAAACCTATATCGCCCGAGAATCGCGAAGTTATAGAATGGATTGGTAATGCCCTCCGTACTGGCAATGCAGACTTTCCGGTCAAAGGCAAAACTTAATCTCTTAGAGAGCGGGTGAAGGGAATCGAACCCTCGTATCTTGGTTGGGAACCAAACGCTCTGCCATTGAGCTACACCCGCTTGGGTAGGCTCTATTTTATCACTGTCCTGCATATTCGCAACGGACGCATTAGTTCACTCTTCGAAAAGAGCCGGGCCGAGCGGCCTGGTTGGGCCGCCCGACTCGGCGAGGCCGACTTAGGTGAACTCGGCGAGGTCCGGATGAACCAAGAAGGTTCCAGGAGTTTGAACGCGACTATGTAGTCGCGATTTCTCCCACGCCTCAACGTCGGATACTCGGGCGTAGCGGATACGACCACGCTGCTCATAGGGGAGTTCTCCCGAGAGCATGGCATTGACTACGACCTGACGACGCATGCGTTGTTGTTTCCGAATGTCCTCTACCGTAAGCCAGCGAACCGGTTGCTTTTGGCACCCGGCGGCGGCCATGAGCCCTCCACAACAAAGAGTGCCTTCAACGCTAAAGCATCCGACGCCGAACGCGACCACCAGGCCCGGATGCAAGCCTACTGTTAATCATCTTATGTGGTACTGTCTTACTAGGTCAAATCCTGGCAGCGCTTATTGGCACGGCGTAGGATTGGCGTTGGCATCCAGGGATCTCAAGCCGAGCCAACACTTTCTAGTTCCGAACTTGCTTACTGACCTATGAATGGCAAGATTTGCCTACTGGAGCGGCTCCAACTAATTGGTAGCTGCAGAGGTGGTGCAACCTCAGCAAGTTAACGGTACGTCGGAACTTTCATCGGACTGGTACTCTGTGCAGTTTAGCCAGTCGCGTTTCGACGCTCAGGAGGGCGTCACCCGTGCGGATTCGCGATTTACAAAAACTACTGAGGTGAAAATCACCTCGTGCAATTCGTGCAGCTCTGGACCGCCGAAGTCTATCCGACCGCCCTCAATTCGAAGAATCACTGGTCAAACGAAGTCTGGTACCCCTCATTCAATTGGCGAGTGGCTTTCGTGTAGTCGGTGATACAACCTCTGCCAGGGGGAAACTTGCGGAACACGCAGCGGTTTCTTGCTTGGACTGCTTGAGCGAGGTAACTCGAATGCATTCGATAGGTGCATGACGATCGTTGGCAATTCCAGCTCCGTCAAAAATCGGGAGGTGCTTTCGCGCTCGACTCCGGAAGCAGGAGCATGTCATCGAATTGATGGCGAATGTACCCCCTCTGTTGGCAGCACATCGTCTCTTGGGCATCGCTGAGAGGAAATTCTACGGTTCACTTTCCAGCGTAGGAGAAACCAACCTCCGCTAGATTGGGCGCAAACGATCTGCAGTGGGAGCTCTCGACATAAGGAGGGACGCCATTACAGCAGCAAACCTACCGAACCACTGTGATTTCAGAGACTTGCGAAGGTAGGATCGGAAACAGCTGTTCTGTCCGTACTGCCGAAGGACCTTCCATTTTGGTTAGACAACAATATCAAAAATGTCGAGCGTGTTGTTGTAGTGGTCCGACCAGATATCGAGGTCATCCCCGTCGACGTCGCCATCGTCGTCCGCGTCGGCGGAATAGGTGCCACCGATAGAGCCGTTTTGCTGTTGCCAAATAAAGTAGTATCCGCCATCGACGTCGCCGTCGTAGGGACTCGAAATCCCATCGTCACTAAAATCACCTAGCAGATCGAATATCGCATCGACCACACCTGGCGTCCAGGCAACACTTGTCGCGCCCGTCACTCCGCGAATGATGAGGCTCTCTTTGCTGTCGAGATCACCGTATAGCACATCTTGACGAGTTTGTCGGCTGGGTCGTAGCACGCGCCCCCACTAAAGGGGGCAGCATACATTCCTGCTGTGTCTTCCTCCGGTGTGATCACCGGTTCCTTGTGGTACTCGGGCTGGTGAAACTTGCGACTTAGGGTGGACTCCTCGACGAGGAAATCATCGACAAAGAGCTGACATCCCACATCGATTGAGATGATCGCAGGCACCTCATCGAGATAGGGAACCGGTATCGGGTCCCACGTTATCTCAGGGTACTTCGGCGGCCATTCGTCTGGCAGCTCGATGCCATTTTAAAGCGTTTCACCCCGACGCGCGGCGCCCGTGAAGCCCCACAGGACGGTGGCGATTGAAATCAGCACTTCCACTTCATCATGAAACTTCGTTTCGGTTTCATTTACAGCAAGATGCACAAGGAGTTCGCTGAAATCAACGATTAGCCGCGTCCTGCATTGGCAGCTGCTTAAGATTTCGCAGGTACGCGAACAAGTTGATGACTTCAGCGTCAGTCAGGTTATTAAGCAGCCCTTCGGGCATCATGGAAAGTTTGGTGATTTCACGATCTAAAATCTGTGACTTGGCAATGGTAATTGGCTCTGCGACGCTGGCAGTACGCATCTGGAGTTGTTGATCATTTTCGCCAATGACAACTCCAGCATAAACTTTCCCGCTGTCGGTAAGGACCATCGTCATCAAATAGTCTTTCCCGATAATGGCACTCGGTGTGAGGATATTGCCGAGCAAGTATGCGAGGTCCGTGCGGTTCGCGCCTGTGAGATCTGGTCCAACCAGGCCGCCTTCTCCATGCATTTGATGGCACGCCGAACACGTTTTCGTGTACAGTTTACGCCCTTTGGCCAGGTCACCCTGGGCGATGGCTTCCTCTGTTAGCAGCGTACGTAATCTTACGAAGGACGCTTCCGTCTCCGACGACAACCCCTCCACGGGCCCCCAAATGTCGAGAAAGCGATTACCGACAACGCGCTGCAACAGCCGCGCAACATAGGCAGGGACATCGCGCCGGGGAACGTCGCCGCGCCCGATGGCTCTCGTAAGGGCCCAGCCAGAACCTGGACGTGATGCCAGGGCGTGAACCACTTCCAGTTTTTCCTTGTTAGAAAAGTCGGCATAGCGCTCAAGGAGCGTTTTAGCGAGTGATTCATCGTCGAAGGAGGACATCGCGCGAATGGCCTCGGTTCGAAGGAAATCATCATCCAGCAACGCGACCAGTTCCGACCTCAGTTCGGGATGTTCGAGTCCGGCTAAACCCCGAATCGCTGCCTGCCGATCTTCGAGGCTATTCTCGCCATCCTGCAGCGTTTCCAGCAGCGCTTGTGCCACATTCAGATCGCCAAACCTGAGAGACAGTTGCATGGCGATAGGCGTGGAATCATCATCGCGGACGCTCAGCTCGCCGAATACTGCCCTCCAGTTCTCGGGTGGTTGGAGGTCGAATCGCCCCTCGAGACCGTCGCGCATGCCCAGCAGCAGTAGCTGCCGAGTCTTGGAATTGCGGCCAATTTCTTCTACGAGTTCCGTGAGCTGGTTTCCCACCGCGAGTCGACGGCCAATAAATTGGGTAAGCATCGGGATGCGCGACTGGTCGGCCAGCTTGAGTGCTTGTTTCGGATTGTCAGTGACAAGCGGCTCCATGCCGAACCAGATTATCTTCGGTATGTTGTGATCCTCGGCATCTTCCCCATGCAAAACAAGATTCATTGCGACCGGCCAACGATATTCGGGAAGCATGCGTTGCAAGGCAGACGCCAGGTAAAGCCGCACGACAGGGGACGCATCCTCCTTCGCCATTGCCGCGAACTGAGTGCGCGCCGCGTCTGTCGGCGTCTTGTCTTCACACAACAATTGAATGGCCCACGCGCGAATGTATTCATCTCTGTCATGCAGGGCTTCCAACAGGCCGGCTTCATCGATACCGCCCGAGACGTGAAGCACCCATAGTGCGCGAAGGCGATGATCGCCGTTCGTGTTCGTCTCGAATATTTCACGCAGCGCTGCCTGCGACTCTTCTCGGACCTGTCCCTGCGCGGCGCGATGCTGAAGCACGACTCGCGCACGGCGGGCGTGCCATTCGCTTTTGCTGAGCTGAAGGTCGACGAGTTCGGCGTTGCTCAGCGACCGAATGTCATCGTAACGACCTTCCCAATCTTGCGCGTTGGATTCCTTGGGGAGAATACGATAGACACGCCCCGTCTCTTTGTTCCGAACGGGACCGCTGCAAATCTCCGCATCATGCCAATCGAGCATGTAGACAGCCCCTTCTGGCCCAATTTCAGTGCTGAAACCAACAAATTGAGCGTTATTGGCCTTGAGGAAATCGTCTCCATGCCTACCCACAAAACCGGAGCCACGCGGCTCAAGGATATCAGTCAACACGGCATGGTCATGAATGTTCCCCATGAATAGTCGGCCCTGGTACGCTTCCGGAAAGGCGTCGGATAGGTAGACGCGGGCTCCGCCGTGGGCGGAGCGGTGTCGGTGGTCGCTGATGGTGCGAATTGAACTGTAGACGTTCTGATTGAAATGACTTCCCGATTGGCGATGGTAAATACCGCCAGGGACGAGGTGCCACAAGTGAGGAATCACACACGCGGTAGCAAAGAGCTGTCCCTTTGCGTTATAGTCGATGCCCCAGGGATTGCTTAGGCCGTGCGCTACAATTTCGAAGCGGTCCTTGATAGGGTGATAGCGCCAAACACCCGCATTGATTTCTGTCGGCTCGTCTGCATATTCAATAACATCCGGGTAGGGCGCGTTCTGACGGAAGATGCGGCTTTCTCCTGCCGGTTTTCCCACGCGCGAATGAGTGAAAACGCCCTGTAGTCCATAGAGCCATCCGTCGGGTCCCCAATTGAAACTGTTGAAGATTTCGTGGAGGTCATCGCGGCCCCAGCCCGTTAGGCGGACTTCAATATCCTCGACATCTGCCCGGTCGTCCCGATCCCGATCAGGAACGAACAGCAAATTCGGTACCGCACCGAGCCATAGTCCGTCGAAACCAACCGCCATCGCCGAGGGGAACACAACACCATCAAGAAAGACTTTCTTGCTATCCGCGACACCGTCGCGGTCGGTATCTTCCAGGATCAGAATCTGGCTTTCTCCTGACAATTCAATGCCGTTTTCGATTCCGTTGTATTCACGGTTCTGGGCGATCCACAGACGGCCGCGGTCATCCCAACAGAACGCCATGGGTTGCGTGATCATCGGCTCGGATGCGAACACATTGACTGCGAATCCGTCGGGTACAGTCATCGCGGCGACGGCTTTCTCAGGTGTCAGAAACTTCGCGCGGTAGGCCTCCTCGACCGTTTCTAGGTCTGCAACGTTTTGCTGGCCAAAGAGATCCAGATCGGTTTGGTCCCATTGAGAGTAGGATAGGACTCCGCGTTCACGCGTATAAGAAGACCACGCCGAAGCGACTCGCACGTTGTCAAATTCTCCTGTGTAAGCGAGCAACCGATGCTGAAGCTGCGCGGTTTCACCTTTGGGGATCTTCCAATCGCCAAGCCGTGCCCGCACAGGGCCTACGCCCATCGCACCATCGACGCGCCAGGGTTGCGGAAAGCCTACATTTTTCGGGTGATCAAATATCGCCAAGTGCGCGAGATCCTCGCGTCCCTCCACTTGCATGCCGATATCCAGCCAGGGGGCGCGCTGGCCCTCAGCCCCATCTTCGTTGACTTGTCCATGACTGTTGACGGCTTGCCCGTTCATGTCGTCCCGCCAGGGCATACGCAGAAACAGACCGCCATAGTCGAACTCGCCGATGGTGATGTCCCGCATCGCCGTGCCGCTCCACTGCAAATCGAGGACGTAGGTGCGGCCGGGATCGTTCATGGTCCACGTTAGCGTCTCGCGCATCACGACCTCGCCTGCTTCGTCAAGCAAGTCATAAATGGTTTGCCACTGAACACGGGGATCCTTTTTCGTTGCCTCGGGTTTTAAAATCGTCGCGGAAACACGACGCCAGTAATCGCCGTTGTAATGATGAAAAAAATCACGCCCGTTGACACTCGTAAAGCCCCAATACAGACCGGTCTGGTGCGGGTGGTTCCCAGGGTCGTACTCGGTCAGAAGGCCCCGGCGATCCGGCGCTACGATCGGGTGGATGTAGGGACGAAAGTCGGGCCGCACGTTTTGGGTCAAGATTGGTTCATTAAAACCGACTTGGAAGACCGATATCGTGTCGCGATCGGTATCGTGCCGAACATACAACTGTTCCGCCAGGGCGGATGGCGCGACGAGAAAGACGAAAAATGTGAATACACAAATAAGGATAGTCCGCTGCATAATGTGCCCTCGGATTTGTGTTGTAATGTGGTAAATCAATACGGGAGATATCACCCAAAGTTGTTGATTGGAGGTTGCAAAAGTCAGCGTACTTTAAGTGAATTGTTTTACTTTTAAACCATCAACTCAAGGAGTACGCTACCAAGCACGTAGTTAGCATGAGAACGGTTGAGTTTCGATCCAACGAGTCGTAAGCACCAATAAACCAACTACAAACAGCGATGTGATGCTGTAGGGAACTAGCTTGCCTATCTTTCGAAGAGTATTCATGCACGGCCACGAAGAGAAGGATTCGAAAAACATCAACTTGGGCGACGATTATACCAGTGTGAATTGAGGCAGCTGCACGATCTCACCACCTTTTTGCGCAGACTCGTGGGCACAGATGCCTACGCATGTCCAGTTAGCGCTGGTCGTTGCATTGGGCCATGGATCGCGATCTTCGTGCAGGGCACTTAGGAATTCGTGCACCAGATGAGGATGGGAGCCGCCATGACCTCCCCCCTGAATAAACGAGAGATGACCGGCGTCTTCAATGGATTGGGTGAACTTGCGAATCGACTCGGGCAGCAAATGGGCATAGTCGGGAATCGTTATCCGCTCAGCGATCTCCGGCTCGGGCTTTTTAGCCGTGTGCAGAACATGCTCTTCACCTTCCACCAGGGTCCATTCGAAACTCTTTTTCGTTCCATAGACGTCAAAGCTCTCACGATACTGACGTGCCGTATCGTAAAGGGTTCGCCACAGGTGAGCTGCCACGTTACTCTCGGCGATTTTGAGATGACACGATTCGACAGCAAACGAGCAGCCAGATTTTTCGCGGATGTCGTCTCGAACTTCACCCGAACCTAGACATGAAACGTATTCAGCGCGTCCGTTGAGCAATCCCAGGACTGGGCTGACAACGTGGGTGGCGTAGTGCATCGGCACCATTCGCTCCCAATAGTCGGGCCAGCCGTCCATGTCCTGAGGGTGCGACGCCTGCATGTATTGAATCTTTCCCAGCTCGCCCTGTTCGTACATCTCTTTTAGGAACAGGAACTCGCGGCTGTAGACTACCGTTTCGGCCATCATGTACTTCAGGCCAGTTTCAGCGACCAGTTCGCAGATCCGTTGGCAGTCTTCGACGCTGGTCGCCATAGGGACCGTGCACATGACGTGCTTCCCTGCCTTGAGCGCTTCGATTGACATCCAGGCATGGTCCCCAATCGGACTATTGATATGCACGAAATCAATTTCTGGATCAGAAAGCACTTCTTCGTATTTTGTATACCGGCGATTGATTCCAAAGGCGTCGCCAATTCTGTTCAACTCGGCTTCGTTGCGCCGACAGATTGCTGCTAAGCTTGCGTTAGGATGGCTCTGATAAATCGGCAAGAATTCGGCCCCAAATCCTAGGCCAACCATTGCCACTTGAAATTGTTTTCCGCTTGATCGCTCAGATAAGCTAGGAGTCATTGCTTCGAACTCTTCTAGTGAATGAACTTCATGTTTCTTACCCGGGGATTCCCCAGATAGTTCAGCCGGGAACCGCTCCCGGCACAATGCGACGTCTATTGTAACCGCTGCGCCCACTCTCGGTGTCTAGCGCGTGACGATTTTTTTGGATTTTTACTTTCCTGTCAGGCGAAACGAAATTCAATACCCGCGCATGGGTTCGCATCCACACTTCGGCGCGCAACTTCACTGAAGCTACACGTCGCACAAGGTCACTGCTTCCTGGAGACCCTCAAGCGGCTTACCAGTGGGAATGAATTCTTGTGCTACGTAACCTTGATAGTTCAATTCAAGAAGCTTGTGCATGACCGCTGGGTAGTTGATCTCCTGACTGTTGTTGAGTTCCCCGCGACCGGGAACTCCTGCGACATGAACGTGTCCTAAAATGTCTTGGTTCTCGTCTAAACGGCGCAAGATATCACCATGCATGATCTGCACATGAAAGACGTCGAATAGCATTTTCATGCGAGGCGATCCCACGCGACGAATGATTGACGCCACGTAGTCCAGGTCATCGCCTTGGTATCCTGGATGCCCTTTCATCGGGTGGCTGTCATCGCGCGTGTTGAGCTGTTCCATGCAGATATTGATGCCGCGCTGCTCAGCATAAGGGACAATTGCTTTTAGCCCAGCAACACAATTATCAGCACCTTCTTCCCGCGAAATCTCTCCGCTAGTGGGATCTTCTGCATCACGCCATTTGTAACCAGTGAAGGCGAGGATGTTGGGAAACCCAGCCTCGTGGCAGGCTTCGATCGTAAGCTTCGATCGCGCAATCAACTCACTGTGATACCGTGGATTGTTGTAGCCTTTTACAAATGGATCACCGGGCATTCCAATCAATGTCATCGCACAGATTAAGCCGTGACGCTTGACGACGGGCCATTCCTGTTGATCAACAAGTTCGACCGCTGGGCAGCACAGTTCTTTAGCGACTTGGCATGTCTTTTCAATGCTCCAGGATTCGCTGGAAGCGTTAAAGCACCAGTGGGCAACCGATTGTTTGATGCGGCCATTAACGACTGTCACAGATTCGATCTCCGCTGCACACATTGAAATAGATAATGCACCTCAGCAACGCCCTTGCTTCCGAATGCATAACGAATTTACTCCGGTAAGCCTAATCCAGCGGCAAGTCCGCCTCGAAGGCTTCCACCGCTGGGAAAATCGTAGTTCCACGAATCAGACGTCCCAGGCGCGGCTTTCGATCATTATAGACTTCGACGGCATCGGCATCGGCATAGCGCAAGAACAAGACACGCCGATCGCGGTCCTTCGACCTATTACCTTCCGAGCGGTGCATCATGTGACAGTGAAAGACGAGACAGTCGCCGGCCTTCATGGGAACAGGAATCGCGTTTTTTTCATTGGCCTTCATTTCGACCGGGCGGAGAGCGGCTCGATCTACTTTGGACCGCGCAAATGCTAACTGGCCCTGTTTGTGGCTGCCAGGAATAATCCACAAGCAGCCGTTGTCGAGGTCCGTGTCGTCCAGCGCCGTCAGGCACGTGAGTGCGTTGTACGGATCCAACTCGCCATAAGCGTTGTCTTGGTGCCAAGGAAAAGGCATCGTGTTTCCGCGCATCTTGAACGTCAATTGCGACGTTGCGCCTTTGATATTTGGCCCAATGAGGTGTTCCGCGATGTCGACTAAGGGCCCGCTGAAATAATACTTGCGCACCGCATCGGAACAATGATGAATGTCCGGGCGCAGGGCGTTCTCTAGCCATGTCTTGTCAGGATTGGCGGGGCCTTTCTCAGCGGTCCAGACGCTCATGACTTCATCGAGCATCTGCCGGACGCCGCGCTCGGTCAAGAGCCGGCCCAAGTTCAAATAGCCTTGATCGGCATAGAAATCTTTTTCTTGGTCCGTAAGTTCCCGGTAGACAAACAAATCGGATTTCGCTTCCACATTATGTCCCGTCATCGGCGCCGTGCGCCCCCATTGTCGCCGCTTCATCTAGAGCCCAATTGCCCCTTTTTCTCTCCTAACAGCCCATTGAATAAATCAACGGGCTGCTAACCTGCAGAGGTGTTAGCATTGCCCAACATTACAGGTCTTATCTATTCCGTATTAGTTCCCGAAGTTGAACGAGTAGATGGTCGCGTGTTGAAACTCGAATTCGATCTTAATTTTCTCCTGCTCCGAGGCGTTGAATCCGTTTTGCCAGCTTATTTCTTCGTCTGACAATAAGCCGTGGAGCGGCTCGCTTTCGGCTATTTGTTCGTTATTCTCGTCGAATACTCTAAGTTTGACATATCCCACTTCGGCAATGTCTGCGGAAACTTGCAAGGGGCCCGTTCCGGGGCTTATTGCAGTTGTCCTAAGCGTCGCGGACTTAATCGTTTCCGTTTGTTTGTACCCTGCGAAACCGTCGGGCCGCAAAGTCGCGAGACAGAAGTAGCCATTGCGCCAAATGTTGTGATGGCCGTCACTACCGCCGTAATACAAGCGAATCTCATCTTCCAGAAATACAGGACCGGCCGCGGCATAAACACAGCCCCAGTCATAGTCGCCTTCTTTGCCGTCGTTGCCAATGAACGGCGTGCCGGGTAATACGCGATTCCACTTTATCGTATCAGGACTCCAGGTCAATTCAGTCCAGACAAGATCATCCTCCTGGTCGTGGATCGCAACCAGTCCAAGATAGATACCGCCATGATAGAAAACAGGCATGGAATATGTCTGATAACGCGGATCTATACCTTCAAGTACGATCTCACATTTTTCCCAGTTGATGAAATCTTCACTGGTTGTGCGTGCAACCTGTCGGCCAAACGGCTCGCCCCACTCGCGTGTTATGCCCACATATTTGCCTAAGGTTGGCGCCCAGAAGGCATTGTTATGTGTATCCCCGGCACTATCGGCTTCGGGACAGGCGATGGCCTCGTCCCAGTGGATGCCGTCGGGGGAAAATGCAACGGAAAGTATCTCATACTTGATAAGGGCCTTGTAGCGGCGATTGGGATCGGGTTCGCGGAGGTCCTTGAAAATCCCTGAACCGTGGGGTCCTGCCCAGGTTCCCGCATCGCCTTTTTCTGACCCTGTCCTTGGTGTGCCACGCCACAGGATGTTATTGGCTTTGCTCCCTTCGAATTCGACAACGCCCAATTCCGGTTTTACCCAGTTGATACCATCTTTGGATGTAGCATAGCAGATAGCCATTTCCCTAGTTGACGCTGCGTACTCACGTTCTTTTCGTTCCGAAATCGTCATGCCCTTCGATGAGATGTCCTTGATGAAGGGGCTGTACCAGCATTTGTAAATCCCCTCCTCCTCGTCAAACATCACATTCGCGTACAGGTTGTCAAAACGCACTTCCCACGGTTTGTCTTCCTCGAACAACGGATTCGAACTGCTCTTCTTAGCTCTACCGAGGGTCAACTCTGCATTCTCAGTATGGCCAATAATGCGCGAGTCGAGCAGAAGATAGCGATTTCGCTCGATCCCTGATAGCTCCGGCTCGTCCGCCACGGCTACGCAGTGGCCCATATTGAGTAGAACAACGAGCGAAGCGACCCATCCCCATAGAGGAACACCGTTGCTTTTCCAGCTGGCAATCATTATTCTTTCTTCCTTTTCCATGCGTTTTTTATTGCTTCATCAATTGGATCCGACAATTCCCATAAATGAGTTCGTTTTTAGCTGATTCTGCACGACGCCTCAGTCCTTCAAATCTACAACACATCGGAATCCGATCGTTGAGCAGCGGTCCAAGCCAGGCCATACCAACAGCATCTTCGTCGCTCGGTTACAGGGCTGCGGCCCGCCGGCTACATACCAGCTTGAATTTTCGGCATTAAAATAGGAGCCTCCTCGAATGAGGCAATAACGTGTTCGCCCATCGTCCGTCTGTCCGCTCTCCGTCCATTCCCAGGTATTGCCGCACATATCGTAGCAGCCAAAAGGCGAGCGTCCTTTAGGAAACGCGCGTACACTTGTGGTGGCGTCACCCGGGTTGACTCGGTCCGATTCCATCGTGTCGCCCCACGGATACTTCAGGCCCTTCGGCCCCTCGGCCGCATATTGCCATTCCGCATCCGTAGGCAGGCGCTTTCCCGCCCACTGGGCATACGCTCGAGCATCGGTTAAATCGACGTACACCACGGGATGATCCTCTTTACCTGCCGGGGGCTTACCGTCGACCCAATGCTTCAGGAAGTTGACCTGATGACGCGGTTTGTAGCCCGATGCGTTCAAGAACTCCTCGTACTCCGCGTTCGTAACTGGAGTCAGATCAATCGCGTACTCAGAGAGTTCCACGTTCACCTCCTCCAACAGTGTGTCGTGGAAACCTTGCGGGAACGCGCCTTCATTGAAAGTTCTTTTGAGTTGAGACCCAGTCGCGGGGATTACAGTCATGTTCCCAGGCTTGTTGTCCACATCGTATTTCTGTGTTCGCGAAACAGGATTGAGGAACTGCTTCTTTCCTTCGGGGAACGTCGGATCCCAGTTTCTCCTCCCGAAAATCTTCGCCTGCCCCTCCAGGAACTCGTTGAGATCCCTTGTGACCGCATCCTCAGGTAGCGCCAGGAATCCGCCGAGCCCCCTCGCGTCAATCTCCCCGTCAATAGAGGCAACGCCTTTTTCGATTTTCACGTTGGCTTCCTCGCCCCTCATCAGATCGAAGTACCGGGTATTCCCATCATGGGGTACGGCCAGCAGGTTCCCGCTGTAAGCTGCCTCCGCCCGGTTGACAAGCGTCCATAGTCTTAAACCATCGCCTTCCCACAGGCTGGCAAACACGTCCTTTCCCCTGTGCTCCACCAGTGGGGTCCACCCCTCTCCGGCAAACAGGTTTACATAACGTCGCTGGATCGGGACCATCGACCGCAGCATGGAACGTGCCCGCTCATCCCATCCGTTCCAGCATCCGAACCGGTTCTCCCATATCAAGGTTCCCGTACCGTTCATCCACGAGGCCTGAAGTTCGCCCGTACGCTCGAGAATCCATCGGTTCGTGGGGCGCACCACGTGCCTGCGTTCCAACCACTTGCTCTTGATCACACTCGGCGCGCGACTGTCCTCGAACAACCAGGTTCTCCACGGTTTCATTTGCCCCCAGGACATCTGGTGCTCTGCAACATACTCGATCGGTACGGGCAGTTCAGTGTCAATTGCCAGACCGGGTCGAATCTTGTCCAGTTCAAGGCGTAACGGCGCGCATTCGTACCACGTGTCAAGATAGATGCCGTCCGCATTGATGGCTTCCGTTGTCGATAGCAAAACTTCCGCATCCGTTTTGTCTTCCTGGCGGGTTCCGCTGTCCCACGGCAGGAACGGCATGAACACCTCAATACCATGCTTGTGGAAGACCTCGGTTATGGCGCGTACACCTTCCAGGCCGCCCGGCATGTCCCGGTAGACATCGGTTTGATTCCGCTTGCTAATTCCGAGGATCGGATAGGGAAGCCATAACACGACGCTGTCGAATCCGCCGAATTCCTTCTTCCCGTGCTCGATGAACTCTTCAACCTTGTATCGTCCTTCATCAGGGTCCAATAGCGCCGTGTCCCACAGCATAAGTAAACCTGACACATAGTTGGACGGGATCCAGGCGAAAGCCTCATCGCTGTAGTACGAGTCGTCATAGTCCAGGGCCTTCCGCTTGTCTAAGCGCCACTGATGCAGCCAATCACGCCAGAGCGGCCATTGCTGCGGATCATCAGGAGCCTGAAACGTGTCGTCGAACGTAAGCTCATCGGTGGTATACTTCCCATCCGGGATGTTCATGCCTCGCTTCTCGGCGAGCTTCTCCTCATGTGCCCCGCGATGAAATCCGTGCTGCTGCTTCTCCTGCTTCACGCGCTCGTTGATCCACTTGGAGAATCTCTCTTGCAGTTCGGCGTTTTCATCCGCCCCCACATTAGCAGCGGAGAACATCAAGATCAGAATTATCACACAACAGGAAATATATTGCATTCGTTCAACCTCCTTCAGGACTTCCAACTTAGGTCAAGATGATGATTCACTTTGAGATGGACTGTCTTGGTCATGAGACCTGGCTTGTTTATGGCCAGATGGACTTCACCTCGTGAACCGTCAATTTCTCGATGCGGGCGGCCCCGCCTTTGGCGTAGACCTTCAGCGACTTGTTATGGAGGTCGCGGACGGCTTGCATCGGCATGTAGATACGACCTCCGTTGGCAAAGATCTCCACTGAAGGCCGGTCGACGAGAATGCGGAGGCTAATTTTGCCGTCGACTGGCTTGAGTTCTGCCTTTGTTTCACCCTGACTGAACTCGTCTCCCTCATTGCCTGTACCACCGATAAGGAGATTCTCTTCAACGATATAGGTCACGGGAAAACCATTGATTTCGAATCCAATCTCGTCCGCGTCGCCTAAATCAATCTCAGCATCTATGTCAAAGAGATTGCCCTTCACCTCTTCCAGCGGATTCTCGCCAGGTTCAAACTCTTCATTCTTCCACTGGTGCCGCTTGCCATGGATCTTCTCAATTTCCTCGACGGGATAGGCAAACATCCGCAGTCCATCTTCAGTTGTGCGTAGCGACAACGAAACCGGGAAGGTCATCATCTGGTTGAACGGCATGTTCGGCAGGTTGACCCGCGCCCAGGCTATCTGAATGGCACGGCCGTCCTCGTCGGGAATGTCGTTGAACATCTGGGAGGCGTAGAACATGTTGCCATAGTTGAAACGGACCGCTTCCGTTTCTTTTGTGTATTCTGTGCCATTGAAATCTCCAATAAAATATTCACCATGTGCAGCATAGTGAACCCACTTCGTATTGCTCTTGTCACCGTCTACGGCCAATTCAACCAGTTCAGGGCACTCATGGTTGGACTGCATCATGCTGCGAAGCTCCCACCGCTTCAGGTTCGGTGATGTGAAGAAGCCGACGTCGGGAGCGCGCAGGTACATTACGATGACCCATTCCCCGAGTTCTTCGTGCCATTGGACCTTTGGATCGCGATTGGCCCTGCGCAGGCGTTCCTGAACAGGGTTGCCTGCATACTTGGTCCAGGTCCGTCCCCGGTCATTGCTGTAGGCAAGGCCCTGGGTAAACGGCTTACCCTCAGACCAGGGGCTGTTATTGCCGGCGATCGTGTAGATGAGAATCATGGGGGGCTCGTCGCCAGTCTGGAATCCTGTGGTGTTGTTCCAGTCAACCACGCCTGACCCGGAGAACATGGTGCCACCCGCATCCGCATGCAGCTTGTCGCCCTGTTCGACCCAATGGACAAGGTCGGTGCTGATGGCGTGTCCCCACGTCATGTTTCCCCATTCCCAGCCAAACGGATTGTGCTGGTAGAACATGTGATACTCGCCCTCGTAGTACATCAGCCCGTTTGGATCGTTAGTCCAGCCTCGCTTTGAGGAGAAATGAAACTGGGGACGAAGTTCTTCCTTATAGAGGTTTTGTTCACCGGGAAAGGTGTCGTCACAGTAGATTGCCTCGAAGCCCTTCGAGTGACTCTCGGGCAGTGTCCAGGCCCATAGAAATCCCGTTTTCCCAATGAACTCCTGTACTTCCAGGTAGATCCAATAGTCAGGCTCGCCCGAAGCCAGACTTACTGTGAATTCGCGCACTTTCTCGTCATCCACCTGAAGGCTGATAAGAACCTTGTCCGCGCCATGTTTGACGGGAATATTCAGGTACTTCTCCGTAATCTCGATTCCCCGGTCAGCGGCAAACGCGCCGACCGCGCCGACCGCGCAGAGACATATGGCAACTGTGGTGACAAGAACTGTCTTGGGTTTGAACATGGAATTCCTCCGATATCTTATGTCGAATTCAGAACACGCATCCTGTGTTCATCTTCACCATCTAGTTTTGGGAACTGCTATCGTTTTGGCCGGGGTCAGCCGGCGTTCGGGTGTTGGGATATTCCTTGAGGAGCGTGTCCAGTTCCTTCTGGGTTATCGGAATCATGCTGCAGTGCTTCGCTCCCAACGGTGTTGTCACAGGGATTTTGGTGTACTTGACAAAATCCGTTGTCTCCCAGGCTTCTAAAGGCGCTGCGAAGGGGTCTCCGTAGATATACCATTTGTCCTGCCCGATCAGCTTAATCACTTCAGGGCCCTCGGTTCCGCCCTTATGTGAATCGGGGAAGACGACCTTGCCTGGCCCGTCCTTTCCGAAGGTCACCTCACCTGGTTTAAGGCTTTTCGAAACAGACAGCCTGTTTCCCATGAAATCCTCAGCAGCGCCCGGTTTGTGGAAGCCATAATAGGTTCCATCATGTTCAACAATGGTCAAATCGATGTCATGCATTCCAATGTTGTAAAAGATGTCTGACCTTTCGGGCGTAATGTCAGTCCAATCCTTTGTCGTTACATAGTGCATGGTATGGAGATCTTCGTAGTTAGATGCCCAGTAGACGTAGAAGAGATCCTCAGATTCTACATAGAAGAACTCTGGAGCCCATGCTTTATTGCCTGACGGGTGGACTACATCTATCTCGCCGCCTTTCCAATTGATGAGGTCCGTAGATTCCCAATGGAATATTGTCGGGTATTCCATCCCTTTTGTGTGAACCATATGGAACTTGCCTTTGACCCTCTTTACAAAGGGATCACGCAGGTAGGCCTTAGCGTCAAATACGGGCTTGCCATTGTTCAGGGCTTTCCAGTTACGCGCGTCTTTACTGTAGGCATAACGCAATCCGTAAGCCCTGTCCGGCGACGGATCGTCAATGTAATCCGTGAAATAGGCCATTAGATACGCACTGTATTCCGTGGATTGCTGCGTTGCTTCGCCGTTGGCCAACCCGGCAACCAGCACAAGAGCCGACGCGATGGCCATCCTGATTAGAAGATGAAAGTTCTGATGTCTGAAGGTAATCAACACTCTTCCTCCCTTTATGCAACCATTGTTATAAGGCTAACGATGCGCGTGTGTACGCCCACCACCGTCAGTCCAGCTCCAAGGCGACAATCGACTTAGACGGCATCCTGATCACTAGCTTCTCACCTTCCCGATCGAAAGCGTCAAAAGCCTCCGGCTTGAGGGCATGCGGCTTGTCGAAGGTGTTGTGCGTGTTCATCTCCGGCGCGGTCAGGATAGTGCCCGATACGTTCTTGATGTCCGCGCCCT
The DNA here is from genome assembly GCF_008065115.1 of Bythopirellula goksoeyrii. Classification (NCBI taxonomy): domain Bacteria; kingdom Pseudomonadati; phylum Planctomycetota; class Planctomycetia; order Pirellulales; family Lacipirellulaceae; genus Bythopirellula; species Bythopirellula goksoeyrii. The sequence goes on along the minus strand of NZ_CP042913.1, from coordinate 5,716,438 downwards.
GTATCTCACAGTTCACCGTTGCGCCATTGTTCGGATCTACGTTGGTTATAGCTATATGGATCTTGCCCGACGCATCACGGGAAGCAGTGGCTGTGAGGACGGGTATTTTGTTCAAAGGGCCAAAGTGGTCAACATAAGGTCTGTCACGTGAATCGTCCGACATTTCTTTAGTCAATGCCGCTTCATGTGAATAAGTTCCACATTCGATTTGCATTGGAAGGTATGTGGCGTCCTGATGCACCTTGTACATATCAAAGACATGGTATGTGGGCGTCAATATCATCTTCTCACTCTTGGTCAGGATTATTGATTGAATCACGTTAACGGTTTGAGCAATGTTGGCCATGTGAATGCGGTCGGCATAGCGATGAAATATATTGAAATGAATAGCAGCCACCATTGCGTCGCGTAATGTGCTCTGCTGATAGCAATCAAATGGATTCACGCCAGGCATGACCTCCTCATGCCATGCGCCCCATTCATCAAAGATGATTGCAACATTTTTGTCGGGATCATATTCGTCCATGATTTCAACACTTCTCTTTATGAACTCCTCTTGACGAAAGGACCTTCGCAGCAGGAAGAACCAGTCGTCTTCTCCAAAATTGATTGATGATTGGGAGCGTTCCCCTGACCACACATAGTTATGAAGTGCGATTCCATTCATGTATCCAGTGGCCTTGTCCATGAGAACATCCAGCCAATTGAAATCCGTACCGATTGGACCACATGCAACTTTGTAGAGCTCATTGCCTGAGTATGAGTTCATATAGGTCTGAAAACGACGGTAGAGATAGGCGTAGTATTCAGGAGGCATGCTTCCGCCGCATCCCTCGTTTTCATTGCCGACAGCCCAGTACTTAACCTTCCAGGGTTTGTCACGTCCGTTCTTTCGCCTTAAATCTGCCATGGTGCTGGAGCCGCCGAAGGTCATGTATTCCACCCATTTGGACAACTCTTCCACCGTTCCACTTCCAACGTTTCCACAAATGTATGGTTCACATCCGACCTGCTCACAGAAATCCATAAATTCATGTGTGCCGAAATGATTATTCTCGGGTCTCTTACCAGACTGTGTATTGAGAATAACGGGGCGGTCTTCTCTAGGGCCTATACCATCCATCCAGTGGTACTCATCAGCGAAACACCCGCCTGGCCAGCGCATGACAGGGACTTCTATTTGCCTGAGGGCCTCGACAATGTCATTGCGAATGCCCCGTGTATTTGGGATAGGACTATCTTCCCCGACCCAAATGCCGTCGTAGATACAGCGGCCCAGATGTTCCGCGAAGTGCCCATAAATGTAGCGGCTGATCGTCTGCTCTCCGCGGTCCGCGTGAATGATAAGTCTGGCTTCGGCAGCTTGACCAGCGGCGGTAGCTCCGAATAGGCCGCCACACAAAAGGAGGCCCACAAGATAAGCCGAGATTAAGGTTCTATGTTGAGTTGTTCCCACTTTGGCCTTCGGTGAACAACCCGCGTGCTTGCTACCCATCTTCTTTTTCTCCGAAGCTAACTCTTCTTCATTAATCCAGCACCTTCATTCCTAATGGAATTAAAGCGACCGTGATAGAACCAGCCCAAAACCGGTGATTGCGCGCCATTTGCACAGTCCAATCGATTTCGAAATACTGCGTTCTTCAGGGTTTCCGCAGCCTTGGTCGTCGTCCGCTCTGCTTGCTCTCATAGCGCCCTCCGTGCGTCGTCCGTCAACCGCTTCCCAACTCGATCTGGAATGACGCTCGTAAAACTAGTCCACGGTCATTCGTTCCGGACGGGCCGTTCGATGATTCGTCGTGGCCGCGCCACGACAATCTGGAATTCGTTCTCGCCTTCGTCGACGTTCAACTCCAGGCCCGATGTTTCGTAGGCTTCGAACCGCTCGTCGATCACCGGCCGCGGGATGATCCCCCGTTTCAGGTAGTCGTCTGCGTCCCGCTGGGCGCGCACGAGTACGCGATGTTTGCCGACCACCGCCCCGTCGCCCCTTTCAAACGTGAACAGTTCGTAAGTACCGTCTTCATTGATCTTTCCACGTGAGTTGACTCCCATGCCCTCCGACCGAGTATCCACGGAATCGCAGAGAACCACTCCGCCGGTGGTCAACGGCTGGCCGTCCTCAAACACGACTTTGCCGGAGACCGGATAAGTCGGCAAGTCGCCGCCGCCGCAACCGCACACGACAGTCGCTGCCGCGGCGACGAGTACTAGAGCGTAGTGTTTGGACATTCTATTGCTGCTGGACAGGGGCATCTCTCTATCCGCTAAAAGGCTGCTTCGGGGAGCACCTGACCATCGGCGCGGTCCGCCAGATAGCCAAGCACCGTCGTGTTGATGGTCGACGATATTGCCTGAACGCTGCCATCACACATGACGAATTGGCAGATGCCCGGGTGCGGACCGCCAAAGGGCATATGGATCGGGTCATCCAAGACGGTGTCGTCCAAGTCAGAGCTGGATAGCCAGTAATTCTCCCCGCCCACGCGGACAGTCGGGCTGTGCAAGTCGCTGTTCCAAAACGTGCCGTCGCCCTTCGCGGCATCTCCTTGGAAATCGGGATGGACGAATTTCTCCCCAATCAGCAGCGTCTGCGTGAGTCCGTCGGTCACGTGTTTGAAGCCCAGCAAGTGCTGCCAGTTCTTGAACACGTTGCCGCCGTCGCTAAACTGCCCGCTTTGAAAGTCGGGTCGATAGCCCACCCCGGAACCAAGCCCGTCATCGACATCAAACCACGGATAGCGTTCGCCGCTGCCGCCGTTGATCGCGTAATCGTTCAGCGCGCCGCCCTCCCGTTGCCGGCAACCGTATCGGAGCGACAGGGTATGGCTTAGTGTGACCTCGCGAGGGCGCGAAGGACAATAGTAGCCGGGGATCTGTAACTGTACGGCCTCGGGCGGTTGGCAGTAGTAGGACACGGTCAGATCGAGCGAATCGACCAAGGTCGACAATTCCATATACGGCATGATCAACACTGGCCAGCAGACGCCGCCTTGACCATTGATGTGACCGGGCGGGATCCCCTCTTTGGCGCCGTGATAATTGTGTACCGCCAGCCCCATTTGTTTGAGATGGTTGCTACACTGGATCCGCCGAGCCGACTCCCGCGCCGCCTGCACCGCCGGCAGCAATAGCGCGACCAGGACACCGATGATTGCGATTACGACCAAGAGCTCGACGAGAGTAAAACCAACGCGGCGACCGTGGTCGGTCCGGGCCGTTTGACTCCAGGCCGTTTGACGTTTTCGCACGATGTAGCCCTCCTATGCCAACTAAACAGAATCAAAGGAAAAGTTATTCCGCATGCGGATGACTCAGTCGCTAAAACAATCAGTCGCCAAGACAATCAGTCACCAAGACAAAAAAAGTTTGCTCCCAGCTGCCCCGGCTGGGGAGCAAACCCAACAGCGGATCTGCTGTCGTGATTCGTTCTGTCACAACACGTCGCAATGGGAGGGCGGAGGCCAGGAGCCGCCCGGCGGCGGACCCTGGCCCCGTGATTACCCTCTGTAACCACCCTCGCTAGAAATGTCGCCTGAATCTACATGAGCTTGCGTCGACGGCGAGCAACCATTCCGACCACGGCGACCGCCGCCATGGCCCAGCTTGCCGGCTCGGGGACGGCCGTGCTGGCCGCGAGGGCTGCCGCAGTGAGACCAGTTACATAGACGCGTCCTGAAAAGTCCGACAAAATCTCGTAGTGAACCGTCCCGCCGGTGAAATCGGTGGAGTTCACCGCGACGTTCATCACATCTCCAGTCATGTTCGCGCCCATTGCCGTTATGTTTTCGCCGTTGATCACTAAATCGATCAAATTATTCCAGGTGAACAGATCGTACTCCGCGCCGGCGGTGACCAGACCGCTAACATCGTTGAGCGCCTCGAGTTCTAGATTCCACACGTCTTCGGCTCCCTCGCCCAACATGATTTGAGCGAATACCGGGCCGGCAAGCACCCCATCGACGTTAACCGAATCGTGTTGCAGTCCGCCGTCGTTGATGAACTCCATTTCGAAAGTCGACTCGGTAAGCATTAGAAGTCGACTGGTTTCAAAATCGCCTCCGTTTCCCGGCTCTTCCAACACGAACTCGAGCGTGCCGACGGCATCGAAGTCGGGGCCCGGTCGCAGGGTACTGCCGGGGGCGATAAGCGCTAACCCGCTCAAAGTCAGGCTGCCGACGGAGATCTTTCCGTTTCCGCCCAAGCTGGCGCCCCCGGCTTCGACGAACAGGCCGCCGGCGACATCAAAATTCTGGGTGTTAACGAACAAGTTGGCCGCATCAAAAACACCAGCGTCGGTCCCGATAGAGACGTTGCTGGTGGCGCTTATCTGCGACGTCATGGGCACAAAGGGTCCGAACCCCCCAAACGTCCCCCAGAAGCCAGAGGTGGTCATGTCGCCGCTGAAGACCACTCGCGAGTTTTTGCCAAAATGTAACAACTCATTGAACCCGTCGACGAAATCGCCCGTGATGAGGATTTCGTCGGATTCGGAGAGCGGGTTGCCAAAGGTCCTGATGAAGCGGTCGGCAGGTTCGGCTGCACCGTTGAAGCCGGTGGCGGAGTTGGTGAACGTCGTCGTCCCATCGGAGTGGTTGGAACCCAGTTGCAACTCCGCCCCGTTGAACCCGGTGTCGGCGTCCTCCCAGGCCAACGTCGCGCCCCCTTCCAGCGTCACGGTCAGATCTCCGCCGCGTGCGCCGAAGCCGCCCGGACCGGCCCACGACGCCTCGCCGCCGGCAGATCCGATGTTGAGGTTGGCCGTGCCGGAACCAACCAAGACGGCGGGACGATCGCCCTCGTTGCCGCCGAACTCAAGATTGGTCCCTGCCGGCAGGCTGACGTCGACCGACCCGTCTTTGATACGCAGCTTCGACATGCTGTTTGAGCCCGACAGGACCAGCAGCCCATTTTGGAAGGCCCCTTCGCCGTTTTCGGCAGTGACCGTCAGTACGTCGGCTCCGCCGGCGGTGGAGGAGATGTCCCCGGAGATCTCCACAAAGTCCTGATCGCTGTTGGGATTGTCGGCGATTTGGACGACGCGTTCGGCGTTCTCCAGATTCAGATCGTTGGTCAATTCTACCTTGCCGTCGGCGGTCGGCGATCCCAGTTGCAACGCATGGCCGTTGAAGCCCGCAGTGGCGCTGCTAAAGCTCAGCGCGGCGCCACCCTTGAGCGTGACGGTCAGTCCGCCCGCGCCCCCTCCTTTGGAGGCGAAGCCGCCCGAGCCGGCCCAGGTCACTTCGCCGGCCCCCGTGCCGATGTTGCGCTCAAACGTCGCGTCGGCGCTTTCCAGCACAGCAAGGTCGCCCGGAGTTACGCCTTCGAATTGCAGAAGGCTGGCGGCGGGCAAGCCTCCGCCTCCGCCTCCGCCGCCGTAGTTCGCTTGCCAATCACCGAGATTGCCAACGCTTGGATTTCTCTGCCAGAGCAAAAAATCGGCGCCGTCGACATCGCTATCGACGTCGAAGTCGCCGGCAATCGGACCGCCGCCCCCACCGCCGGTGCGGAACGTGCCACGCCGAATGATCGTCGTCCCCGTATAGCTTGAATCGCTTAGGGCCACCGAGCCGTTGACCTGTCCCTCGACGATCACATCGGAGTTGCCGCTGATGGCGAAGCCAACTGACATCTCGGACACGTCCTCTGTGGGCGCGAATAGATACGCCTCGCCCGGCGCGACATTCCCTATGCCGGTAATGCCGCTCGTGTCTCCCGAGAATTGGACGACCTTAGCAGTGACGGCGCCGGTCACATTGACCTGGGCGCCGGAGGCGAAGGCGAGCCGCCCGTCGCCGGCGACGTCGCCGGCCAGGTTGAGCGTATAGCCGTCGGCCGTTTCGAGCGTTGCCACGACATCGGTGGCCAAGGAAACTCCGTTGGTCCCGCCAAGGGTCACCGTCTCGTTAGCCAGCGCCCCGGTGCCGATCTGCGCGGCGCGGATGGCGCCGTCGGAATTGACCGCAACGGCGACGTCGAACGCCGCCGCGCCGGCCTGGCTACTGCTGAGCACGAGATTGCCACCGTCCATATTCACGGCGGCCGATCCCAGCGCGTTGTTGGTCGCGTCGCTGACTCCCGCCAGGGCGCCACCCTCAACGTTGATCGACGAGCCGGCGGCGAAACTGTTGGCGCCGCCCGATTGATCCAAGATCAACGTGCCGCCCGATTGTTTCACGAGCGCATCGCCGTTGCCGACGGTCATTTGGCCGACCGAGAGCTCTCCGCTGTTTTGGATCGTCGCGTCGCTGCTGGTCGCAGCTGCGGCGATCGTTCCGTCACCGACGGCGAGCACGCCGTCGGCGAACGTGACGGTTCCTTGGGCGTCGATGGTCGACGCAGTGAGTGTGCCTGCCACGGTGATCGAGCTGGTCGCTGCGGTCGTCACGTCCTGGAGGACGAGCAAGCTGTTGCCGCTCGCCACGTTGAGGCCCGCCCCCGCGTCGATCTGCAGCGACCATGCGCCTTGATCGCCGGTGTCTACGGAAACCGTGCCCATGAGCACCTGAACGGGGTCGGAGAATTCCTCCCCACTCACTGGAATATCAGCCGTATCCATAGGAAGGGCTGGCGGGTCTTGGCTTTGCCAGCCGCCCGAAACGCCCCAACTGCCGGTAAGCCCCCGATTGCCCCACAGGAAGAGCAATTCCGAAGACGCTGCCACATCCCCGTCGCCGCCGTTGTAGATCTCCGCGACTTCCGCAGGGGTGAGGGCGACGTTGTAGAGGCGGAATTCGTCGATGATCGCATTGATGTCACTGTTCGGGGGAGCGGCCCCATTTTCGCCACCGATACCAAAAGGACCAGGGATGCTCAGGCTGCCACTACCGTCAAATTCTCTGGCAACTTCGGCACCGTTGTGAAATATGGCGATCGTTGGGTCTTCTCCTACTGGCCTGTCACGCACAATCGTTATTAGGTTCCAGCCATTAAAATCAAACGCCCCGCCATAGTCGGTGCCGACCCCGCCTTCGCCGGTTGGGGTCCGGATGCCGACGCCCGTAATGAAATTAGGTCCTTCGAAAAAGACCTCAGATTCATAAAATAGTTGATCATCGCTTGGGTCTCGTGCAGCAAAGAACTTTACGAACTGTTCGTTGTCCTGGGAAACCTGGGTCCAAAACGAGATCGAGAAGGGACCATCAGCAAAATCGAGGGATGCATTGGTGTCAAGGTCAGCTGTCTGGGTGATCAAAGCGTCACCCCCGCCGGTGAAATCGACCCCGTTGAACCCCCCGTCGAAGTGCGTCGCAAAACCCCCGGGGTTGAAACCCGGGACGCGCTGCGGATCGTTCGTGCTCAGGGTGTGATCAGCATCGATAAGTTGCGTGAGGGTGTTTTCCAAGTTGCCCGTCGCGTCTGGGACGGAAATCACCTCGACGCCCGTGACGCCACCGAGCGTGGCGTCCTCGCCCAGCTTCCAGCGCGCGGCGAGGGCGTCGTCGCGCGTGACGGCATAGGTTGGAATACTGCAGACGGCTAAGAGAACGAAAGTGGATGCAAGAGCCAAGGCCGTTGCTAGGTAGTTACGGTAAGTCATCGGGATTCCCTCTGCTTGAGTAATGGTGCTTCAACAAGGGCGAGCGTCGCGATTCACTTCTCCGCACACGCGGCGGTCAATTATGAGTCGTTTGGATTCAACGCGCTCTTAGAAAAGTCAGTGTGATCGTGATCGAAAAGTCAGTGTGATCGAGGTATTTGAAAGCGTAATGACAAGGCGTCCGGCCAGTCAACAATACTTCCGAGCCAAAACGGACAAGCTCGCGTTGACAAGTCGCATGCGACCGACAACGTTCGCTTTCATAAGCCAGAGTAACTAGATTGCGGGGCTGGGTCGCACGAAATCGTCCAGAAAAATGTGCGCGATGTTGATGCGTGTGTCACACGCCCTCGGTGGGGCGGGGCGTTGCACGTGGTAAACGCGTGGGCGATCGGGTTGCGCAGGGGGGCCAGCACCTCATAATGGCCGACGCACTCAATTCCCAGGGTACAGCATCACCCGAAATTCGAGGATCGGCGCCCATGGCTTTCTCGGCGGATTATCGATTTGCCATCGAAAAGAGATTGGGGGGATGCGATCTGGTGCTCTGGCTCAACCGGCTTTAGGACAAGCCCATGAGTCTTGAGGTTCTACAATCATGACCAGAGATCGACAGGAGAATCTGTCACCCCTGTCAAAGGGCGTAGATCCATTCGACTGACTGCTGATCAATCCCAAATGGACTTTAGTTCGCGGGCCTTGAGTGAGTTGACGGTTGTGCTGCCACCGTCCGTGAACACCTCGAATCCCCGGCTGCTATCCATGTTGAGTGCCCGGATGGGCATGTAAATCCGCCCGTCATTGGCGAAAACCTCGACGGAGAGACGATCTACCAGGAGTCGGAGCTTGATGCTGCCATCTTGGGGCTTGAGAGGCGCTTCAAGCTTACCGCTGGAGAGCTTGCCATCTTCCACGTCATAGATTACCGGAACACCTTGAATCAAGAATCCGAACCTCGGTGCATCACCGATAGAGAATTCTGCCTCGATGTCGTAGAGTTCTCCCTTCAATTCTGAGAGGAGATTCTCACCAGGTTGAAGCGTCACGCCGGCCCAGGACTGCTCCTTGCCGTAAAGGATCTCGATTTCGTTCACCGGATTCGTGTACAGCCGCGGGCCGTCCTCTGTGCTGCGCAAGGTCAGATCAACGGGAAATGTGATCTGCTGATTAAAGGCCATACCGGGGATCGGCTCGAACTCCATCAACCCCCAGGCCACTTCGATGCAGCGCCCATCGGGCGCATTGCTAAAGGCTTGCCCTGCGTAGAAACAGTTGCCGTAGTTGCGCGTAATGAGTTCGGTCTCCGGGGTGAATTTCCTGCCGTCGAAATCGCCACAGAAGTAATTGCCCGTGCCGTCATGGATGACCCACTTCTTATTGTTCTCGTCGTCTACAGAGAGTTCAAACATTTCCGGACAGTCGTGAAAATGACCGTCCAACAGGTTACTCTGCATCTCCCATTTCTTAAGATCCTTCGAGGTAAAGAATCCGAAAGTTTCATCAAGCTCCAGAATGACGACCCATTCCTGGCCCTCCTCCCACCAGAGGACCTTGGGATCCCGATTGATAGGCGCGATATTGGGCAGAACAGGGTTGCCTGCATATTTGGTTAAGGTCCTGCCCCGGTCATTGCTGTAGGCAATACTCTGGGTAAAGAGTTTTCCCTTCGACCATTGATTTACGCTGCCGGCGCTGGTGTACGCAAACACGAGGGGCGGTTCATTCCCGGTTTGGAACCCCGTAGAATTGTTCCAATCCACCACCCCCGATCCCGAGAATATGGTTCCCAGCTCATCCGGATGAACCGCATCGCCCAGCTCGGTCCAGTGCACGAGATCTGTGCTGACGGCATGTCCCCAATGCTGGTTGTCCTGGGCGCCTTTGCAGCCGAAGGGGCCGTGCTGGTAGAAGAGATGGTATTCCCCGTCGTAGTACACCAGACCATTGGGGTCATTGAGCCAGCCCCGCTTGGAGGTGAAGTGGAATTGCGGACGCAGCTTCTCTTTGTAGAGTGCCTGCTCACCCGGAAATGTATCGGCCTGAAAGATAGCATCGAAACCGCGTCTATCGTTCGAGTTCAATTGACTCATCTGGAGAATCGCGTCCTCCCCTTGGAATGCGTCGACCTCCAGATAGACCCAGTACTCGGGATCCGCGTCTGCCAGGGTGATCAGGAACTCCCGAACCGGCTTTCCGTCGATCAACAATCGCATAAGGCTCTCGCGGCCCGTTGACACGACGGGAAGATTCAGATACCTCTTCTCCAGGTGGAATTCGCGGGCGGCATTCTCAATTGCCACCATCTTGATGTCGCTCTGGTAGACATAGTCCACTGCGATATAACCCCATTCACCCTCACGATTATCGACAATCTGTATCCGCGCCTTCTTGCCCTTGAGGAATCCAACGTCCCAGGAGCGCCATTTGAGCGCCTTGGTTCCGCCCGCCCCCGTGTTGGGCCCAACTGCCGTGCGGACGATCTCGCCGTCCACAACCAGGTTCATGCACGTTTCAGCTTCGAAACCACCCCCGCCAATGAGGAAATTGAGATAGTCGCGCTCGATCAGAAACAGGGGAGAGGTCAACGTGCCGCGGGCGCCATTTCCGGCGGCCAGGGCCGTGTAGACGAACCCCTCGCGTTGATAGCCCGTAACTCCTGTCCCGCTCGTCAAGTTCGAGATATCTCCGAATCCCTCGTCTCCTTCTATTGTCCAGCCGGAATCGTGCAACTCCTGCTCAAAATTCTGAATCAGGACGTCTTCTGCCGCAAGCGCTACACCGCTCATGAGCGTAACCACGAGTCCGAGAACGCGAGGCAGTGTTTTTGCAGACAACTTTGTTTTTGCAGACAACTTTGTTTCTCCTCAGATCCCTTGGCCTTTTGTCCCTCTTATGGCGCACTCTTTCCGACGGTGTCGGTCGGTCCGCTGAATCCTGGCCCTCCGGCGCCGACGTATCCATGGCTTGCGGCGGAATCGTCGGGACTCACCCAGAAGGCATACAGCGAACCGCTGCTCAGATGGAACCGGAATCGCACGGGCTTGCCGGCAAGTGCGGCGAGATCCTCGCTTTGCTGCCAATTCACCTGCACCAGTGTCCTATCGACTGAGACGGGCTCACAGTGGTCGAGGGTAAACGGCTCGATTACATTGTGGTTCTCGTCTAGCACTTCCACTTTCAGCTCGCCCTCGGGACAATCCACGTTGACGAACAGGTGTTCGCCCTCGAAAGTCAAAGGTCGCGTCGTCAGTGCTCCTGCTTTTCCGCTGGCATCCATAGAAGCGAAACCATCACGACGCAACATCGCCAGACCGGTTACTGCATCCGTATCCCAATCCTCACTTCGAGGCGCCGGGTGGGCGCTAAAATAGAAGTAAAGTTTGTCGCCTACCACCAGGCAGCCCGAGGCGCATGATTGAACGTTGCCGTAGCGCCAATTTCTTCTATCCCATGTAGATCCAATAAAGCGTTCACGGGACGGGCGGTCCCAGTGGAAACCGTCACGGCTGTAGCCCAACAGAATATCATTTCGCTTCTGTATGTTATGCTCGCCGCAGATGTCGTTTTCCGGCCCCTGCCAAATAGAAAACTGCCCGATCATGATGCTTTCGTATGGAAAGGCATCAAGGGTGTATAATTGTGGCTCTACATCTGCGAACCTGGCGTCGGTGTGATGAGGATCAAGTTCATCAGCGCCGGTCCAAAGCACGGACTCTCCCTCAACATTTTCAAACTCGTTGTAGGTGACCTTTTCCACCATGTCCATGGCTGTTGCACCTTCCAGGTAGGAACGGCTCCTGCCTACTGAATCATCTCCTTTTCCCTCGGTCCGCTGGCTGAGCACCCACACCTTGCGAAACGGATTGTAGAAAACGGTCGACCGGTCGCCCCAGATGTCATTATTGCCCATAGGTTCGGACCAGTGGATGCCATCTGCGCTGATGCGATAGCTAAATCCCCAGACTCCACCGTCGGCCCGGGTGCCGAAATACTCAGATGCGAAATATTTGAACCTTTCATTGGGATTCTTGGTCGACTGATCCAGCATGATCGACGTGCTATTGAATCCCTTCTCAGGATTTACAACGATATTAGTACCGGCCTCGACGTCGAGTTCGGGCTTGGTCCAGTTAATACCGTCTTTGCTGGTTGCGTAACAGGTGGCACTCGGCCTATAGCGGGTATACCATAGTTTGAATAGATTATCGGCCGGATCGTAGCAAACGCCTCCACTGAATGGTGCTGCGTACATTCCAGGGCTTTTTTCCTCCGGTTTGATCACCGGTTCCCTGTAAATCTCCGGCTGGTGGAAGCTGCGATGCAGCGTGGTTGTCTCAATGAGAAAATCGTCCACGAAGAGTTGTCTTCCCACGTCAATACGAATGACGGCGGGAGGGGCGTCCAGGTAAGGAACTACCATTACCTCGCGGGTCAGTTTGTCGTTCTGCGGCGGCCACGGATACGGCAGCTCGATACCATTGTAAAGAATCTCACCGTCGGGAAAGTCGTTTTCAAAAACAGTAGCAATCACACTATTCTCGCCCACGAAGTTTGCATCTGTGGGATGGCCGGGATAGGAAGATACAAGGTGTATTGTATGCTCTTCCGACAATCGGGGCCGGTCATTGGGTTCTGCGATGTCATCGTCAATAGCTTTGAAGACAACCGTTTGCGGAACGTTCCAGTTGCCCGAATTGAAAGTCAAGTCGATACTGCCATTGGGGCCGCTGCCACCGATGAGTATAAAATCTTCACTCGGTCCACCGATATTGGGGTCAACCGTAACTGTGATCGTATGTCCCGATGGTGGTTGATTCACCAGCGATACGTCAAAGTCACCTTCAGTCTCGCCTTCTTCATAAACGGTCATCACATTCGGGGTAATAATGATAGGATTAGGTAAAGGGGCGGCTGCCAAGATCTGGCCCTCGCAGGTGCCGCCGGCCGCGATGGCCTCGGCAACTGTTTCGAATGGCCCGTCTCCCCCGGCTATGCGGAACGCTGCATCCTCTCCCCCGGGAACGCAGAGGAAGTCCCATTCTTCGACATCCTCGCTCAACATTTCTTCGATAAGCTCAAACACAACTCTGCCGGCCACAATATCTATGTTTGTCAGATCGTCGCCGACTTTGAGTAAGGAATAATAAGGATCTCCTATGCCATGAAAATTACTCTCGATAACATCCAAAGTCGACAAGTCAAAAAAATCACCATTTTCGTCATAACCTGTCACAGTAATTTCATCGCCCGCAACGGCATTGGTGGGGCTAATCGTGAGGCAGACAGGCTGAGCGCTTGTAATACCTGAAAAGACCAATACGAATGCATAGGCTAATGTTGTTTTCATTACTTTCCGATTCTTCATTACGTTTCCTCTCGACTCAATAATCCTGCCCTAGGCTTTGTTTCAAAACACGTTTGTAGCCTGCAGCACTAGCGAGAAAAAAGGAGTTTTGAACCAAAGCCTAGCCTGTCATCCTGTCAAGAAAATAATTGTCTATCGTGTCAGTGGATGTATCTTGGCGAACGTACAGCTTTTCCGCCATCGCCGATGGCACGATAAACAGGGCAATTGCCGATAGTATCGAAAACTGCTTCATCTTCAAGTCTTTCCTAACTATTGGTTGGAATCTTCCCTAGGGTCCGCCCATGTTCGTCACAGGCAGATTGAACCTTGCCTGCGATTGTTGCTACATGCCTGCGTTAGCCTAATCTTTTCCCACGGTGTCCTTGGGGCGTGTAAATCCCGATCCGCCAGCCCCAATGTGACCATGGCTGGCGCCGGATTCATCAGGGCTTACCCAGAAGGCATATAACGAACCATTCGTCAGATTGAAACGAAAGCGAACAGGTTTACCTGAAAGGGCAGCCAAGTCTTTGCTCCCTCTCCAGTTCACCCGCACCAGCGTCTTGTCTACTGAGATGGGCGTGCACTTCTCCAGGGTAAAGTTCTTAAATGCCTCGCCGTTTTCATCAAGTATTTCGACTTTCAATTCGCCCTCGGGACAATCCACGTTCACGAACAGGTTTTTGCCCTCGAAAGTCAAGTGGGTCGTCGTCAGTGTTCCTGCTTTTCCGCTCGCATCCATAGAAGCGAAACCATCACGGCGCAACATTGCCAGACCCGTGACTGCATCCGTATCCCACCGCCTACTCTTCGGCGCGGCGTGGGCACTAAAATAGAAGTGAAGTTTGTCGCCTACGACCAGTGGGCCTGCGGCACACGACTGTACGTTGCCATAGCGCCAACTTCTTCTATCCCATGTGGAGGCTATAAACCGTTGACGGGACGGGCGGTCCCAGTGGAAACCGTCACGGCTGAAGCCCAACAGAATATCGTTTCGCTTCTGTATGTTGAGATCGCCGCATGGGCCGTTCTCCGGCCCCTGCCATATCGAGAATTGCCCAAGCATGATGCTCTCATACGGCGACGCATCAAGGGTGTACAATTGCGGTTCTATATGGGCGAACCTGGCGTCGGTATGATGAGGATCGAGCTTGTCGGCACCGGCCCACTGCACAGATTTCCCTTCCACCGTATCCAACTCGTTGAATCTGATTTCGGCCAGCATTTCTTCGGCTGTGGGCCCTTCGACGTAGGACCTGCTCCTCCACCCATTTTCGTCTTCCGTCCGCTGGCTGAATACCCATACCTTGCGAAAGGGATTGTAGAAGGCCGTTGACCGGTCACCCCAAATCCTTGGTCTGGTCTCCTTAAGCTCGGACCAGTGAATACCATCGGCACTGGTACGGTGCCCTGCGAACCATCCGTCGATCCCCTCGGCCCTTTCGCTGGCGAAATATTTGAATCTTTCATTCGGATCCTTGGCCCACTGATCCAACATGATCGCCGTGCTGTTGAATCCTTCTGGATTTAATACAATGTTGGTACCTGCCTCGACATCTAGTTCGGGCTTCTCCCAATGAATTCCATCTTTACTGGTTGCGTAACAGGTGGCATGGGGTCTTGTGCGGGTGTACCACATCTTGAAGAGATTATCGGCCGGGTCGTAACATGCCCCTCCGCTAAAGGGCGCAGCATACATTCCAGCTCTCGTGTCATCTGGCTCAATCACCGGCTCCTCGTAGTACTCCGGCTGGTGAAAGGTGCGACTTAGCGTGGTCTCCTCAATGAGGAAATCATCGACGAAGAGTTGGCGCCCCACGTCAATGGGCATGACCGAAGGCGGATCCTCAAGGTACGGAACGGGCATCGGATCCCGTGTTATTTTGGGATACTCAGGCGGCCATTCATCGGGCAATTCTATGCCATTGTAGAGGGTTTCCCCTGCACTCGCCAAACCCGATAGGGTCAACAGACCCACAAATACCAATGTTGCAATCTTCCAATTCTTCATGTCTTTTGTCTCTTTCTCTAGTTTCAAAATACTCTTTCCTAATTCACTTGTTGTTTATGAGGCGACCCTATGGCATCAATGATGCACATCGATTATGGACCTTAGATTATTCAGTCCCAGATAGACTTCATTTCGTGGATGGTCAGTTCTTTGATGTGGGCGCTGCCGCCCTTGACGTTGAGCTCATCTTCTCCGGGGAAGGTATCGTCCTGGTGTGCAGCCTTGAAACCCTTCATTTGGTCGTTGGATATCTTTGAGGCAATCAGCTTGCCCTTCTTTCCCGCAAATTCTTTAAGCTCCAGGTAGACCCGGTAGTCAGGTTCTCCAGGCGCGATATTGATGGTGAACTCACGGACTTTTTCGCCTTCGACTTCGAGACTTACGAGGCATTCGGGGGCTTCGTTTTGTACAGGCAGATTCAAATACTTCCGATCGAAGGTGAATTCGCGCTGGGCGGCAAATGATCGAATTGCGCAAACGGCAACAAAGGCCGTGATAAGAAGAGTTTTTCTGATACCGGACATGGGACGTCTCCTCTAGCGGCGCGCGAGCTGTGATTCCTATGTGTGACTTTTCGTCTGCTCAGAAGTCACGATTGATGATATAGGTTCCGGCTGTTTAAGCAGCGTCAATCCCTCGATGTCGTGCGCCGGCGCCGGCAGGAACAGGCTTAGCAGGTAGCCGACGCCGAAACAGACGGCGATGCCGATGGCAGCGTAGAGAAAGCTGTTAATGTTCGAATAGATCGGCAGCAGGCCCATGACCGCGGCGCCGAACACCGCGCCCAGCAGCGCGGCCCATCCCGAGACGCGGCGGGTCAGCACGCCCAACGCGAACAGGCCGCCCAAGACGCCCATGAACAGGCCGATTACCTTGAGGAATTGATCAAAGAGCGAACGAATCTCGGTGCTGACGAACAGCAGACCGATGACGGTTCCCAGGACGCCGAAGCCAAAAGTCAGCGCCCGTGCCGAGTTGAGGTAAGCGCGTTCCGATTGCAGGAGATTGAAGGGCCGCAGGAAATCGGTGACGACGGCGGTCGCGGTGGAGTTCATGCTTGTGGAGACGGTGGACTGGGCCGCGGCGAAGATCCCGGCGACAATCAGGCCGGCGACGCCCATTGGCAGCTCGTTGGCAATAAACAACGGCAGGATTTGATCGGTCATGAACGTCGGATCGAGCCTCTCGGGGTGCGACTTATAGAAGACGTAGAGTCCCGTACCCATGTAGTAAAACAGAAAAGTAGCGGGAATCGACAGCAGTGCGGCGAACCAGATCGAGCCGGCGGCGCGCCGCTCATCGGGGGTGGTCATGTAGCGCTGCACGACTGCTTGATCGGCCGTGTAGGAAGAAATGTTCTGGCCGATGCCGCCGATCAGGACGACCCAGATTGCCAGCGATGCGCTGGTCGGGTCGAGGTGGAAGTTGGCGAAGTGGAGCTTGCCGTCGCCGAGCGCGGTAGAGAAGAAATCGCCGGCCCCGCCGTCAGATCCGGCGATCATCACGGCGAAGCAAATCAGCGCTCCGCCCAGTAAGACGACCGTCTGAATCGTATCGGTCCAGATGACCGCCTCGACGCCCCCCAGAGTGCAGTAGATGACGCTCAGCACGCCCATGATGAGTACGCTCTGCGTCGGCGTCAGGGGCGTGATTGTCGCCAGCGCAAGCGCCGCCAGCGACATCACGATCCCCATGCGAAAGATGTGGAAAAGCGTGAACGACGCGCTGGCGAACAAGCGGACCGGTCGGTTGAAGCGTTTTTCAAGGTATTCGTACGCGCTGGTGGCGTCGATGCGACGGAAGAACGGCAGGGCCAGATAGACTGCGATTGGCGCAACGACCGGGATCATCAAATTCCCCAGCAAGTAGACTTGGTCCTGCGCGTACGCCTTGGCGGGGATTGCCATGAAGGTGACCGAGCTAAGCATCGTTGCAAAAATGCTGCAGCCCGACGCCCACCACAGCATCTTTTTGCCGCCGCGGAAATAGTCGTCGGTGTCCTTGTTCTTGCTTGCGAAATAAACGCCAACGCCGACCATCGCCAGCAGGTAGAGCGTTAACACGGTGAAGTTCACGCTGCCAAAAGGCTCTGCGCCAATTGTGGGGGCGACGGCCCAAACCTCGCTCGTGCACACGCGAGGCTTGATCTCGCCGGAGGCTAATATGAAGCGATCGCCCCATCGCACCACAGGCGTGGCGACCGGATTGGCCGGCGTCTCCCCGGCGTCAATCCACGTGTCGGTAATGGTATGGTACGCCAACATCCGCTTCGGGAAGCCCGGGTGATCGAGCTTGAGCGAGTCGGCCCTGGTCATTAGCGTTCCGTCGGCCCCGCTGAGCGCGAACAGGTGCGACTGCCCTACGGCCACAGCGGTCCCGGCCATGAGCGGCTGCGGCAGATCGGCGCGGCGGCGCCAGAGGTTGAGGTGGGGATTGTACTCGTACAAGTCGTGCAACGGCTCGACGCCTGAGGGGCCGGCAACGTCTGCTTTCTGGCGTCGTCCGCCAAAGACGTAAATGCACGTGTCAAAACCGTTATGCTGCGCAACGGTCATATTAAACGCCCGCGGAGGGCCGGGGCACGGCGGTAGGACTTCCCACTGGGGGCTATCCGCTGAGGGATCGAGTCGCCAAAGGTGGTTGCTCGCCGTATCGAGCGTGGCGCCGCGCTGCCCGCAGGCCAAATAGACGACCTCCCCGATTGCTGTCGCGGCGCCGTAGGCGCACGGCTCGGGCAGTTGCGGCAGGGGGCGTTGTTCGATTGTCTCTTGGGCAGCGTCCCAGACGATGACAAAACATCGCTGAGCGACCTGCTGTCCGTCGTCGCCGCCCATGCACACGACGCCGCGAGAAGTGGCCGCTACGGCTCCGTAGGCGACGGGGTGATCGAGCGCCAGGCCTGTGCGCCATTGGAGGCTGCCGTCTGCCTCGCGAGTCATTACCCAGGCGTCTGCGTGCCAGGACTTGTCGTTCTCCCAATGCGGCTCAGGGAAGTTCGCACCTCCCGCCACAATGAGCGTATCGCTGTGCACGCCGACAAATGGACCGGCCACGCCTAGCGCGTCCGGCAGATCGGGAAGCGATTGCCACTGCAACGTGGCTTTGAGCGTTGCCGACGACGAGGACGTCTGGGCGATGGCCGTTGGTAGGCTGGCCGTCGCCGCCAGCAGGTACGTAAACAAAAGCGAGATGCGCACGAGCGTGATGGTTTCCCTTGCGTCTTAAGTTTAGCGGAGCAAGGCGTCGGTCGTGCGGCGGGCCCAATCGAAAAAGCCGATTGCTTCAAGTTCGGCGCAAAGCTCTTGCACCTCGGCGTCGCGCAACTGTGGCTGCGGAGCCCGACATGTCCCGCACGGCGCGCCGATGACTGCCAGCACCGCCTTGACGGCCGGCAGGAACGGGAAGCGGGACAACGTCCGAATCATTTGCACCGCCCGAAGCTGGTCGGCGCGGGCACGGGCCAGGTCGCCGGCGTCGAAAGCCTCGATGATGCGGCGGTAGAGCGGCGCGGCGATATTGTAGGTGCAGCCGACCGCGCCCCGAGCGCCCACTGCCAACGACGGCAGCAGCAGTTCGTCGTAGCCGTACAGCACGTCGAATCGCCCGTCGTCCAGCGCGACGCACTGCTGATATTCGTCGAGCGAGTTGGCGGTGTATTTGATCCCGGCGAAGTTGTCGATACGATCGCCGGCCTGTCGCAAGAACTCGATCATGTCGAGGTCGACGCCGGTCATCGCCGGAATGTGATAGTAATAGAACGGCAGTTCCGGCGCGGCGGCGGCGACCGTGGCCATCGCGTCCACCAGCACCTCGACGCTAGCGATCGGGAAATAATTCGGGGCGACCGCGGAGGTAAACGTGGCGCCGGCGCGTTGCGCGTGTTGGGCCAGATCGCGGGCGTCGGCCAGAGAATTGTGGCCTACGTGGACGATCACAGGCACGCGCCCGCCCGCCGCGGCGAGAAACGCTTCGGCGACCCGTTTCCGCTCGTCGGTGGTCATCGACACGCCTTCGCCGGTGCTGCCGCAGACGTAGAGGCCCTCGACCCCGTCGGCCACGAGCTGATCGGTCAGCGGGCAGATCGCGTCCAGGTCGATCGCGTGGCCGGGACGCATCGGCGTGCAGGTCGCGGCGATAAGACCGGTAAGGCGTAGGGGCATCGGCAACTCCGGGATTCAATAGCGGATGAGCCGGAGTTCTCAGATCCGGCCGACCGCGGGCAACTCTTCCTTGAGACTCTGCTGGTAAGTGGCGTGGGCCCGCTCGTCAGTCCGCGCCGACGCGGAGAAGCTGTATTCCCCTGCACAAGCTTTGCGACGCTCGCTCGGCGGCGCACTCTTCAAACGCGATGAGTGCGAATGAGATATGTATAGTAACGTCCAAGCAGCGCATCTGCCTACTAAATCATCCATAAATATTTGCGCAATGTTGACACGGTCACGAATGGGGCGTCGCTGCGGCCTCGTCTCGTGGCAACTGCGCGGGGGCGGGGCGGGCGATCGTAGGCAAAGTCCACCGCCGGTTATTCGCGGTGGCTTGAATGCGAACGATCGTCGATCTCGCGAGATCGCGGCATGCGTTGCGAGACGCGTGGTCTAGGCTCGTGCAGCTTCGACACGGATCCGTTTGAAACGCAAAGATGCAAAACAGGGGGCGGCAAATAACCCCCCCGGATCCTGCGCGCGAGGACTCGCCGCTAAGCGGAAGAGCGGGACCTCTTGCGATATTCAATCGGAGTTGCGCCGACGGCAAGGCGGAAGGCGCGACAGAAAGCTCCGACGCTGCGATAACCGCAGTCGTACGCCACGCGGGGAATCTGCAGTTCGGTGGTAGAGAGCAGCTTTTCGGCCCGAGCTAATCGGGCGCGCCGAATTTCTTCGTTGGGCGTGTGTCCCAAGGCGGCCATGAATCGTTTGTAGAGCCCGCTACGCGATACACACATCAGCTCGGCCAGCTCAGCGACAGTAAACGGTTCGCTAGACCGCAGCCGTATCTGGTCGATCGCCTCGGCGACCAGTACGTCCCGCGTAGCTAGGACATTGGTAGACCGACGTACGGCGACCTCAAGGGGCGGCAGGTGAAGATGCCGTTCAGCCAGTCGTTCGCCACGGAGCAGTCGATGCAGCACAGCGGCCGCCTCGAAGCCGACCCGTTGGCCCGATTGCACGATGCTGGAAAGGGGCGGGTCGCACGACGCGCAGATCAGCCTGTTGTTTGTCACGCCCAGTATCGGCGCATCGTATGGCAAGCTGGCTCCAAGCGAGCGTAATGCGTTGACCGAAGCGGCTGAGAACTCGTCGTGCGTAGCAAAGATGCCTACCGGCCGTGACAGTTTGTCCAGTTTACGGGCAAGCTTCTCGATCTCGACTTCCGGCCGTTCGGTTTCCAAGCGTTCGACCGATTGGCAGAATGAAACGGCGACTGCCTCCACGGGGAAACCAGCCCGGCTAACTCTGTCGCGAAACGCGGCCATCCGCGCCTCGTCGTTGGCCCAGCGCGGATAATACACGCAGACGAATTTCTTCAATCCGCAGTTGAGGAGATGATCCGCAGCGAGTCGTCCGACGGCCGCGTCGTCGGTCGTCACGCTTGCCAACTCGTCCTGGTGAATCTGAGACGAGACATTGACCACCGGCAGCCGCAGCTGCACGAGTCGCCGCACAGCGCGGCGAGTGTGGGCCATGGCAATCACTCCGGCGCCGCGGAACTTCCCCAGTTCATCCCACGGGACGTAGGGCACCCCACCGAAGGTAGCCAACCGCAGCGACGGCTCGCGACGGACGTAGTCGACCACGCCGTGTATCACGTCGAGGCGGTAATCCTCGTCGGGCAATAGGTTTAGACCGATCAGTTCGGGCATAGGGGTCGGAAAACGCTGGCGGACATGTAAAGCTCACGCCACACGGCGCGAGTGGTGATTCGCGGAAGCGGCGGCGACCGCCGCAACCCTTTGATTATACTACGCATTTCAACATATCAATCATGAATACGCCCAAATGATCAGCTGCGCTCGCGCAAGAAGGCATCGATCTCCTGGCGACTTGGAGCGGAGGGCTGGGCGCCAAGCCTGGTTACTGAGATGGCCGCCGCGGCGTTTGCGAAATGGACGGCCTCTCCTAGCGGAGTGCCTTCCGCCAATGCAACAGCCAGGGCCCCATTAAAGACGTCCCCCGCAGCGGTCGTGTCAACAGCTTCCACCTCAAAACCTGGGACGAGGTCGTGCACCCCGTCGCCATGGACAAAGACTCCGCGGGCTCCCAGAGTGATGAGAACGACGCCGACGCCTTTTTGAGATAAAGCGTTGGCCGCCTCTGCGGCGTCCGCGTCGGTGTTGATCGCCAAGCCGGTGAGGAGTTCCGCCTCGCTCTCATTGGGCGTCAGAATAGAAATTCGACGGAGGAGCTCGTCGTCGAGTGCTTGGGCAGGCGCAGGATTGAGAATCGACCTCACGCCTGCCCTAGCGGCGATCGCGGCTGCTTCGCTGACGGTATCAAGGGGCGTTTCTAGTTGCATGATAAGCACGTCGGCCTCGGCGATTGCCCCTGTGGCGGCCTGTACATCCGCCGGGCTAAGACGACCATTCGCCCCGGACGCGACAGCGATGCTGTTTTCACCTTGGTGATCGACAAAGATCAGCGCAACGCCCGAAGGCTCGCCGCGATCCCGCAGGACGTGGCTGACGTCGATGTTGTCACCGACGAAGCCCTCGACGGCCTGATTGCCGAACATGTCCGTCCCCACACGTGCGACCAATCGCACCGCGCCGCCCGCCCGCGCCGCCGCAACCGCCTGATTAGCGCCCTTTCCGCCGGGGGCAGTTGTGAATTCGCCTCCCAGGATGGTTTCGCCCGGCTTGGGAATGCGCTCCATTTTGATAATCATGTCGGTATTAGAACTACCGACGACTGCAATCTTACTACCCATGCCTGCTGCTCCTTCGACGCGCATCTCGCGCAGAGAGTCCGGCGGTTCAAGTCGCTGCGCCGCCAAACACTTCCTTGTTAGCTCCAATGATTAAGCCGAGACCAATAATGTAAAACACGAACATGGCGGCGAGATACGTATTGGTTCCCTCCGGCGCGGACTTGAATTCGCGCCAGATAAACACTCCCCAGAAAGCGGCTACGAGCGTAGCGCCCTGACCCAATCCGTAGGAGATCGCGTAGCCTGCAGCGTCCCCAGCGATCATGCTGAACGACATGCCAATCCCCCAGATGCAACCACCTAAGATCCCGACCAGATGAAGCCGGGGATTGCCTTTCGTGAAGTAATCGATCGCGTTGACTTTCTCACCGCTGACGGTCCACTTCATCGCGACCCAATTGAATAGGAAGTTACTCAGCAGCAGGCCGAGCGAGAACAGCACCAACGCCGTGTACGGCGTCAATTTCCCGGCCTCGGGATTGACCATGTCGCCTGAGATCGCGGCGGCCACCCGTCCGTAGAAAAAACCCATCGAGACGCCGCAAACTACGGAGATGATCACTCCTAGCGCGGTCGCTTTTTTGTCCGTCGAAAGCCGGCGATAGGCCAGCGCGTTGACGACGATCGCAGCCGCCACGCACGCCACGCCTGCGAACAGCAGCTCCATGGTGTAGGTGTCCGGCTGATTGCGGTAATTGTCGATCACTCCCAGCGCGAGGGCCAGGCCAATCCCTACGGGAAATGCGACCGACATGCCTGCGATATCGATGGCGACGACGAGTAAGATGTTTGCAAAGTTAAATATGACGCCGCCGACAAACGCGCTCTGTAGGTATTGAGCGTCTGCCTGGCGAACGTCCTCCATGAACGGCCGGCCCTGCTCGCCAACGCTGCCCAAGGTGAAGGCCAAGAGCAGCGTTGTCAACAGGATTCCGATGCAGTAATCCCAGTAGAATAGCTGGAACTTCCATTCCTTACTGGCAAGTTTCTGCGTATTTGCCCACGAACCCCAGCAGAGCATAGTGATGACGCACATCAGCACTGCAACAACGTAAGACTCGACAGTGAACATGGTTAATCCGTTTCGTTCTTGTTCTTCGTTAGTAGGGCCCTAACCATGCGCGCGGTGGAGCGGTCATGGCAGTTCGGCGGTGACCGCCAACACGATCGGCACGGTGGAGTCGCTTGCCGTGACGAATTCGATGTCGACGATCTGCTCCTCGCGTTCCGGCTTGATCGCCAGATAGCGCATCTGCTGGTTCCGCATGGCGAATGCGAACTCCGATCCGGGCACATCGACGCGACGGATGTAATCGGCAAAATGGACGCCGTTTCTTAATTCGTGCTCCTCGGTCCGACCGCCCTGGTAATGCAGGCGAATGATCAGCGACGGCGTCTTTTCGCTCTCGGTGGGAAATCCCCAACCGCTCACGCCGCTTAGCAAGTGCAAGGTCTTGGCCTGGTAACCGCACCGAAGACGCACCGCCTCGGGCATGCGCTGCGTGAGCGGCGAGCGATCGCTGCGAAACAGCAGTATGTTTCGCACAGCGCCTTGCTGCGGATCGACGAGCGTGAACGGCACCCCGCCGACGGTTCTGGGTTTCCAGTCGGGCAGCACCAGTCGATCAGGACCGTCCGCCTGGCCCTCGAACAGCGGCTTGGCGCTGCTTGCTGTCGCGACGCGTGCCAGGGAGAGCGGGACGTAACGCTGGGGCGTAGCGAGGAATTCCAGCACGTTCGCCAGTTCGGTTGGCGAAAGCTGTTTTTCGAAACCGTCGGGCATTAGAGACAGGTCGTTAGAAAACACTTCGTCGACGTCGCTCCGCTGGATGACATGGCGCTTGCCGCTAGAGTCGACCATGGTGATGGTCGTGCGCGACTCGCCGGCGAACAGTCCGGCATAGACTCTTCCATTGGCGATGACCGAGTAGCTGCGGTAGTTGCCTTCGACGTCGCGGCTGGGGTCGATGATGTTGCCGAGGACGTCCCGCTTGGGATGCACGAACATGCCGGTGAGATCAGGACCGACTGTGGCGCCCGTGCCTCCGTGCGAATGGCATACGGCGCAGTGCTTGGCGAACAGTTTTTTGCCCTCGGCGGCGTCGCCGGCGATCTCGGCGACCGGCAGTAAATCGGCCAGCACTTTCTGCCGGTCCGGGTTGGGGTTGACGCCGCCGGCGACGATCAACTCGGCGGCCCGGTTGCGAATGGTCTCGACGGGATGTGCTCGTAGAGCGGCAATCTGCTCAAGACTCAGAGCGGCGACGTCGATTTCGTTGGCGGCGACCGCGTCGAGCAGCGCGTTAGTCGAATCAGGCTGCTGAAGCAAAAGTTCCAACACCGCTTCGCGGCCCTGTGGAAGCAGGCCGTCGTAAAGCAGGACCAGCTCTGCGCCGAAATCGTCGTAGCGACTCTCAGCGGCCGCCTGAAGTAGCCCGACCAGCAGCGACGGCGACGTCTGGGGGGTGATTGTGCTAAGCAACTCTTCGACGATGGAACCGTCGTCCGGGTCCAATCGCACCCACGCCTGCGCGGCGAAGATCCGCTCGCTGTCGGGCAGATCAGCGTTGGCTACCTGCGCGCGCAGCATTTCGCCTTGCTGTTGATGCAGTTCTTCCATGTCGCCGGCATGCCACTGTCGAGCTAGCCGCAACAGGTCGCTCTTGGCGTCGAGCGAAACGTGCGTCAGCAGGCGAATGATCGCTCCTTCGGCTGAGCGCGGCAACGACGCCGCCCGGTCCTCAGGCCAGTGCTTGGCGACGGCGGCGATGACCGTCGAGGCGAGGCCCTCGTCTGCATCGGCAAGTGCATTGAGCAACGCTTCCAGATCGCCCGCATCCAAGTCGCCGCGAGCCAGGTGTTCACCCAAGACGCCGGCGAGCCGGGAAATGGCGGCTGGCAGCGATCGCCGGTCGGTCGAATCACGCGGCAAGCTGCTGGCCAGTTCTTGCAGGAACTGCACGCCGTGCATGGCCGCTGCGCTGGTTAGCGCGTCGGCAATCCAGCGGTCGCTCCCAGCCCCGTCGGCTAGAAGCGCAACAAGCGCCTCGGCGCCCTGCCTGCTTGGCGGCATGTCGGACAGAGCCAGGACGGCGGCCAACTGCACTTGCGCGTCGTCGTCGCGCAGCACGTCGCATTCCAGCAGCGCAGTACGCGAGGTCTCGTTGTGCGGCAACGCGGCAATCGCAATGCGGCGCACGCCCGCCGACGGATGCGCCAGCGCGGTGTGCAGCGCCTCAACCGCCGCGGGCAGGGCGTGCTTGTCGAACGCTCCCAATCCGCGTAAGGCGCCCAACGCGTGGATGGCCCCCACATTCAGTCCGATCGCGTCGATGCTGCCGTCGCGCACCATCTCGATCAACGCCGGCGCCACATCGCGGTTTCCCCGCTCCACCAGCAAACGCTGTGCATGCAGTCGCCATAGCTTCGTCGGGTGGCGCAGCGTCGCCGTCAACTCTGCGGGACTCGCGGCCTGAAGCGGCGGGGGCGCGGACGTCTGTTCGCCGTCGTCGTATCGCAGTCGGTAGATGCGCCCGTGTCGCTTGTCGCGGAGATCCGATTCGTAGGCCTCGCCCTTGCCGGTGGTGAACCCCACAGGCGTGGGATTGTGTTGCACGATGTAGTTGTACCAGTCAAGAACCCACACGAAGCCGTCAGGCCCCACCTCGGCCATGATGGGCGCCGACCACTCGTCCCGGCTGGCAACCAGGTTGCTCGGGCTGGACGACCGGTATCCGGCGCCGTCGCGCCGCAGCACAAACACCCCCACCAAGTGTCCTGTCGGTCCGCAGACAAAGGCCGTCTTGTTCCACCACTGCGGCGGATAGGCCCGCGCTGTATACAACGCGTGTCCCGTGCCGGCCGTGTAGGCGCCGAAGTGGTCGACCTGGCGCACCTTGTCGGTGAGGGACGAAAACTTTGGCGTATCAGCAATCGTTCCCAGCATGTCAGCCGAGAAGCCAAGGACCCGTTCATAATAGCGATTGGGAATGGGCATGAAGACGCTCGGATTGTTATTGGCGGTGGAACCGAACACGAGACCTTCTTCGCTGATTCCCAGTCCCCACGTGTTGTTGTCCGTCGAGCGCAGAAACTCCAGGTCGACTACCCGCGGCGGATCGCTCTGGTCGAGCCGAAACCGGAAGAACCCCATGCCGAAGGACTGTCCTTCGCGCATCACGCCTTCCGGGTCTCGATACCGCGGGGTGGATGGATTGTAGCCCTGCATCGCCCAGATCCAGTTGTCCAAGCCATAGTGGAAATTGCTCACGCCGCCGTGCGTGTCGTTCATATCCCAGCCGGTGATCAACGTCTCGCGAAGGTCGGCGCGATCGTCGCCGTCGACGTCTTTGAGATAGATCGTTTCCGTGCCGTTCTGGACGATCGCCCCGCCGCGATAGAAGGTGATTGCGGTCGGAACGCTTAGCTGCTCGGCAAACACGGTGAACTTGTCTGCTCTTCCGTCGCCGTCGGAATCTTCGCAAATCCGAATCCGGTCGTTGCCCGTCCCGGCAGGCTGCAAGTCGTTGGGATAGTCGATCGATTCGCACACCCACAGCCGGCCCCGGGCATCCCAGTTCATGGCGATCGGCTTAGGCCCCAGAGCCGGTTCGGCGGCAAACAACTGTAAAGAAAAGCCCTCAGGCGTCGCGTAGTAGTTTAGCGACTCTTCCGGCGGCTGCGGACGCTGCATCAGGTGGCGGGCCTGCCCCCGACCGTCCTCGTCACTTTCGGGCATGTAATGGGGAACCTTGGGTCCCACGTCGTCGTATTGCATGGCGTCGAGGCTGCCGGCGCCGTCGACCATCCTCGGCGGCTCGAACGGTTGCGGATTGACAAAATCGGGAACCAGGCCCGGGTCGCCTGTGCAGGCCCAGCGAACGCCGCGTTCGATGAGATTCTGGAATCCGGGGTGGCTCCAGGTGCGCAGGTCATGGCCCCATGCCGTGTAGAAAACGCGTCCCTTTCCCTGTCGGCGGATCCATGTCCACGGCTCGCCGGAGCGTCCTTCGGCCTGGGGACCTTGGTCGCGGTACTCGAGCACAATTCGGTCGCGCTCGTTGTGGCGGTGATGGATGTAGGTTTCGTCCCAACTTTCGAAACCGCCGAAACCGTCAAACACCGGCTCGCCACGCGGCGTCAGGCGAGTCGAGAAGACCTCGGCGCCGTGGTCCTGAAACTGGGCGCCAACCAGGTCGACAAACTTCTGGCTGTTGCGAAAGCAATACGAGGCGCAGTGCAACGGCACAAAGCCCTTACCCCCTTCGACAAAAGCCAGCAATCCCGCTTCTTGTTCAGGGGTAATCGCGTCGATGTTGGCATAGAGTATCAAGCCGTCGTATTGGGCCAGATTGGGGGAGGCGAGCAAATCCGGGTCTTCGGAGTAGTCGACGGCGATGCCGCGCCCGCGCAGCGCCGGAATCAAGACCGCGGCGCGCGCCGCCGGCAGATGGGGGCCGCTGTCGCCCAGAAAGATCAGCCGGTGATCAGGTCGCCCGTTGTCGCGCGACAGCTGTTCGGCGCCAACCGCCCAACAGCCGAGCTCGCCCAAAAGGGCGAACAGAGTGACAGACAGCCAACCAAGCGCCAAATGGCGGAGTCGGTAAATTTGCATGGCGTCGAGAATCCCAGGGAAAATGATTCGCAGCTCACAGTGCGCCGTTTACTTCGCCGCCAGCTGCGGAGGTCAGCGCGCGCCATTCGAATTCGTCGATGTCGTCTGACACGAAAGCCACTGATCCGTCGCAGCGCGAGGTATTGACGCCGCCGGGATGGTGGCTGCGCGCGACCATGGCCTGCATCTTCGTCTCTGTGAAAACAACTGTGCGGTCCGAAAAATCGAAGGGCAGAGCGCAAGGAGACCTACAGGGCGGGGGAATGTTGTTGGAGGCCAGATCCTCCAGCGGCGGGATGAGGCGAGCCACAACGTCTTGTCCCGAGTTGGGGGAGTTCCAGCCAGTAAACACGTGACCGCCAAGAGCGGTCTGGATGTCGGACATGGGACCTCCCCACTCGATGGACTCGGGCACGACCTTGATCTCGCTCATCAGGAGCGTGTTGGAAGTGCCGTCGGTGATCTTGCGCAGCGGCGTGGGGTCGCGGGGCCCGAACGGCGCACCAAAAAACGGATTGTCTATCATATCGTATTGGCCGTAGCTGGTGTTGCCGGCGTTAGCCACGTAATTGCCGCGAATACGCGCCCACGTGCGTTCGGGCCACTCGTTTCTCTGCAACCCAATGTCCGAGGGGCAGGCGTATATCGGCATGAATGCTTTGCGCGCCGCTTCATTGCTCCAGTCACTCAACGAAAGGTCGATGTTGAGTACGTTGGTGAAACCGGCTTGCTCGATGTAAGGCGCTACATAGGTGTACCAACCGTGGTCGTCAAACCAACTTCCCGGTCCGGTGCCGTCGTAGCGCTCTTCGTATTCCTCCTGCGTCCACGTAAGCGCCATCGGAGGAAATCCCCCCTGGGCCGATTCGTAGTTGAGCATGGCGAGGCTCAGCTGTTTCAGGTTGTTGACGCAGGAGTTGCGCCTGGCGGCCTCGCGCGCCGCCTGCACCGCCGGCAGCAATAGCGAGACCAGGACGCCGATGATTGCGATTACGACCAATAGCTCGACGAGAGTAAAACCAACGCGCCGACTGTGGTCTGTCCGGGCCGTTTGACTCTGGGCCGTTTGACTCCGGGTAGTTTGACGTTGTCGCACGATGTAGCCCTCCTATGCCAACTCAAGGGGATCAAAGGAAAAGTTATTCGGGATCAGGATCAAAGGAAAAGTTATTTCGCATGCGGATGACTCAGTCGCCAATGCCTGCGAAGTTCGATCCAGTACGTCCAAGATAACGAAGATGCCAATCCGAGTCGCACGAATTCGTCCATAAATATGCGCGCAATGTTGAATTGGGATACCAGTGGTCGTAGGGAACTCACGGTTTGCGGACCAAACGATTGGGCGCGCGGTCCCTTCGTCCTGGCTACTTCAGATCGAAGTCCAGGTTCAGATTGTCCTCTGCGATCTCCATGTCGATGCCGCCAGCGTAGCTGGCCGGAACCAGACTGCGCATTTCGGCGGACTCAGATCCCCCATCCTCACTGATCATCCTTCCGGTTGGTTGCTGGATCGAGAGATAGATTTTCACCGGTCCTTTGGGCGTGTCGGGCGAATCGTACACGCCGTCGTCGATCGTCGAGAAGGTTGTCCGTCCCTGGCCGCTGCGGGTCGGCTTGAAGGTAATCGAACCGGAGGCGTCGGACGGAATTGGTTGTCCATCCAGGGTGATCTTGCCTTTCAAGTGGGCGGTATTCGCCGAGCCCTTTGCCCCGCCGCACCCCATCAGCAAGGTCGCCGACGCAACCATCACGACCACTAACGTCGGCAAGACGACAAGGCGCTGCCGTTGCGACTTCAGACGTAAACTCGCTTTCGAATGCAACATTTTTCTGAAACTCCTTGGTCAGTGACTTAGAGAAACCGAGCTGCCTCGCGGGCCCTAGCCAGGACAAGAGACAGGACGAGATGGCTGCACGTTTTGAGCAGACCGTGCGTTGCCGACAAAGCTATCGCGGAACGGTTTCCATGTCAACTTGGAGAGCCCAATCACCAAGGCACGGGGATGATTGGACTGGATGGTGGATTGACCTTGTCTGTAATCGATAGACGATTCTCCATGCACACGCACGCTACAACGCCATTGCCAATCGCATCACCGCGGGCTTTGCGATTGGGACTGAGCGAACAACCATTCAATCAGGCCCGGATCCCGGTAGGCTCTGTCCCAACTGTAGTGGTCGACGCCGGGGTACTCCGTGTACTTTGGGTTTCCGCCGGTGTCCCGCAACGCTTTGACCGTCTTTCGCGAGGAATCTACC
Organism: Bythopirellula goksoeyrii; assembly: GCF_008065115.1. NCBI lineage: Bacteria > Pseudomonadati > Planctomycetota > Planctomycetia > Pirellulales > Lacipirellulaceae > Bythopirellula > Bythopirellula goksoeyrii. Next base: position 5,686,746 of record NZ_CP042913.1, on the reverse strand, counting down.
GGCACCGTGTCGTCCGCATTGCCGTGGAATATCCAAACTGGCAACTGGGCGAATTTCGTTGCTCGTTCGGCGGCGGCCATGCCGATGATCCCGTCGGTTGCGCAAATCGGCACAGCCGCAGCAAACCGATCCGGCCGTTCGACAATGGACATCCAGACGCATTCGCCTCCAAATGACAGGCCCGTCACATATTCGCGGCTCTTGTCGATGGAAAACTCCGTTTCCAGACTGTCGAGAATTTCATGCATGGTCCGGAAAATGACGTTCATGAACTCGGTCGCTGACTCAGTGCTTCTACTGCGAAAGGTCTCCTTGTCGGGGAATTGAGGTGCAACGATGAAGCACGGATTCTTCGCCTGCACTTCCGGCAGAATCCATTCTCGCACGCAGGCACTTTCGAGGTTGCGCCGGTTGTCACTGCCGGCTCCTCCGCCACCATGGTGAAAGAGTACGATCGGATATTGCTTATCTGGGTTGTAATCTCGAGGAACAAACAATCGATACGGCAGCGTGTTGCCCTCTGAACTCGTGAAGCTCCGCGCCTCGTAGCAATCGAACACCGATCGTCGGGCTGACGCCTGCTGGGCAGACGCTGCTTCTGCCTCGGCCGCGGAGAGAGGGGCGCCGATGACAACAGCGTGCTTCCCCGCTATGGTGAATCTTCCTTTGATCTGGTCGTCGACGAGCGTGCCTCTGAAGCCGATCTCATACTCTTCGGTTTCACCGTAGAAAAAGCTGAAGCTCACCGCGCCGCCTTCCGACTTGACGTTCCGAAGTTTCGACGTCCAACCGACCTCCAAGTCCTTGACGGTCCCCGTGAGGTCCGGATTCATGGAGACGATGTGCTTTCCCTTCTGCTCCCCCTTCCTCCAAACCGACGTCAGCTCCCACGTGCCGACGATGGGATTCTCCTCTGCATTGACGCCGACAGCGAATGCCGCCACGAAAATCACAACTACGGTGAATCTTAGGAAGTCAGACCTTCGCGTTTTCGAAGCCATGGCGTCTGTCTCCTGCTCTAACCTCTACAACTTCAGTTCTTGGAATCGGGGTCTTCTACCAATACGGCTATCCCACATTCGCCAGCATCAATAATCCTGGCTAATGGCAAAATTCGCAAGTCCGTGGCGTTGTATCTCAGCGATGGCGCATTGCAGCGCCCAGTCGCTTTGTCGGCGAACCGTGAGTTCCGTACGACCATGGGCACCCCAATTCAACATTGCGCGCATATTTTTGGACGCATTCGTGCGCCCCGGATTGGCGTCTTCTTTATCTTAGACGCACTGGATTGAACCTCGCAGGCATTGGCGAACGAAAATCCTGATACGCCGCACGACGCCGATACGGATTCAAAACGGCTACTCGATAGAAGCTATTGACGAAACGCCGTAGACGAATTTCCATTCGCTCGGTTCGAAGATGATTTCGCAGTCGAGGACCGGGCACTCACGGACAAGTTGGCATAGATACATGATCTTCTCCGCGATGATCGAGTACACGTTCAAACAATTCAAAAGTCGCTCCAACGTTTCGAAGAGCCTGTTCTCAATTTGGCACCCCGATTTTAACGTTCGAAAATAGATTTCGATTTGCCAGCGGATGGCGTAATTCGTTGCGGCGCAAGAAACCACTTACGAAGCTGGGGAGAAGCGTCATGAGTAGCTGGAAATTGTTAGCATTTCTGTTCTTGGCACTACTGGTTTCGGCTGGTTCGGCGAGTGCTGGGGAAAGGCTCTACAACGGTATCGAACTGCCGGACCAATGGCCGCCGGATTATGGTGCAATTTCACGCGACCCGATGCCGGTTCCCTACCTTGAGAATCCGCCTGAGGTTATTCCTATTGATGTGGGACGCCAACTCTTTGTTGATGATTTCCTTATTGAAGTAACTACGCTGCAGCGTTCTTTTCATCAGCCCGAATATTGCCAGGAGAATCCCGTGATCGAGCGGGGGAATCCCGGGGAGTCAAACAAATATGGATCGTACGCCAAGACCTTCAGTGGAGGGGTATGTTACGACCCGGCTGATGAGCTCTTCAAGTTGTGGTATACGGGCGCGCGACCCCATTCCACCCGCTACGCTAGCAGTGAGGACGGCATCCACTGGGAGAAGCCCGAACTTGACATCGTGCCGGGCACCAACATCGTGATCAAGCCCAGCTTCTTCGACTCCTCTGCCGTCATGCTGGATCTCGCGGCCAAAGATCCCCGGGAACGATTCAAATACTTTGCCTCCGAGAATCCCCACTCAGTGAACAGGCGAAGTCCATCAGGATCTACTTGGGACGATTCAGGTTGGTCTTTCGTCTACCGTTCAAGTCCTGATGGCCTTCACTGGTCCGAGCCGAAGGAGCAGGTAGACATCTGGGGTGACCGATCAACGGCTTTTTACAACCCGTTTCGCAAGGTGTGGGTACTTAGTCAGCGGACTGAAGGCCCAGTTGAGGACAGGGCACGCTCTTACATCGAAGGTGCGACTATTTCGGAGATGATGAAGGAAGTCACTTTCAATGGACCTCGTATCGAGTTCGAAAATGGTAAAGAAAAGATCTATCGTGGTGAGGCTGGGGGGAAGTCCGTAAACTGGACTGGTGCCGATGACCTTGATGTTCGCCATACCGATTCAAGGTTCTCGAACATAGCCCCCCAATTATATAACCTTGATGCTTCACCTTACGAGAGCATCATGATCGGGCAATTCTCGATCTGGCAAGGGCCGACGAACGGAGACTGCGGCCCACTCAACCTACAAAAACGCAATGATATTATGCTCGGATTCAGCCGAGACGGTTTCCACTGGGACCGCCCCTATCGCGGGCGGTTCCTATCCAGTGCCTGGGAAGAAAAGAGCTGGCGGTTTGGCAATGTGCAATCGTGTGCCAGCGGGCCTCTGGTCGTGGGTGACAAGTTGTACTTCTATTTCTGTGGTTACGCCAAACCACGTGAAGGCGATAGTTGGGACAAGGATGGTTCAACAGGCATGGCTATGCTGCGTCGCGACGGCTTCGCGTCAATGGATGCGGAATCGAACACCGAAACGCTCACCACGAGACCAGTAACTTTTCAGGGCAAGCATCTGTTCGTCAATGTGGATTGCCCCGAGGGCGAGTTGAAAGTCGAAGTGCTGGATGAAAACGGCAAAGCAATCGAGCCGTTTTCAGTCAAGAACTGCACGGCGGTCACGGGCGACAAAACACTTGTGAAGGTGAGTTGGCAAAACAACGACCTCGCGGCGCTCGCAGGCAAACCCGTTCGGTTCCGGTTCCATCTGACCAACGGTTCGCTCTACGCCTTCTGGGTCAGCCCAGACGCCTCCGGCGCAAGTCACGGATACGTGGGCGCCGGAGGTCCGGGATTCACTGGACCCACGGATACTGTTGGACGAGATGCAGCGGGGATGTAAAAGTAACAGAGAGGCCAAGCGTAGCGGCTTGGCGATAAGGCGATACGGTCAACCGAGAGACGAAAGGAATACTATGAAAACGAATAGTGTGGCAGTAGCAAAACTCTGGGGATCAGCAGCAGGGATCGGACTGGTGGCGTTCGCCTTGCTCAGGGCGTGGACACCGGTCGCACAAGCAATGCCCGCGGATGTTGTCAAACCCGCCATCGCGGACAAGGTGACGTTTACGTTTGAGCCGGCAGACATCCAGGCAACAACCTACAGCGACAGTTGGCTTCACGATCGCATGCAAATCAACGTGGAGAAACGTCTGCTCACCCTGGATCTAGATTTGCTGCTGGAGCCTTTCAAACATCGCCCGGGAGTGCAGTGGTGGGTGGGCGAGCACATTGGGAAGTTCCTCCACGCCGCCAGCCATGCCTATAGTTTCACGGGCGATGATCGCCTCAAACAGCGCATGGAGTACGCCGTCAAAGAACTTATCTCCTGTCAGCTTGACAACGGATATCTCGGCACCTACGTAGAGAAAGATCACTTTTACCAGGGTGATGGCGTGGATTGGCGTGGCCCCATCTGGGACGTTTGGATGCACAAGTACAACCTCATCGGTTTGCTTTCGTACTACCAAGTAACGGGTGACGAGAAAGCCCTCGAGGCAAGTAAGCGCGCCGCCGATCTACTCCATGAAACTTTTGTCGTAAAGGGGAATAGCCTGCGGCGTGCCAGTGCCCATGAAGGCATGGCCGCCACGAGTGTGCTCGAGCCCATGGCCACACTGTACCGGTTAACAGGCGAGCAGCGCTACCTTGACTTCTGTCATTACATCATCGAATCCTGGGATCGAAAAGAGGACCCTTCAACGGAAGCAAAAGAAGAGGGCAGTGGAATTCTGAAGAGCCTCTTGGATCACGGAAGCGTATTCGATACGGCCAATAAAAAAGCCTATGAGATGACGTCAAATCTTGTTGGACTTCTTGAATTGTACCGCGTCGATCCAGATGAACGTTACCTTGCCGCCTGCAAAAACGCGTGGAATGATATTGCTAGTAACCGTCTCTATATTACGGGTACGACCAGCTATAATGAGCATTTCGATGAGGACCACCTTTTGCGTCCTGGCCGTGAGTGTGCAGAGGGCTGTGTTACCGTTACCTGGCTTCAACTGACCACCCGTCTCCTCGAGCTTACTGGAGAGGTCAAGTATGCAGATGCGCTCGAAAGCACCATCTACAACGCACTCACAGGTGCTGAATCCCCCTTTGACGGCGAAGTGACCTATTACACGCCGCTCATTGGATATAAGGGATTTGGCGAATCGAGCCACGACCCGTCTCTGCCGGGCATTTCCTGCTGCTCGAGCAGTATCCCGCGTGGCATCGCCATGATTCCTGCTCATGCATCCGGTACGCTCAACGGCAAGCCGGCTTTGCTTCAATACATCCCCGGGAAGCACGCTCTACACTGCGCTGAAGGTGATGTAACTTTGAATGTGAGCGGAGATTATCCTGACTATGGCGACATCGAGATTGAAGTAAATCCAGAGAAAGCCATGAGCTTCCCGCTTGTACTTCGTGCGCCCGAGTGGGCTGAAGGATTCCAGGCTTCTATAGATGGGAAGACCTACTCAGCATCGGATAATCGTCTTGTTGAGATTGAAAGAGAATGGACTCCGGGCGACAAGGTTCAGGTTACCATTCCCATTGAAGTTCGCCTTGTGGACGACACGAATGCAGAATCGGAAATGGTTGCCTTCGTGCGCGGCCCGCAGGTCCTTGCGCTTGACGAATCTATCAAAGCACATGGCGGCCTCCCCAAAGAGGGTTGGTGGCCAAAAACAGTCATTTACTCCTGCGCCGTTCAGCAGTGGGACTATCAGAAGGTATTCCCGCTTGTGCCCTTTGCCGACGTCGGACAGACCAAAGCAGAATATGCCGCACTACACCACGGAATAGAGGGAGTGCGGGGAGCAGCACGGCCAATAGACATCAGCGCAGAGGTTGCAAAGTTTGCCCCCGGATGGTCCGCAAGGAACTGTCTGGAAGATAGTAATCCTGGCATTAACGCTGAAGTCTATGGCAAGCAGAATGTCCTAGTCACACATCCGTTGAATGAAGCTATCGGATGCGAGTTGTTTGCCGAAGTCGATGTCCCGAAAGGCAAGCCGGTTTTACGGCTGGTAGTAGGCCATCATCCTGAAGGCGACTGGACCCTGCTAATCAAAGGCAACGGCGTATTTCTAAAGGAAACCGATATTGGCAAGGAAGCCTCGACGGATGGATGGATGGAAGTGGAGGTTGACCTGTCGAGTTTTGCCGGGCAAAAAACCAAGCTGTCACTTTCCAACTTGGCTAATGGCTGGGCTGATGAGGCCGGCTACTGGGCAAGTATCGAGGTGGTTGCTCAATAGCTGCCAGAGCAAGAAGAAGACGAGGTGATGTTCTCTATCCGCTGCGGGCGTAGTGAAGACTAACAATGCGGGAATCACAGGCAATGCGGGAATCACAGGCGTACCAAGAACAGAAAATGTACGATACAAAGAGGTTGTCGATCATGATTCTTCTGATGCAGTTCTGTGTGCTTGGATTTGCCACCGCGCCCTTCGAAATCGAAACGCCCGCCATGCCGGACCCGATTCCCGCACCCTGGTTGACCTATCATCTGGCGCACCCCGGTCCAAGCAAGGCGGTTCCCGCGGATCCGAATTGCGCTATCTATTACGGCGGTAAATATCACCTGCATTATATCTATCAGAGTCACGGCGCTTCCTTCGCACACGTGACCAGTGATGATATGGTGCATTGGGAATGGCAGGAGACGATATTGACGCCCCCATTGGCGGGACACGGAATGTTCAGCGGTACGGCGCTGCTCACCAAAGAAGGCAAAGCGGCCATCATCTATCATGGCGCGGATTCCGATAGAAACCACATTGCATTCGCGAAAAATGATGCATTAAGCCAATGGACGAAGCCCATGGCCGTCGAACCTAGAACCGCCGACGGCAAACCGGCCGACATGCGGCACTGGGATCCCGACTGCTGGCGCATAGGCGACACCTATTACGCCCTCAGTGGCGGAGAGGATCCGACAATAGCCACCTCGAAAGACCTCAAGAACTGGCTCTTCCAGGGCGTACTGTTTCATCCGGATTTCCCCGCAGACCTGGGCGTGGCAAGGGAAGAAGACGTTTCCTGCGCCAACATGTTTAAGCTCGGCGACAAATGGATGCTGCTGTGCATTAGCCATGGACTGGGCGCCCGGTATTACTTGGGCGATTTCCAAGACGGACAATACCTGCCAGATCATCACGCCCTCCTGAACTGGGCCGGGTGGGATCTATTTGCGCCGGAATCGCTGCTCACCCCTGATGGGCGCCGAGTGATGTGGGCCTGGTCGACACCCGGGGTATTCGTCGACCAGCGTGTTGCGCGGACGAAGAAGTTTGACCGATTGATGGAAGAACTTCAGTCGGGTATTCAATCGCTGCCCCGAGAACTCAGTCTTGACGATGACGGCATGCTAGAGATTAGGCCGTTGAGAGAATTGACCCAACTTCGCACCCATCAAAAAGAGGTAGAGGACATCACCATTAAGTCTGGGGACACCCAGGTGCTGGAGGATATGGAGGGCGACACGATTGAGCTGGAAGTTGTCTTCGATGCTCCCCAGGCCAGCGAATTTGGGCTACGCATTCTCGCCAACGCAAAGGGTGAAAACGGGTTCAAAATCGCATCGGGTACGGATCGCGACACGATCACGCTGGATTATGTTGAACTACCCTTTAGGCTGAAAGATGGCGAGGACCTCACGTTACGCATATTCATCGACAAAGGGATGATTGAAGTGTTCGCCAATGACCGCCAGGCCGCAGTCGCCTGGCATGAATACGAACCCGAAAATCAGCATATTGCCCTGTATGCCAACGGAGCCGACGTCAAGGTGAATAAAGTAACCTGTTGGTCTATGAAATCCATCTACTGATGGTTAGTCACTCGTCAGTTGCGATCTATCAATGGAATTATCTCTCGGGAACTTTATTCTATTTGGAATTAAGGTGCTGGATTAATTAAGAAAAGTCAGCCTAGGTGTGAAAGAAGATGTGTAAAAAGCACGCAGAATGTTTACCGTCAGCAAAAGTGAAAACAACTCAGCATAGAACCTTACTCTCGGCTCTTCTGGTAGGCCTCCTTCTGTGCGGCGGCCCATTCTGTGCTACCGCCGCTGAACCAGGGGAGAAGACCCTTGTCTCCTGGGTGATGCTCAATGAGAGTGAATACCGTGCAGGCAGCGCGCTGACACTGCAACGTGGCACGCAATTCGACGCCATTGTCTTCGGCGAGATCCAGGACGGGAAATGGATGGCCGGCAGCGAAAATTTCACGCGAACCCACGAGGAGCAGGACTACCCCACCGAGGAGATTGGTGCAGACGCCCTGATCCAGATGGCCGTCGTATACGGCGGCGGCAAGGTCGCCATCTACCGCAATGGTGAGGAGTTGACCTCCTACAACGCCGAGCTGCTTGACCTCTTCGAGGAGGACGGTCAGATCGTTGTCTTCGGCCGCAGGCACATCGGAGGTGGGGGAGCCATTGTCGGGGCCATCGAAGACGCCCGTATCTATGCGCAGGCGCTGACCCCGGACCAGCTCAAGACGCTGAAGCCCAATAAGGCATCGGACATCAAGCCATGGGCATGGTTCGACTTCGAAGGCGACGAGATGAAGGATAGTACCGGGCGCCTCGTCTTCACGGAACTGAGGGAGAAAGCCTGGTTGGAGGATGGCCGCCTGTGGCTCGGTGCGGGCGGGGCCGCCATTGCCGCGGAGAAGGAGGAGGCGTTGGACTTCGATGGGGATGGCTGGCGGGAATTGGCAGAGTACTCGGCATGGACGGGCGAAACGCCGGCCATGCCGGAGGTGATACCCGAGCACTGGATGACCTACCACATTTTTCACCCTGGCCCCAGCGCTGCCGATCCGGGCGATCCAAATGCGGCCATCTACTACAAGGGTCGCTATCACTTTCACTACATCTACAGAAACAGCGTCGGATGCTGCTTCGCTCACCTCTCGAGCAAGGACATGGTGAACTGGAAATGGCACGAAACCACCCTCGCACCGCCCGTGAACGGCGGCTACGGGATGTTCAGCGGCACGGCTTTTCTTACCAAGGAAGGCAAGCCAGCGATCATCTACCACGGCGAAGGACGGGAGCGGAACGTGGTGCAGATCGCCCTCGACGACACGCTCAATTCGTGGAGTGAGGCGATTCCCGTCATCCCGATGGGGCCCGATGGCAAAGAGGCCGACAGCAACAACTGGGACCCTGATTGCTGGCTCAACAACGACACCTATTACGCCATCTCGGGTGGGGGGCCGCCGCAACTGATGAAGTCCGGCGACTTGAAGAATTGGGAGTTCATGGGCAAGCTCTTCCACGATGATACACCCTGGGAAGACTTAGGCCTCGATCCCGACGAAGACGTTTCCTGCGCCAACATGGTCAAGATCGGCGACAAGTGGATGCTGCTCTGCATCAGCCACCGCCTGGGCTGCCGCTACTTCCTCGGCGATTTCAAGGACGAAAAGTACCTGCCCACGGAGCATCACCTGATGAACTGGCGCGATGCCGATTTCTTCGCGCCGGAATCGTTGCTAACTCCCGATGGGCGCCGCGTCATGTGGGCCTGGATGACGGACGGCATGTGGGAGGACTTCAGCGGCCGCCAGTCGCTTCCGCGTGAAATAAGCCTCGTCGACGGCAAGCTGCTGCAGAAACCCCTTCAGGAACTGCAGGGTTTGCGCTATGACGAAGCCGACGAAGGCGCTGTCTCGGTTGCCGCGGGCCAGCGGAAGCAGCTCGAGAGGATTGCGGGCCCGGCAACCGAAATCAGTGCGGTCTTCGAGCCTACGGATGCGGAGGCCTTCGGCCTCAACGTCTTCTGTGGCGACGACGGAGACCCCATGCGCATCGGATACCTCGCCGACGAGAAAAAGCTCGTCGTGGGTGAGGTAAAGGCGCCCTTCGAACTGGAGGACGGCGAATCGCTCGAACTGACGGTCTACCTCGACAAGGGTATGGTCGATGTTTTTGCGAACAGCCGCCAGGCTGTTACCACCGGCATGGAGGACGGTTACAAACGCCTCGGCGTCGAAGTCTTCGCAGATGGTGCAGACGCCAAGGCCTCGGTCAGGGGCTGGAAGATGCGGTCGGTCTACGACACCGCTGCTGCCGCGGCGGAAGGGACGGTGAAAGAACCGCCGGTCGGTAAGCGTGCTATTACCCGCCAGGATCGTTGAAGGCCTTTGCACTAAGGAGATATAGGACATGAAGAATAGATACACCGGATTGAAATTAGGATTGGTTCGGATTGCATTGACAGGGGCCATGTTTTCAACACTGCAGGTCTTCGCGCAGGAAAATGCCCTCGAGGGTGTCGCGCGGGAACTTGTTCTTGATGAGAAGTACATAATTTTTCCCGTAGCGAGCGAGATTAATGAAGATGAATGCGAAACTCAAGTACTTGAACTTGAGGTGGATGGCGAGAAAGTTCGCGAATTTAAGATTCGACTTGCCCAAGGTGAGCCAGCTTATTGGTTTTTCACGGAGACGCAGGAATTCAGTGGAAAGCGGGCCACTCTCAGAGCGTTGCGACTCGCCGATGACCAGTTGGACAGCTTCTTTGCCATTCGTGTTGATAATACGTTTCCAGGTGAAGACGAAGTTTACACCGAGAAACTGCGCCCCCAATTGCACTTCTCTTCAAGGCGGGGATGGAATAATGATCCGAACGGCATGATGGTTTACAAAGGTGAATATCATTTGTTCTATCAGCACAACCCCTATAGCGCGCTCGGGGGAAATATGACATGGGGCCACGCGGTTAGCAGAGACCTGCTTCATTGGGAAGAGTTGGGAGATGCTGTACATCTGGATGAGTACGGAACCATCTTCTCCGGTTCGGGTGTGGTTGACTGGAATAACACAACCGGTTTCCAGACCGGTGACGAAGCTCCTTTGATTTGCATCTTTACCTATTCCGGCGAATGCGACGCAGGCCCATGGTCTGAAGGGCAGCCCTTTACGCAAGCTATCGCCTATAGTAACGATCGTGGGCGCACCTGGACCAAGTACGAAGGCAATCCTGTACAGGGCCATGTGAAGGGCAACAACCGGGATCCGAAGGTGATTTGGTGGGAAGAAACGCAGGAATGGGTAATTGTATTGTGGCTCGATACCGGCGAGATGGCTTTCTTCCGATCAAAAGACCTCAAGCGCTGGGAACTGCAAAGCATTCTGGAGACCGGAGAGGCGAACGAGTGTGCGGAATTATTCCAGTTGGCCGTGGACGGCAATGAAGACAATAAGAAATGGATTTTTTACGGAGGGACCGGCGATTACTTCATCGGTGATTTCGATGGAAGTCACTACACACCCGAAGGTAAATTGACCCGATACTCTTATGGCAACTGCTTCTATGCATCTCAGACCTTCAACAATGTTCCCAAGGAGGATGGCCGTCGCATCCAAATCGGATGGGGCTTAAATCATGCTCCGGGCATGCCTTTTGATCAGATGATGACCTTCCCCGTGGTGCTGACCCTGCACACAACTGAGGAGGGTCTTCGCATGTTTGCGAATCCTGTGAAGGAAATCGAGAAGCTGTATGCAAAAGAGCATGAGTGGACCAATGTCGCTATCCGTGCAGACGATAGCTTCCCCGCTCCTGGCGTCGAAGGTGAACTCTTCGACATTGAAGCGGTTCTCGATGTCGGCGATGCGGGAGAACTTGGGTTGAGTATCCGTGGTGAAGAAATCGTCTATCACCCCAAAGAAGAGCAACTGGTTTTCGGTGAGCAAACTGCACCCCTCAAGGCAAGCGATGGCAGCATTCGCCTGCGGTGTATCGTGGATCGCACATCTGTAGAGATTTTTGCGAACGGCGGACAGATCTACATGCCATGTAAATTACGCGCTGATGATGACAACAAGACGATAGCAGCCTTCGCACGAGATGGTGCAGCAGAAATCAGATCCATCAAGCTCCGGGAACTTGAGTCCATATGGAAATAAAGAAACTCAAACCGAGTGCTTTGACAACTTTCATGTTTAGGGTTGGCGTCGACGCAACCTATTTCTGCAATTTTAGATGCGTAGACACCAACCCTAAAACTAGCCAATGACAAAGCACTAGCCTTCGATTCCCTGCGACTATCCCGCGGTTTCGGAAACGCAGGCCGTCGTAGGCGGGCTGCAGGGCCAGGCGGTTCCGAAATAGGAGGAGTTTCATGAAATTCAGCTTTATGTATTTTTTATTGATGACTGCGCAGCGAAAGAACCCGTTGCTAGCGTTTTACTCGCTAAATACCGGGCTTCCGCTGGGCGCCCTAGGCCCATTGGCTGCGCTGAGGTCAATAGTTGTGTTTTTTGTGGGCGCATCGTGCATGCCATGTTTTGCGGAGACCACACTTTTCGACATGGATGAAATCCGCGACGCGAGCACACTCGCAGTCGAGGTCATCAAAGACTGGCATGTCGTTGAAGGCAATCCGCCGACACGCCAGAAATGTGTCACTATTCGTGTCGGTGAAGCCTGGGAGGGGCAGGAATACCGTGTGCCTCTTCGTATGGTTGTGCCAGTAGATTGCAAAGCGAAGGGATTCCATCTGACTACCGACTATGAAGAACCTGAGGTATTGAAAAACGATGCTCGCATCAGCAGTTTAGACGCTGCTCTTATTGCCGGCGGCGTTGGCTTGGTCCAGACAACCATCGGCGGTGAACCGCGGGACTTTCGTGAAGGATTATCCAGGCGCTTTATTGAGACACTCAATCCTCATTATGCCGTCCAATACTGGGGATGGCCCGCAACGATCATGCGTGCAGTTACTGCGGCCTATGCTGAGAAAGACCATTTCGAAAAGGGCAAGGTTGCTGCATCGGGCGGATCTAAGCATGGCTCCTCGCCAACGGTCTCACTCATCAGTGATGAACGAATCACAGCACTTTACTCAGAGGTCGGAACAATCTCTGATTCACCAATACGCCTATGCGATAGAAAGGCATGGGACGCATTGGAAGCGGACAATAAACGCTTCTTTGAAAAGGTGGAAAAGGGCGAGATTCGTCTCGAGCGCGAAAAAGAATTCTACACGGGATTCATTGGTGGAACCTTTGGGTCCAATTACAACTACGAGGCCCTGGAAGCCGGGCACAGTTGGGATGACATCCGTAAACTCGCACTGGAAATGGCAGACTATATCTTCGTAACAAGAAACATGGATCAGCTAAGGGAAAGAGGCGTGGAGATGCTTTTTGATCCTACAACCCACGATTTCAATTCATATAGCATTCTGCAGGCGGCGCAAAACTTCCCAAGAATCCCCACGTATTATCAGCCAAACGGCGGACACGGGCAGGAACTACATCATGCAGCTCAAGAGAATGATAATTTACCGGCATTCATACTCGGGCATTTCTTCGATGACTTAGAACCCATGTTGGAACCACCTTCAATAAGCCATGAGATTTCCGACGACAAACTTCTAGTAACCGTGCGTTTCGAGGACGGTCCAAAAGCGGAGAGCGGCAGGATATGGTGGATCTACGACCGGGGCTCCGAAGCCAGTGCAGCTTTTCTATGGCAACGAATCGGAGAAGACCACTGGAGTGACATGAAGTTCGATGCAGAGCAAGAAGCATGGACAGCAGAAATCAAGATCGACAAGCACGCTGCATCTCACATAGATTTCTTCAGCAATCACGGAAGGGTAGTCAAATACAAATCACGGAGTTTCAACACTTATCTTTCCAGCCCCTACACTCGCGTCTATCTCGAACCCTAGGCAGGGGGCACACAGCGTAGAACTGGGACAGCCTTCCGAAGCCGGATGGAAATATTGAGCCATAAGAAGAGTACAGTGGCTGGTCAGAGCAAGATGAAGGAGAAGAAGAGAATGAAGAAAAAACACGAAGTAATGCGGGCAGGATTCGTGGCCGCAGGTCTGGCTGCAATGCTCTCTCTAACAGCGCCGGTCTTCGCTCAGGAAGATGTCCATGAGGGAATCGAACGGGAAGTAGTGCTAGATGAAAAGTACATCCTACTGCCCGTTGAGAATGAAGCTCCGGATAAAATCCTTTCACTGGTGGTTGACGGTAAGAAGGTACGCGAACTGGTGATTAACCTTGCCAGAGACAAGACAGATTGGTGGGCATTTATCGAGACAAAAGAATTCGCAGGTAAAAGGGCTACACTAAGAGCGGAACGACTCACTGCCGAGCAGTTGGACAGCTTTTTTGCCATTCGTGTGGACAGTACTTATCCCGGGGAGGATGAAGTCTACCAAGAGAAATTGCGCCCGCAGCTTCACTTCAGTTCCAAACGAGGCTGGAACAATGATCCTAACGGCATGATGTACTACGGTGGAGAATATCATTTGTTTTACCAGCACAATCCATACGGTTGGGATTGGGGCAATATGACGTGGGGCCATGCTGTCAGCACCGACTTGGTCCATTGGGAGGAAATTGGTGATGCCCTCCAACTTGATGAGTATGGAACCATGTTCTCAGGCTCAGGCGTTGTCGATTGGAACAACACGACCGGTTTCCAAACAGGTGATGAACCGCCATTGATTACCATTTACACCAATGCCGGTGACGCAAGTCCGTGGTCCGAAGGGAAGCCTTTTACGCAGGGCGTCGCTTATAGTAACGACCGTGGTCGCACGTGGACAAAGCACGATCAACCGGTACAGGGCCACATCAATGAAGGCAATCGCGATCCGAAGGTCATCTGGTGGGAAGAAACAAAAGAATGGGTAATTGTCCTTTTCTTGAGCGACAATCGCATGGCGTTCTTCCGTTCTCCAGACTTGAAGCGATGGGAGCTTCAGAGTGTACTCAAGTCCTTTCATGAGTGCCCGGAATTGTTCCAATTGGCAGTGGATGGCGATGAAGACAACAAGAAATGGATCCTTTATGGGGGTGCAGGAGATTACTTCATCGGTGATTTCGATGGAAGTCATTACAAACCAGAAGGCGGAGAGATTAAGTTCAATTATGGCGACTGCTTCTACGCTTCTCAGACATTCAGTGATATTCCCAAGGAAGATGGCCGACGCATTCAAATGACATGGGGAACGAACGACTCACCAGGCATGCCATTCAACCAGATGATCGGTTTTCCCGTAGTATTGACGCTGCATACTACGGATGAAGGTCTTCGCATGTTTGCGAATCCTGTGAAGGAAATCGAGAAGCTGTATGCAAATGAGCATGAGTGGACAGATGTCCCTATCCCTGCAGACCAAAGTGTCCCGGCACCCGGCATTGAAGGTGAACTCTTCGACATCGAAGCGGTTCTCGACATCGGTGATGCGGAAGAAATTGGATTGAGTATTCGAGGTGAAGAAATTATCTACAACGTCGAAGATGAGGAACTGGTTTTTGGTGAATCAAGAGCCCCCCTCAAGGCAAAAGATGGGAGCATTCGCCTGCGGTGTATCGTGGATCGCACATCGATAGAGATTTTTGCGAACGGCGGACAGATCTACATGCCATGTAAATTACGCGCTGATGATGCCAACAGGAGTATTGCGGCCTTCGCACGCGGTGGTGCTGCTACGGCCACATCAATAGAGTTACGGGAACTTAATTCCATTTGGAAATAGGAGCCTATCCCAGAACGTGCGCAAAACTGAGCGTGAACCACGCGAATGAGAGATACAGGAAGGCGAAATAATTGTCAGCTTACTTTTCCCTTGGCATGCGCGGCGGGCAAATCGCACCGCCCGGTTGATGAGTTGATCGCTGCACCAGTTGTTGTGGGCGACCGCGCTGAGAATCGGGTGCAATTAAACAAACGTACAGAATCCGTCATAGCCAACCACGTCAACTAGAACAGCAAAAAGGACTTACGGCGGAAATCATACTCCCAAATCTGGGAAGCTCAAACCAATCTGATTTTGGGAGCGGTTCGAGATGGCGGTCGTGGACACCTCCGTCTCGAAGAAAACAGCGAAAAATGGGATCGCACAACTGACAGTTGGACCATCTTCGGCGGATTTGGCGGGCCGCAGGCGCGCAGAGGTGTCCTTGGCGAAATGACACCTCGTTCAGTTCGGCGAACGCCTTAGCCGCTGAAGTTGCACCAACCGCCTTCAAACCCTCAGCTTGTGTCCCGCGGCTGCGAGTTAGGACGGCAGCTATCTGCAGAGGCCGTTTAGACCTCTGTACTTAGCGATCCACCGGAAACGTGTACGGGTGGTCCAACCTCCTTGGTATTTTCTCTCCACATCAAGAGGCTTCAAAGCGGCTGAGTTCTCGTTCCGGCCCTGGTCTCATTTTAAGGGACTAAGGTCCATCTGCCTTAATCGAACTACGCGTCTTGTCTTGTATGTCGTAGCAAAAGACGTACTCCAGGTCTCGGAGATAAAGTCGACCGTTGGCAATTACAGGGTGGGTCCAGATCTTGCCTTCTGGCTTACGCAGCTCGGTCTGTGGCGAAAGGCGAAAACGCCCGCGTTCTTCCCACCCGTCGGGCGATGGTTCAACCAAGGCGACCTCACCGTCATCTTCGCTGAGACAATAGAAATGTCCGTCGGCATAACTGATGGCCCCCTTACCGAAGGCTTCTCGCTCACGCCATACCCGCTTGCCATTGGCGCAGGACTGACATAGCCATCCCTTGCCATCGGCGTACCCGTAGACGTAATCGTCCAACCGAATAATTCCACCGTGGTGATTGCTCATCAGTTTGTTGGAGAAAATTACCTCCGGCTCGGCGGAGCCATTGAGGCGGATTAGCATACAGCCCGCTCCATATCCAGAAGACGCATAGACTTCCTTGCCTCTGACAGTTGGCGTAGGGACGACAGCCACCGTACCGCCCCAAGGCAGGCTCCAAAGCAGCTCGCCATGCTCAGGGTCAACACCCACTAACTGCGAAGCCAAGAGCTGAACCGCGATACGACGCCCGCCATCCTCCGCCAGGACTAGCGAAGAGTAGTGTGCTTCTTCAGAGAGGTCTTCGCACCTCCAAATGACCTGCCCATTTGCACGGTCGAGCGCGACGATCGCTCCATCAGATCCGCCCGGAGTACAGAGTACTCGGTCCTCTAGCACCAAGGGTGATTCGGCATATCCCCACTCAGGGATCTTGCCGCCAATATCTAGTAGCGAGGTCGACCATATTTCCTCGCCGGTGCTGGCGTTTACGCACGCCAGGTTTCCCCTGGCGGCAAGCGCGTAGATTTTGCCGTCGACGACTGTTGGTGTACCTCTAGGACCATCGCCCCAGTCGTTCTCGTACAATGCCCCGATCTTTGTTTTGAATAGCTCACTTCCAGTTTCGGTGTCTAAGCAAAACAAGAATTCTTCACCATGACGCGTGCCCATGATATAGAGGCGATCGCCGACAATTGCTGGGCCCCCGAAACCGTACCCGCAGTCTTGATAGAGCCATTGACGTGGAGGTCCCCCCTCGTCCCACGAGGTGAGCAGTCCCATCTCGTTCGATTTGCCATCGCGAATGGCCCCCTGCCACTGCGGCCAATCCTCCGCATTTGCTACGATTACAATCGCGGCTTGAAGCACCCCGGCTAAAGTGACTCTCAATACCCCGTTCATCTGGACATACTCCTAATCTGCTTTTGCCTTTGACGGAATCGAGTAGACGTGCAAGATAGCACTATCAACCACAAGTTAATAGAGAACAATATGTCTTCACGCCGGCCGGCACTGGAGGGTTTACTGCCACTAGCCGTAGCATGTCGAATGTAGGCAACAAAGAGACTGTCGCCGTCTTTTTGGAGGCTCCTTGGAGTCCCGATTCCGAATAAGTGGCGCATTACCAATCCCAAATTGCGCGCCATCCCCAACATGAGGTACCGCTTGCGAACCTGAGAATGACAAGAAGAATCACGCACGAAGATTTCATGTTTTCATACACCTTGAGTAATCGTTCAGCGGCGACATATGCGGCGTGGCGCCGCTTTGTGAACAAACGAAGGCTGCCGCCGAACACGCCGCTTCATTGATTTCTTGCAAGTTGCTTCGGTCAAGCAGTCCAAGAGACAACGCAGCCGTGAACGCGTCACCTGCGCCCACAGTGTCAACGACGTTTGTCTTCACCCCAGCGTGCTCGCTGACTTGGCTACCCCGCAACAAAACCGCGCCTTCTGCTCCACGGGTGAGAGCAACCGCGCGAAGTTCAAAACGCTCTGCAAGCTGCCGCATCACGTCTTGGTTCGTTCCCGACAAACCACAAAGCTCCGCAACCACCGGCAGCTCTTCGTCGTTCAACTTCAAAACGTTTGCAAGCCTGAGCGAGTCAAGCAGAACGGCATCGGAAACGAATGGCGGTCGTAGGTTCACGTCGAAGACACGTAGCTTGGATGACGCCGTGGACGAAACGAACTTCTGGATCGTTGCACACGAGCGTTCGCTACGCTGGCCAAGTGTGCCGAAGCAACAAGCGTCCGTTCGCCGTGCAAGCTCCGCCAAATCATCTGACCAGATGAGATTGTCCCAGGCCGTATCAGACGCGAATTCATAGTTCGCGCGGCCCATTTCGTCTAACTCAACTCGAACTTGTCCCGTTGGTTTGTCCTGCGATTCGACGTATGAAGTACCAACGCTACGATGGCCAAGTGCAGCCACCGCGCGAGTCCCTAAGTCATCCGTGCCGACGCTACTTACCATATGAACGCCAACCCGTTCGCGTCCAAGTCCAGCCGCGCTGCAAGCAAAATTCGCAGGCGCTCCACCGAACCGCGAACAATCCGGAAAAACATCCCACAGGATTTCACCGATTCCAACGATCGTGTGACGTTTCAATGTTGATTCTCCTCTGCGATGCCGAGTTGTGCCTGCATCTCTTCCAGTGGAATGCCTTTGGTTTCCGGAACCATGAACGTCACCCAGGTGAGTTGCAGTACCATCATGCAGGTGAAGAACCCAAAGAGCTGTCCAGGCACGAAGTGTTCCATGGCAATGGGGAACAGGAAGCTCAGGCCCGCGGCACAAACCCAGTGCGTAGCGCTGCCGAGTGCCTGACCGGCGGCTCGATGATCGTTTGGAAAGATCTCGCCGATAAACACCCAAATCACCGTGCCCTGGCCGATGGCGTGAGCGGCCATAAAGCCGATAAGACAGAACAGCACGAGCGTGCTCTTGAAACCCAGGAACTGCTTGGCCTCGGTTGTCGCTTCCTCGGCGAGGGCTTTGGTCTCTTCATAAGATGCTTCCTCAGGGATCACTGCCGGCTGCCCCTCGTAGGCAGCCAGCGAACTGGCCTTACTCAGCGCTGCCTTGGCGTCGTTGTAAGCAGCGTAAACGCCTGGACGATCCTTCTCCGCCACGAATCGCTCACCAGCTTCGATCGCGATGACCGTATCGGCCGCGTACTCTAAATCACCAGCAGCGGAAACGACGTTGAAAGCCGGCGTACTCAGGAAGGCCCATGCACAGATGCCGAGCGACGCGATGTAGCCGACTGAACCAATGTAAAGGAGGGTTCGACGGCCGAGCTTGTCGATCAGGGCCAGCCCCGCAAAGGTGAAAATCAGCATCGTGATTCCCAACAAAATGGAAGCCATCAGTGGATCTGATAGACCCGCCAGACCCAACAGGCGCGGCGCAAAGTACAGGATAATGTTGATGCCAGAGAACTGGTTGAAGAATGCGATTAGAAACGCCAGCATGATCGGAACTTGTAAATGCCGTGTCCAAAAGTGGGCCGTCTTCTGCTTGTCGGCGACAGAAGCCTCGACTTCGTCCACCAGCGCTTCAAGTTCGGCGTCCGTCATGTCCGGATTGATCTGACTGAAAACCTTCCTGCCGTCGTCCCGCCGATTCGCATGTGTAATCAGCCAGCGCGGACTTTCCGGCAGCGTGAAGGACAGAATGGTGTAGACCAGAGCAGGCACGGCCTCAAGACCGAGCATCAGCCGCCAGGCAATGGCCTCGCCAACCGTATTGCCGACTAACCAGTTGGAGGCGAAAGCCACCAGGATGCCGAACACGATGTTGAACTGAAACATGCCCGCCAGCTTGCCACGGTTATTCGCAGGCGAGATTTCAGCGATAAACATCGGTGCCGAGATCGTCGCTGCTCCTACGCCCAGCCCACCGATGAACCGTGCAATCATGAAGGTCCACGGTTCCGGAGCAATGGCGGACGCGACCGCTGAAATGAAATACAGGAATCCGACCGCGATCAGGCATTTACGACGCCCGAATTTGGCCGCAGGCATACCGCCAAAGATCGAGCCGATGACCGTCCCCCACAGGGCAGCACTCATACACAGTCCGTGCCAGAAACCGTCTAACTGCCAGAGCCGCTGGATGTCTTCTTCCGCGCCCGAAATAACGATCGTGTCGAAGCCGAAAAGGAACCCCGCAAGTGATGCAGTAATTGACCAGAATAGCAGGCGGCTTTTCATACGATCCCCGATTTCAATCCTCAGGTAGTGTCCGTCAACTCAAGGGGATCAAAGGAAAAGTTATTCCGCATGCGGATGACTCAGTCACCAAGACAATCAGCCACCAAGACAAAAAGTTCGCCCCCAGCTGCCCCGGCTGGGGGCAAATCCAACAGCGGACCTGCTGCCGTGATTCGGTCTGTCAGACGTCGCTTCGGTAGACGAAAACCGGATGCCAACCGCAGCGAGCGGCCGCTTTGCGTTACGTCAATAGATTCTAGCGAGTAGCCGTTTTGAATCCGTATCGGCGAAGTGCGGCGTATCAGAATTTTCGTTCGCCAATGCCTGCGAAGTTCAATACCAGATACGCTTAAGATAACGAAGATGCCAATCCGAGGCGCACGACTTCGTCCAAAAATATGCGCGCAATGTTGAATTGGGATGCCCCTGGTCTTACGAAACTCCCGGTTCGCGGGCATAGCGATTGGGCACAGCGGCCCCTTCGTCCTTGCTACTTCAGATCGAAGTCCAGGTTCAGATTGTCCTCTCCGATTTCCATGTCGATGCCCCCGGCAGTGTAGCTGCCTGGAACCAGCTCGCGCATTGCCGTCGCTTGGCGGTACCTCGGTGGCACTCGTTAGTTCGCTCCTTGGCAGACGAGTGCGCCGCCAAGGCCTGGAGTTGGTAACCCGGTACTCCAACCGGGAATAGCCGAGGAGACGGCAGGATCTCCCAAGTTCCTGGGGAACCCCTATTGTCCGTTTGCACATGTTCCATTCCGACGCCGGCAGGACTGTTGATACCAGACCATAACGGTACCGCAGCGTGGCCCTTGGTGGTACAAAGGCAAAGGCTCCCACGAATGGTCTTTCGACGCTCAATAGCATGGCTTTCGGACTCGATATCTACGCTTCGCAGGACAGGTTACCCTGCCACCACGCAAGACTCTCTTCCAGTTGCTGGTCAGGCTCTACTGGACGGGCTTTCCACCCGCAAGGTTCCGATGAAAGGTTTCAAAGTTGTATCCCTACATCTCTTCCCCCTTTCCCAAGCTTTGCTTGGCGCAATGTACCAGACCGCATGCATCTTGCGGTCACTGAAATTCAACGCGGTTGCATCAACCTCTCCGTTCGAGCAATTGTCCGAAATGCGTGAGGTGTTCCTCACCCGTGCGAGTTTGAAGATTTCGTACGTGCACCAGGATGCCCCCTCCGCAGCGTCGAAACGCGACTTGCTAAACTGCACAGGAGTACCAGACTTCCAACAGAAGCGGTTTTCGCGAATCCGCGTCGGTCGAAATGACCGCTGTGAGTTCGATAAATTGACTTCTCCAAACTCTGGGACCGAAGCCTATTTAGGCCCTATTATCTAGCGGCAGTGCTCTTGACTGCACTGCATGTCGGCGTGCAAACTTTGGTCTCATTAAACTGAGAGGCCGGTGGTGCATGGTGGCCTCAAGAAACCTTTTACTGGCCAGCAGAACCGTTCTGCTCGTACAGATAACTGTGGACTTGGTCCGCTACTTTTATCAGCAGCGGCAAATCCTCACGAGCAAAACTAGCTGAACCTCGCCACTCCTCTCCTTCTTTGTAGAGGGCGGTGAACTGGACCTTGCGAGGAGCGTTGTCGCCGTTCTCAAAAACAGCGGCCTTAATCTTACCAATACGAACTTGATGAACGGGTCGATTGTTTTCCGACATCGTATCATCTCCTTTCTTGCCTAAATGGAGGACAGAGAAAAAGGACCTAAGCAGCCAAGCTCAAGAGCGAGGCTGCCTTTTGGTCCACAAATAAACGGTCACCGGCGTTTTCATAACGACCGGCAATCCGTGTCAATGCGTCCACAATGCCAAACACCGAAAACGATGCCTGTTGCTCGGCAAGCTGAACGACTTGCTCCCCTAGTCGGGAGCTAACGCCGTGCTTGCTGAGCACATTGCGGACTTCTTCGGCATCTTTGCCGAAGGGGGTTTCCATTGCGAGCTTGATGCCGCTAGCAAAAGAGTCGCGACGTTCGTCACGTTTCTTCACTAACTGAGCAATCGTCTCGCGGACATCGCTTTGCGTGGGAACCACTCAGCAGTCGAATTACAACTCGTAGACAATCTGCGATTCTAACGCAGCTGTAGACCGCCAGCCAAGAGCTACGGAACTACACGCAGTTCTACATTCACTCTCCCTGGAAAGTGCAATCAAAACCTAATTTCTACATTACAAGCGTCTGCTACGCTGCTTGCGATTGACATTGCTCTGCCATCTGAGCTGCTCGCAGTGCAATCCTCCGTAGTTCAGCGTCGGCATGGCATGCAAAATGTCCTTCCTTCAATTTCAAAGCCTTCTCTGGTCTTTTGATTTCTGTTTTAGGATTCCCGTTTATTAGAGTTGCCCGCATCTTGAAGGGGGTGTTGCCAATACCTTCAAGAGGAGTTGTCATTTTCTGCGGTGGCGGCGTATTGGCTTTTATTCGGCCTCGACGGCGGCGGCAATTTGATTGTCTCGGTCGCACTAGCGAAAGCATCGGGCCGTCGATGTAGAGCTGTCCGTAGACATTCTCATTTTGTTTGTGGACCTCTTCCGTATTGAGGAATCCCCTATCCAGTATTCGCTGGAGAAGCCGTGACTGTGAGGTACGCAGCACGCCTGTCCATTCCTGAAAGTCCGCATAGCGGAAGCGAGCATAGTGTTCTTGTGGACGAAGGCGTTGCATCGGCTTGCGTTGTGGAATGCGACACATGAAGAAGGCAAAATAGAACAGGGCCTCAACGGTCGTCGCACCTCCGCGAGCTACGTGTCGCAGAACTCGTCGAGCAACCGGCTTTGTGGTTGCCGACCACTGGCAGTCGTCGTTGCATTCTGCGAGTTGCTGCTCCAATTTAGGAAGTTGGGTGGCGAGCTTGCTCGCAGCGGAGTCGATTTCCACGTGGGACATACGCCGATGGCGTGGATGATGCTTCGCGTTGCAGTTGAGGATTCGATAGAGCGATACTTTGCTGTCCCTGTGTAGGGCGGCGGCCTCCCAGGTGGCTGCGAACACACGCACCTCGTCACGGCGGAATATTCGTTGCCGGTAACCTTCAAGCAGTGCTCGAAGTTGGACGGCGGGCACTTTAGCGTAGCCTTCTTGGAATTGCCGATAGCGAACCGATTGTTTGTCGCTGCGTGATAGATGCACCATTTCTGTTCCTCCGTGAAAAGACGCGAGAAGCCTGATTGCCAGGGCGTACCGGTCCTGTGCGACATTTGTCGATTGACCGTTGACTATGCGTGAGGAAGTGGGTTAGTGTCGATTTGGGAAAATCACAAGAACACACAATTCTTCAAGCGAGTCATTCCGCACTAAAGCGGATGCTGCTGATTCAGGGCTTTCGCCGTCGGTTCACATACTTAACTCCGTTAATAAGTTCGAGGCGACGCGAATCGTCGGCCCGCACAAGTTAGCAGAGCTACACTATCAGGCTTTGGCAGCAGTTGTCACCAACCGAATTTGGCGGACTACCGGTCAGCTAGGGTTGGTCCGTAAGCCGTCCTAGGATTTCGTGTGACGCCACTCGTCTTGTGAAGGACAACCAGCTCTCGCCCATGACCTGATTTCATCGCAATTCCACCGCACGGCCCTGCCGATTCGAACGGGATGAGGGATTTGTCCAGAACTTAGTATTCGCCACACGGTCCTAGTCGACACATTGAGAAATGAGGCAACTTGCCTCGCATCGATAAGCGGTTCATTGCTGCTCGTCGATTCTGGTTCGCCGCTCGGCTTTGGTGGGTCTGGCAGCGGTTCTATTGGTGTCGGTGGTACACGCTGCTCGGATTCACGCATCACCTGGATGGCTGCCATGAAAAGCTCAGTCAGGTGAGCAGTAGAAGTTGAATCGAGCGTTAGAGTGAATCGTAACTCCAGAGATTGAGTCTTCATTTTGGTGCTCCTTTGGCTGAGGCAATTCCTCATTTACCAAAGAGTCCAATTAGAGAATCAAGGGCCTCGCCAGAAAATCTCGCACTACATTTCCGGTCGAACTGGGACGACATAGGTAGATTTATCGACCCAAACGCCAATCGAGAGAATGTAGTTTCACTCTGTAAAACAAGGTATTTCTCTCGTTGCCGCAAGTAGCCTAAGTAGTCACGAGGTAGCTTCGGAGGCCGACACTCTATCCAGTTGAGCTACGGGGACGCGGTCACAATAAGGTCTACGATATTAGCGTATTTGATCCCTTTTGGTAATGCCCTTCACGCTTTCGAGCCGTGGCTCAAAGTGTTCGATTGGCCTATACTCGGATTACAGAAGATATCGACTAAGCTTTTTGTTCAAACGGAGAGGAATCTCATGCGTTTCAAGTATCTGATTCTCGTACTTCTGCTATTCGTGTTCGGTCCAGCTTGTGCCATGGGCGAGGAACACACATTCAGCATGCCTGAGT
Organism: Bythopirellula goksoeyrii; assembly: GCF_008065115.1. Lineage (NCBI taxonomy): Bacteria > Pseudomonadati > Planctomycetota > Planctomycetia > Pirellulales > Lacipirellulaceae > Bythopirellula > Bythopirellula goksoeyrii. Next base: position 5,662,498 of record NZ_CP042913.1, on the reverse strand, counting down.
ATGCCGAAGGGGAAGTTCCTCCTGCTCGTTCCCATGAGGAGGTCGAAAGACTTCTGGCCGGAGCGAAGCCTCTTGTAGAGGAGGAACCTCTTCGCGTCGTGTTGGTGGCCGGTCCGAAAGATCACGACTTAGGTGAGCACGATTATCCGAATTGGCAAAAAGTCTGGTCGCGCATGTTGGCCTGCGTTAAGCATACCAAGGTCGATACTGCATGGGAGTTTCCCGACGAGAAACAGATCGACGCGGCGGACGTGCTCGTCTTTTACCAACGTGGACGTTGGAACGACGAAAGAGCAGCGGCAATCGATCCTTTCCTGGCGCGTGGAGGAGGAGCCGTCTACATCCATTGGGCCGTCGATGGCCGGGGTGGCGAACAAGAGATGGCCAAGCGAATTGGTCTGGCGTCTCTTGGTGGTTCCATCGGATATCGTCACGGTCCGATTCACGTCGACTTCAGTCATAATCCCCATCACCCGATCGCGCGGAATCTCACCGAAGTTGATTGGGTCGACGAGAGTTATTGGCGCCTTCGAGGGGATCCTTCACAAATCTCTCTCCTGGGGACAGGTGTTGAGGAGGGAGAGCCCCGCCCCTTGTTTTGGACCGTTGAGCACGGACGCGGACGGGTGTTCGTTTCGATCCCTGGGCACTACATGTGGACCTTTGACGATCCAATTTTCCGGGCAGTCCTCTTGCGCGGCATCGCTTGGGCAGGAAGGAGAAACGTTGACCGTTTCAATGAACTGGTTACTCTCGACGCACGGATTGACTGATTCCAGTTTGCAACAAGAATAAGACTTTATGATCTCTTGACTACGAGCTATCTAATCAAAAATCCTTCAGGTCGGGATGCGTCCTTCGAGATCAGAGGGAATTTCCTCCGCTTTCCAGTTCCAATTGTTTGAAAGAATGAAACCTACTCTCAGCTTCATACTGCCAGTTGGGCTGTGCTTGCCTTTGATTGCTTCTGAACCAAGCAGACCCAATATCGTTCTAATCATCAGCGATGATCAGGCTTGGACCGACTACGGATTCATGGGACATCCCTCGGTTCAAACTCCTCATCTTGATGAATTGGCGAGTCGTAGTTTATTGTTCGATCGCGGTTATGTGGCGGCTCCCCTCTGCCGGCCTTCGTTGGCTACTATGCTGACGGGGCTTTATCCATTTCAGCACGGAATAACGGGAAACGACGTCGACGGGCACAATAATCGAGCTGTGCTGGATAAGTCATTACGCGAAAGCTTCTACAAGCAGCCTAACTTTATCCAGATGTTATCTTTAAACGGTTACTTGACCCATCAATCAGGCAAATGGTGGGAAGGATCTTATCAGGATGGTGGCTTCACTCATGGCATGACTCATGGTGACCCGGCACGCAATGGCCGTCACGGAGACATGGGTCTCAAGATCGGACGCGAAGGAATGCAACCAGTGACAGACTTCATCGATTTGGCACTCGATCAGCAGAAGCCTTTCTTCCTCTGGTATGCACCTCTTCTGCCACATGAGCCGCACAATCCGCCTCAGCGGCTGCTTGAAAAGTACAATAAACCAGACCTCGCTGCAGACGTTGCCAAATACTATGCCACGTGCGAATGGTTCGATGAAACTTGCGGAGAGTTGCTAGGTTACCTTAAGAAGAAGGGGGTCGCGGATAACACTGTGGTACTTTACATCTGCGATAACGGCTGGGCAGCGCCGAGTACCAATGCCGACGATCCGAATCAAAAACTCTGGAAAGCCTATGCACAGCGATCCAAGAGTTCACCCTACGAAAAAGGTATCCGCACTCCCATCATGATCTCATGGCCGGGACACTTGGAGGCGGGGAGGATGGTAGACTTCGCCCATGCCATCGACCTCTTCCCTACCATAGCCGCGGTGGCAGGCATCGAGATCCCCGCAAACCTGCCTGGAATCAATCTGTTGGATGCCGAGGCCCGAAAGGACCGCAAGCAAGTCTTCGGCGTCTGTTATTCGACCCACAATGTGACGATTGGCAGTCCTGACGACACTTTGCAATATCTGTGGTGCGTGGAGGATCAGTGGAAATTGATTGTGCGGTACAATGGCAAGGACACGACTCAATACCGTAACCTGCACGAGTGGGACAGTGCTCCATTTCATCTCTACCATTTGCGAGATGATCCGCACGAAGAAAAAGATCTTGCCGGAGAACATCCGGATATTGTAGATCGCTTAACACAAGCGATCGAAGACTGGCGGAATCGAACCCTTCCACTCGCAGAAACAAAGAGGGATTTGACTCCGAGAAAATGAGTCATCGCCAGCCGATTCTGCAGGGCACCCTCAAACCAAATGCTTCGATATTCAAGGTCATCAGGTTACTGGAGGCAGAGACGGAAGTCCTCCGAATTGTGTCCGCACCCTTTCAACTTTTTGCCTGTTACCCTGGTGGCCATTGGAGAGGTCGGCCACCAAGTACATGAAAATGCAAGTGGTCGACAGTCTGGCCGCCATCTTGGCCACAGTTGACAACTACGCGGTAACCCCCTTGCGCGATCCCTTCTTGCCGGGCAACATCGCGGATCACCATCCACAGATGGCCCAAGAGGGGCGCATTGGTTTCAGCGAGGCTTTCCAGCGACGGGATCGGCTCGCGGGGGATTACCAGCACGTGCGTAGGGGCCTGAGGATTCACATCGCGAAAGGCGACACATTGATCGTCCTCGTAAACGATCTCGGCGGGTATTTCCTTGTCGGCGATTTTCTCAAAGAGTGTTTTTTCCATGGCAAACAAATCTGCAGTTATGCGAGTTGAGTGACGTCGATCGCTTCATCGTGAAGCATCACCGGGATGCCGGAGATAATGGGATATAGCAAGTCGCCCGCAGCCCGCAGAATACCCCCGTCAATCGGCTTCTTCACCGGTTGACCACCAACATTCGAAAGCTTACCGGCGAGTATCTCTTGATTCACTTTCTCAACCAAATCGGTGTCTGCAAGTGTGAGCGTCGAGCGATCATCGGGGCACCGAAGGATTTCAAGTAGTTGGGGATCGATCAAAGGAGTGGCCTTATGCAGGAACGAACTTTAACTTATCAGAGATACCTGGCCGGACCGTCAAGCGGTCCGGGAATCCCGGAGGCAAGTGTGCCTCCGACTATGCAGCAATTTTAGAGTCTCTACACTTTCGATGCTAGCAGTCTAGCTTGGGACTGATGATTCTGGCGCTCGTTGGCCGATGAATAACGAAGAAATCCTACCTATCGAGATTCGGTTTTCTCGATTGATATCGTGGCCGACCCCCACGAACTTGCCAAACTACTGAAAATCTGCAATCGCCGAGGTATGAAATGCCTGTCGCTCGACGATGGACTGTCGTGCTTTCCTCCATGTTTGTTGGATTAGGATCGCTCGCTTCTACTGCCCAAGAGACTGCCGCTCCCCAGGTGACTTACGAAGAACGCGACGGAGTGCGCTATCAGGTAACTCGGCAAATAGTGCGGCAGTCGGTCCCTACCACCGTGATGCAGGATCGTCAGCAAACGGTGCTTGTCCCCAAGACGACCACCGAAAACATCACGCATCAACAGCGATATCGTGTCCCTGTGACTCAGAATCAGACGACCCAAACGCTTGTCGGGCGGTGGAATCCGTTTATCACGCCTTATTGGGAACAATCGGTCCATCCAGTGACCACCTGGCAAGAGCAAGTGGTCGACGTGCAGATCCCCGTGACTCGTACAACCTGGGTTCCAGAGACCAAAACGGTTCAAGTTCCCGTCACGGAATTTCGCACAGCCGAACGTGAAGTCATCACGCGAGTGGCCGTGAGTGGCGATGCCACGTCCGGCAGCAACCAAGCCCTTGCCAGCGCTCAGCCGCTTGGGAATGTTCAACCGATGACGGCCGGTTCACCAACTTCGTCTTATCGCAGCGCAACCATTGCAGCACGACCGGCAGCCACAAGCAACTCAGGGTACGGGGGACAAGTGATGCCGAGCGATCCACCGCGACAAGCCACAGGCAATTGGCAAACACCGGCAGTGAATTCGCGGTATCGGTAGGTAGAGTTGAGGGTGTAGTGTTGAAAGTTGAGTGACAGGACCTGACTCTCAACCCTCAACTTTCGTTCGACTCTAGACCGTCTTGCGTCGACGGGAACGGCGGCCGGCGGGAGTGGCGCCCCATTCTTTGGTGAGGGCTTCGAACACTTCGGGGGTTTCGTAGCGGACGATCCCTTTGGTTTCGGGCATGGGACCGATCAGCCCCCGAAAAACCGGCATACCCCGCAAACTCAAGTCGGTGCTGCAATCGTCGATGCCGATCTGCGTGTGCATCTTCAAAATGGCTTCTTCGTGCTGATAGTCGCGGGTTCGCAACTCGCCGTTCGTGCCGCGAGTAACGACACGGATCGTTTTTGGGGCCGCCATAGGGGTTCTCACTACAAACGCTGGAGGGAAGTCAGGATACAGCAAGTATCGGCGCCCCCTGCTAGCATCTGCGGTTTTTCACACCCGCCGTGCATACGTGGCATAGGGTGAAGAACCCGCACAATTGGTTGAATGTGCAAGGTCTAAGTCACAATGACCCATAGCGAAGAAGAAATGGAACGCAGATAAACACAGATTGGGCGGATGATCGCGGATCAGATTGAACTATTTTCATTGGGCCATTATCGAAATGAAACGAAGCTCAGCCAATCTCGGTCATGAGTAGTCTGCGCAAATCCGCTAAATCCGCGTTTGTCCGCGGCCTATTTCTTCCTCTCATTGCCTGCGGGGCCGAGAGCGATTAAATTGGAATATTCCTGTCGCTCCGCGCGAGAGGAATACGCTGGAGGGTATGCGAATTGGCCAGCAGTCTGACTCGAAATCAGATGCCCCGCAAGGGGTTGAGGGTTCGAATCCCTTGCCCTCCGCTTGGCGGACTGGATTGCCGTTCTTTGTACATTTTTTCCACTTTCGAAGTTTCTCAGAAAGACAGGTTAAGATACCGTGATTACCAACTTTGCTATATATCGCCGCGGATTTGCCTCGAGTCCCGAGGTCAAGCACATGCTCAAAACCCTCTGTCTGCCAATTCTCCTTGTCGGATGTAGCGGTGGGCCGAACAGCGTTCAGCTTCCCTCTTTCGATCCGGGCGATGCTGGGGATCGGGCAATGGCTATATACGATACCGATGGCGATGGGTTTGTCGCTGGCGAGGAGCTAGAGAATGCCCCAGGGCTCAGTGCTGCGTTAAAGAACCTCGATACGAATACGGATGGAAAGGTTTCAGCCGAGGAAGTTGCAGAACGGATCCGCACATGGCAAGCTTCACAAATCGGCTTAATGAGCTTTTCTTGCGATGTCCTACTAGACGGCAGACCCCTCGAGAGTGGAACAGTTACCTACGATCCCGAGGAGTTTCTCGGTGGTGCGGTTCAGCAAGCGGTCGGCGAGATTGCGACGGGAACGGCCTACCCGCTGATCCCAAAGGAGAAAAGGCCTACTCCGGATACGCCGCCGGGTATTCAAGCGGGCATCTACAAGGTTCGGATTTCACGAATTGAGAACGGAAAAGAAACGATACCGGCCAAATACAATACCGAGACCACACTAGGACATGAAGTATCGCGTGATGATCCAGACATTGTCAACAAGCGAGTCATCTTCAAGTTAAAGAGCAAGTAGGCTGCTCGATTTACCAAACTGAGATACCCAGGGCTTCTGCCGAAGCATTTTTGTGGATTTCACTTGTCTCGGACTCTGGCAGAGATCCATAGAAGGGACCTAGTGGTAGGTCACACCTATTGGGGAATCACTTGGCCATCCAATCGACTCGCCGAGTAACTGTGGACAAACTTGTCCACGTCATAGCTGATCGAGCGAACTGATCCATCGCAGTAAACCATGTTGAATGCCCCAGGATGAGCACTACCAAAGATAGAGGTGGACTCAAAATTATCCGTATCGGCACGAGGTTGACGCAATTCAGCGAGATTGGCGGCTTCCACAATTGGATCCGGATTCCATGCTTTGCGCTGATTGTCCCATTCATATCCACAGTAGGCAGATTGGTTTGAGCTGAGTGAATATCCCGGATCACTCGAACTAGCGGCTCCATTGTATTCTGCTGGTTGCATATACCTTTCACCGATCAAGTAAGTATTTGAGGTGCCATCCTCAATTTGATTCAGGGAGATCTCGCTACGAACGTGGATGACGCCACTCTGGCAGCGCTTGTAAAGAAGCCCGGCAAATCCGGTAGCTGGTTCACAAGAATTAGTAGGTAGTTGAGACATTCTAGTACTTATATATGCATCGACAGCTGTGTAGTCACCGTTGGTTGCAGAGGGGGCACTACCGAACCACTCGGCACCGTCCCAAACAAACGATGTTCCCGAATTACCCGCATAGTCACCTCTCATGATACCCGAGGTAGTAGACATACTCCGCACCCAGGAACCGACATTCTTCACGGTTGGATTCCAAACTGAAAGAGGCAAAGCCGCACCGCCGCGCGTGGGGCATCGGTACCCAGCAACATTCGTTTGAAATAGAGAAGTCATTGCTGCTTGATGGGCGGCGGAGCCGATTGTCGTTCCCGATCCCAAATTGCGTAAGTTTTGTTGTTCGATAAACGGCAGAAGTCCGTACATCCATCCAGCAGGCTGGTCTTCGCCAAAGCCACGATCCGGATCAGGCCCCCAATCGTAACTCCATCCCCCCGTGGGATAAAAACCGTGAGTACTCTCATGGTTGAGCGAACCCAATCCCAATTGCTTGAGGTTATTCAAGCATTGGCTTCGTCGGGCAGCCTCTCTAGCGGCCTGGATGGCGGGTAGCAGAAGTGCCACCAGCACCCCGATGATGGCGATTACCACCAATAGCTCTACCAAGGTGAAACCGGTTCGGGGAGTAAACAACTTGGTGGATTGCTTCATGACAGGGACCTGCAATAAATGGATCGAATTAATAGCTTAGCGCACGTACGCCCCTAGTTAAATAGAGGGGCCATCCTCCATTGTTACCCCGCGCTGCCAAATCGACAACAACAGAGAGCGCAGTTTTTACTAGCAATTGCGCATACCACGGCTCGAACGAGGCATTTTGCCCTCTGCGGTTCTCCGCAACACTCTGGATTCTGCTTGGGTCGATACTTTGCGGAAACAAAAAAGGCCCAGGAGGAAACTTGTCTCCTGCCTGGGCTTTAGGTTATCGAGGTAACAAGTGGAACTTAGCTGCGTTTGCGTCCTGCGGCAACCAAACCGAACAGGCTCAAGCCCAGCAGGGCGAAAGAGGCTGGTTCAGGGATGGCATCAACATTGACATTGTCGATCAACGTGAACAACAATGCCGCGTCATTCGCATCAGAGGACGATGTGGCGTTAATATCGGAGTGACCGAAGAAAATGTTATCACCACCAAGTGTGACAGTGGTCAGGTCAATGGTGGCGATCAGAGTTCCGTCAACACTCCAAGTGGCTGTCGTTCCCAATTTCTTTATCGAGACTTCATGCCATGCCATGCCAAAAGTTCCGACTTGGGTATTGCCAGTCTGTTGAGGAAACAAACCAAGTTGCGCGGCAGGCGAAGCAAGATTCCCAAAACCGGCGTAGTAGGGGTCTGGGGCATTACGACTTGCCGCCGCATAAATGGGATCGCCCTCAGCGTATGAAGTGGAAGCAGCCGTCGAATAGGCGCGCCAATCGGCCGATGAGCCGCCATCGCCAGTAGCAGCAAACCAGACACTATCTTGGACGCCGCCGGCCCATTGAGCAGTTGTTCCAGTCGTACCGATTCCAAAGGTCGCTAGATTGGTCGAACCACTGCCGCCACCAGGGAAAGGACCATTGAAGTTGGCCCAAGCATCAAATTCCACCACGTAATCGCCGGAGAAACTTTGTCCATTAGGCGATACGCTCATGCCGGAAAATATGCCATCGGTAAGATTTGCTTGCAGCTTCATTCCGCGGGTCGTGCCGGCAGAATTAGGTGCAGAAGGGATACCGACGGTACTGTAGTCGAAAAAGATGTCGTGCGCCTCATCGCTTGGGCCGTTGTTGACGGTCCAGTTAGCAGTGTCATCGACATCAAAGTTTTGGGTAAAAAGCGCAGCCCATGCGGAGCTACTGGCCGCTGCAACAAGCATTGCACTAAGGATAGGTACAAATCGATTCTTCATTAGACGGGTCCTTTCAAACAAACACAGGTGATAGATTCAAAGATTGAACTAAACGAAAGTAAAGCAATTTCCATATTTACGCACGATGCGAGGCAAACGCTCGACGTGGGGAGAACCATACAGAGGCCAACATTGCGGCAACGGCTAAGGAGGCCCAAGTAGTCGGTTCGGGTACGGCGGCAGCGTTTACTGAAAGTGGCGTCCCATATTGTCCCTGCCAAACTACCAGGTCGTCACCATTAACGTTTCCATCACCCGTGGCATCGCCATCGGCAAGTTGGGCCGACCCATCATTGATGCCAAAGCCGCGCTGCCAGGAGATGAAATCCTTGCCATCGACATCGCCATCTTCATCGAAGTCCGCATCGTCCATCGCCGTGAGGGCCGTGACTTCGATATTGTCCACCAAAGAGAATAACAGATCCATGGCACCGAGTTCGGTCGACGAGGTGTTGTTAAAATCGGTATGGCCAAATGAAATATTTCCCCCACCGACTTGATCTGCGAAAGGGGTAATGTCGACCGTGACGAGCTTGATTCCATTCACAAACCAGTCAACAATTTTACCGACTTTCCTGATTTCCACTTCGTTCCACTGAAAACCAGCGGTACCACCATTGATTACCCCGGTTTGGTCCGAGATTCCCGCGAAGAGATCAATCTGGGCCTGAGGAACCGTGCGTCCTGTGCCAACAGCATCGTTGTAGAGTGGCACACCTATGCCGGGCACGCCGTTCTCCGAACCAGGAACATTCTGTACGCCCGCATGGAAGGTGACGTTGGGACTTGAGTCGACTGTATAGCCGGACTGATCCTGATCCTCAACGGAATGAGCGCGATAGTCAAGGGATGATTCCCCTTCACCAGAGTAGGAAAAATGCAAGCCGTCCGAGGAGTAATTGGTCTGACTAAATGTACCTGCAGTGAGGATTCCGAAGGTAGTAAAGTTCGTCGAGCCGCCCCCGCCGATAGGGAAGGGGCCGATGGTATTCGCCCAGGAATCGAATTTCACGGAGTAATCCCCAGTCAGATTCAAGCCGTTGGGCGATGCACTGACACCACCCATGGCATCCGAGAACAGATCTGCTTGAAGTTTCAGGCCAGTCGTTGTGCCGCCCGTTGAATTAGGTGCCGATGGAATGCCTACCGTGCTGTAGTCGAAAGCGAAGCCCGAGAAATCGTCATTGACCCCATCTACGGGAAAAGGGAGTCTATCGAAATTCGTATCTATAGCCTTGGGGAAAATACCACCCGTATCTGCAAAGCCCACTCCAGCGTTTGCCGTCCAACGATTCATTGCCAGTCCATCGTCAAAGCTCTCCGAATAGAGTTGGGCGAACGTGGTACTCCCCGATGAAGCCAAGACGACAAACAAGACGAAAGAAATCGCAAGTTTCATTTTCGTACTCTTCATTATAAGTATCTCTCCATAAAGTTGGTTCTCTAGCCAAGGTCACAACCAAAAATCCCCCTCCCTGGATTACCAAGGAGGGGGGCTAAGGCCGTATCGCTATGTTCGACTTGTCTGACGTCGGAGCCAGACGAGGCAGAACTCTTACCGTCGCTTTCGTCCAGCAGCTACCAGACCCACCAAGCTAACACCCAGCAAGGCAAACGTGGCTGGCTCCGGGACACTGACAATGACGTTATCAACGAGGCCAAAAGTCACTGCAGGCGAAGGCGAAATCGAGCTAAAAAAGTCCGCGTAAAAAATCGAAATATTTCCGTCGGTAGGTACGACGTTCCCTGGATCAAGAACCGTCGTATCGTAGACGAGTATGTTTCTCCGCAGACCACTGTCGTTCACTAATTGATGGCGAACTTCGTTACCGTCGACTGAAATAATGTGGGTGAACCACTGGAAACCTGGGGAACCAGGTCGATTGTCGTTGGGAACTCCCGTTTGACCCTGGACGGCGGGAGGAACGCCTGAACCATCTGGGAAGAGGGATTCGTACTGGCCGGTTGGACCACAGCAAGTCGCATTGCGGCTACCAGCGGCCATATCTGCACCGTCGATAAACAGGGTGCCTTTGAAGCCGCGATAATCGCTGCCGGATCCTCCTTCGTTGGTGTAGATAAGCTGATGGCCCGAGCCGGCTAAACCGACATTATCAGCTGCCCCATCATATCCGATTCCCCCACCCAAGAATTCCGTGGTACCAGCGCCACCACCTTGCTCAGTATCGAACGTAGAGTAATTCATCCAGGCATCGAACCGCAGTTGATATTTTCCGGTAAAGCTTTGCCCCAGGGGATACAGGGTCAACCAAGCAGCAATGTCACCGGCATCGCCATCATTGGCAGTAAGCTTGAGGCCTGAGGTGGCAGTATCGCCTCCTTGGCTATTCGGTGCTTCGGGAATTCCATCTGCACTATAGTCATAGCCAAACGTTGCCGAGCTGTCGGCCTGGCCAATTCCTCCAGGCTTAACGATGCCCCAGCCAGCGCCACTTTCCATGGGATCGCTAAAAAGTTGTGCCGACGCCGAGTCGGACAGCAAGGCTACACAAAATGCAGCTGCTAGAAGTGATAGGGTTCGTTTCATTAGTTCGGTCCTTTCAATAAATCAAGGGTGAAGAAATCCAAAGTTAAACGTTACAGTAAAAAAACATAAACAATTAGATTCGAGATGTAGCAAGACACCTGCGTGGAGTGACCAGCACAAATCCCAATATAGCAGCAACGGCCAACGAGGCCCAAGTTGCTGGTTCCGGAACAGCAGCAAGATTAGCCGAGAGCGGAGTCGTATTATACTGATCCTGCCATACTACCAGGTCGTCACCATTAACATTGCCATCACCCGTGGCATCGCCGTCGGCAAGTTGGGCCGAACCATCGTCAATGCCGAAGCCCCGTTGCCAAGCAAGGAAATCCTTGCCATCCACATCACCATCCTCATCGAAGTCGGCATCGTCCATCGCAGTGAGTGCCGAAACTTCGACGTTGTCAATCAACCCAAACAGCAAGAACTGGGCATTGAAGTCCGTAGATGAACCTTGACCGGTATCGGAATAGCCAAACAAGATATTCCCACCACCAGGCTGATTAGTCACAAACTTCGACGCATCAACCTGAATTAAATCAAACCCATCCACAGACCACGTGATAATATCGCCACTCTTGGTGATCTCGTGATGTCGCCAGGCCATGCCTAATGCCCCCGCTTTCACAGCACCAGTCTGTTGAGGATACAGGCTTAATTGGGCAGCGGGTGCAGTAACCCCCCCCGTGAAAGGATCTCCCACAGGATCAGGAGCAGGATTGATGTTCAATCGATACAGGTCAGCTGTATTGTTGCGACTGTCGGCGAAATATACCGCAGCATCATCTTCAGGTGTAGTCCCTGGAACCTGATAGCTAACCGCACGATCCTGCGAGTAGGCACGATAGTCCGCCCCACTGTCGCCATCGCCCGTAGCGGCAAACCATACTCCGTCGGCCGTTCCAGGGAAGTTGCTCACTGTGCCAGAAGTCATGATGCCACCATAAGTCAGATTGGTCGTACCATTGAATCCTGAATCCAGCGGGCCATTGTAGTTTTGCCACATGTCGTAGCTGAGCACATAATCACCTGTAAAGTTCTGAGTGAGCGGAGAAACACTAAACCCACCAAAAGCATCACTGAACAGGTTGGCTTGCAATTTCATGCCAATAGTCGTACCCCCTGAGTTCGGTGCTGAAGGAATACCGACACTACTATAGTCAAAGGCAAAATCCGCGACAGTATCCATCGGCTTAGCGACTGCCGGATCCACTGTGAGATCAAGCCCCATGCCGGTAGTATTGTCCATCCACCGAGTGGATGCATTGAGATCGTCAAAAGTTTCCGTATAGAGCTGGCCAAGAGTTGCTTCTCCGGAAGACGCCAACACAAGGCCACACACAACGCAAGAGAGAGTAAGCTTCATATTCACAGTGTCCATCCCTTTATTCTCTTAAAATCATGATCCCACGGAATTGGTACAATCTCTTGAAATAACTTCACAAAACCAATTCAGTGCTTGAAATACCCAAATCTGTCCTGAGGCGGAAGAATTGATTGTAGCTACGGAGACTAATGCGAGAGCATCGCGAGGAAAAGTTATCCTGGGCGATAACAAGCATCAGACTCTATTCAACCTAACAGTTTATGCCACCGCCCAAAATCGGCACAAACCGCAAATTCTTTCGCACACACTTCCCATCATAACCCCAAACCCCAAAAATTCTAATTGATTGTGCGCATAAGTTTCTTTTTTCTGCGCACTTTTCCCAGATTCTGCTGCCAACGAGGGGATTGGCTGGCAGGATAAGCGTCGGGTTGATCTTGAGCCGAACCGAGTCAGTGCCCGTTCTGGCCTGAGCACCCTGGAGCTAAGCCACAAAATAGCAGGCGATTGTCGCAACTCGCTTCTACGAAAAGAGTTAAAGAGAATAGCGAGTTGTCAGCCTTGCCGATTCGCAAACACGAAGAGTGAGCCGCCGATGGTGAGGATAATTCCTAGCCATTTGACCGTACTGCCTGTCGAACCAGGACTATCGCGAGCATTCTCGAATTCCTCTTGCAGTAAGTCGAACTCTTTCTTGAGTTCGATGTGCGTCGACTTGAGTTCGGCAGGATTTGGTCCCGATTGCATATTGGGATTGTTTTCTGCTTGGACAATAGCAAATCGCAATCGCGTAATCTCGGAAGCCAATTCGCTTTTTCTCTCATTTTTCTCAGGGGTCCACACTCGAGAGGCGGGAAAGAGGCTGGACCAGGAGAAGCCAAGAACTACGAGCAGTAGGCCTACAATGACCGCGCTAGCGGGGAGAATTGTTTTCATGAAATCCTTTGCCGGATTCTTAGGGGTCTGAGTGTCGCGGTCATGCTTGGAAAGACTATTCCTGAAGAACCAATCCGTCATTAATACACACCAGACTGCCATAGATAACAGGGTCAATTTCGTCGACTACCCAGCGGACGCTCCCATCGATGTTCGCGCTATTGACCCCTCCGAAATGCAGGCTGCGCGAGGCAGCGATCGTTTCGCTGTTGCTAATACTCTTGCAAGGCATTCCTTCGAGAGCGGCTGCCGTTGACATAATGCTGTTGCATATATAAAGGTCATCGGCTTTAAGGCCTTGGGCGTTGGGCGTCATAACAAATTCCTCCCAGATCGGGTTCGGCACGTAATCAGGGGGATTCGACTGATTGCATATCCGCACATTGGAAGTGGTAGAATGCATGTCCGTGGCAAGCAGGCTGGATCCTGGCCAGGCGAGCGCCCACGCACCGCGCGAATCGAGCTGATCTTCACGGGTACGAACTTCGGAGAGCATCAAGGTATTGGAGGTGCCATCCCGTACGTTTGAGAGGGATTGTTCCTCGTTAATCAGGGCACCCTTGGCTAGAGCCATGCACTGGGAATGTTCGGGACTGACGAACGCAGCGTAATTGCCCTTGGCAAAAACCTTGTTGAATACTAGGACGTTCGACGTGAATGATCTTCCTTGCGCCTGATCCGTAGGGCATAGGAGCATCTGGATAAACTTTGTTTCAGGTGCCAAATTCGCATCTTGTTGGAAGGCGAGTTCATCCAAATCAAACTGATCGTACAGTCCTTGCTGTTCGATAAATGGCAAGATACGGACGATCCAACTGAGTCGCGAACCGGTGGCCTTCAGTTCGACTTTGTTATTGACCACGGGTAACTCAATCGAAGGTGGCAATGCCTTGTTTTGGCTTTCATAATTGAGCACAGCCAAGGCGAGGTTGTGCAAATTGTTCTGACATTGCATGCGTCGAGCCGCCTCACGGGCCGCCTGGATCGCAGGGAGTAACAGGGCTACCAAGACCCCGATAATTGCGATCACTACAAGAAGTTCCACAAGAGTGAAGCCCTTGCGTCGCTGGCGGAGACACTTGCGTGAGGTGAGTGTTAAAGACATCTCGGAATGATTCCTGTGGCTCTGGGGAAAACTGATCCAAACAAGATACCAATCATGTGCTTCCCGTTGCCTATTGTAAACGACCTGTTGCAATTGCAAAGCACAATCTCCGAAAAGCAAATTGAAACAATAGCAGATTGGTGCCCGATATCTAGAAGTCGCGCATGTGGATCGCACTAATGCGTAAGAGGTGTGACCTGGGTAGCTGGTCACAATGTTGTTTTCGTTTGCTGGGATACGGAATCTAATGCGACCGTCTAGGAAAACTTGCGTCCCTCTCTAAGGCTCACACACGACACGTCTTTAGAAGAACCGGTCGGCGAAAAACCGCAGTTCGCCGTCGAAGACGTGGTCGCCGGGCGTCAATGGGACGGCGTACGCGCCGGTGAACAGCGTCTTGCCGAACAGACTATGTCCACAAGGGTATTGGCGATTGAGAGCGCAGGAACGGCAATCGCCGATAGAACGTGGCTTGGATGCCAGTTACTGGAGATGACCGACGCAGAGCGACAAGGAATTCGAGATGCCCTTGATGGATTTAAAAACTTGGCTCTATGAACAATGAATGGTTCAGCAAGCAGCGGTAGGTAGCTGCAATTGGCTGAATCTAGAGCGGTAGCGAATCTTATCCCAAATACTTGCCGGGCGCAGTTTCGGATCACTCGCGTCGACAATATGGCTCTTGCCGCTCCGTGTCTTTAAGAGCAACTTCCCTTCCTTGAGAACCTCAGCAACGATCCAGCATTTTTCGACAACATAATAGTAGTCATCACCGTGGTGAGCAGCTTGAATATTTTGTGCCCGGCGGCTGGGCTGGGTGTTGCACTTCATGCGACGGAAGACTACACAGTCGCCTTTGTGAAATAGGGCTCGGTTTGACTTCTGGAGAATCATGGTTTCCTCTACCTTTCGTCTGACCATGGCACAGAGGAGCCTCAGCAGACTTGTATTATAGAGGACACGAATGCGCAAATCAATCTCTCATTAGATGATGGCGCTCAATCAGATACTGTTTGCCAGATTGCAAATCCATCAATCCACAAACATCGCGACCACCATTTTCGTACACTCGTTCCATTTTACGCCAACTTAATAAGAGACGGCGATACTCTTCTGGCTGTACATACGTCCGATCATAAGTATCGGATTGCTTGAGTCGCTGTTCAAAATGAGGTTCACGCAAAGTCATCGCAACGTCCTCACAAAACTTAAGTTTCACTGAGAATGAGAGCCGAGTGGTGTTGCGATTGTACCCGAGTCTGAGAAGCGATCCAAGTAGGCCTATTTTCGCAGATATTGTGCCAGCGCTCGACAATTCGAGTCTCAGCAACCGCTGAGAACATCCAGTTCCCGGCCAGAGCGAGTTAGCGAAGCGACGCTAGGGTTTTAGAAGAACCGGTTGGCAAAGAACCGCAGCTCGCCGTCGAATACCCGGTCGGCGGAAGTTAAAGGAACGGCATACCCGCCGGTGAAAAGGGTCTTGCCAATCAGCACGTGGCCACCGACTACCTCATTCACCAAATCGAGGTCTTGGCCAGGAGTACCGATCTGGAAGTTATCCACCACAATAGTGTCCGAGTCGTTGAGTGTTGTGGTGTAATGCGTTTCCATGGACCAGCCAATCCGCTTGAGCATGCTGCCGGGGGCATAGTTCTCGTAGCACCAGCTCCCGATGGCAAAGCTAAAAGTAAGCAGGTGCTGGTCTTGTAAGACACCTACTTTTTCCAGGCCAGTGCCATTCACATTGGCCAGGACGTCGTTGCCTGTACTGTCGAAATCCAGAGTCAGATAACTGAGCACGAAGGTGTTGCTCCGCTCTGGCGTGTACAAGGCAGCAATGTAAGGCAATAGATGAGTGGAGTCGTTTTCAACCTCGATGAGTTCCGTGCCGTTGGATAGGTTGACCTCCATGTCGTCTGCTGTGGGGACTGCCAAGCCCAAACCAGCGGCGAGGGCACATGTATCTGTGGATGTAAGCAGAAACTTGGAGATGAGTGCGAGGTTGCCGAACTCTGTGTTGGAGATATCAGTTACGCCGTCGGCCAGCATCGTGCTATCAAGTGTCTGCGCCATCGGAACCCGAACGTCGATCGAGGCCATCTTGTTGAGGAAGGTTTTCTCGAACCCAGGGGCGAAACGATTGACATCGACTCCCGTGGCATTGAGCGGAACATTGTGGAAATAGTTGTAGTCGAAGTAGACGCGATCTTTGGGCAACGGGCTGTTGTTGTCCTGGATGCGGACCCGACCCACAAAATCGGCAGCAGCCGGGTTGGGAAGCACGATCTCGTGCTCTTGAATGATGTTGTAGACCAGAGCATCAGAAATATCGGGTGTGACATCGAGCTCGTCATTGTAAACGTCTACGAAATCATCAAAGGTACTTTCCGCACGAAATATTCCAGGGATGTTGCTGCTCAACCCTTCGACCAGATCGGGAGCCGGCGGAGTGGGCCCAGGCACAAAAAAGGACCCTGGCGAGCTTCCTCCCGGTCCACCCACGTAGAGGACTTTCGGTCCGGTCTCATCAATGAGGTGAAAATCGTTCACTGAGGTAATGTGATGAACCGAACGACCAACAAAGAAGTCCATCTCGGCCATGTCATAGGATTGACCGACAAGATCGCCCATCATGTTCGGAGCACGGGCCAGACGAATCGCAAATGATTGCGGAGTACGCTGGCCACTGCCGCTGAGCGATGCTTGTCTGGCAGAGGTCCTTCCGGAACCAGTTGCCCGGGCACCTGATTGGAACTGGACAGGCATCGCCTGATTCAGATCGCTGCCGGTGGAGAAAAACGAGGCGTCGTAGACATCGGAGTAGTTTTGCTGTCTCTGTGGAGCAAAACTGCGTGCCGGCAATTGGCCAAGAGACGGTGTGGCTGTGAAACCACCTATCAAGAGTGCCAACAGCGAAAGCTGGACGTCAAACGATCGAACTAACATTAAGATTCCCCCCCGAGAACATAAGTGTGCGTCTTGAGTGGGTATCGGTTAGGGAAAGATTGAGGATTTAGAAAAACTTGCCGTCTGATGGGATTATGAAGGCTGCTAGCACAAGGGTTCGAAGCAATCCTAGCCGGAGGCACATCTGCCTCCGGGTTTTCCCCGGACCAAGGTGTTGGTCTGGCTAGGGAGAATCTGCTCGCCTACGTCGTTGACTCCAACCCTTGAAGCTCTTCGATCTTACGGTCGAGACGCTCGATGGTGTTCTCGATGATACTTCGGTCACCTCCTAGGATTTGTAGATCCACGAGCAAGTTTCTGGCGTGATTGAGTGCCTCGACAGCTTCTGGAACAAGCTCTGCTTGAGCGAGGGAATCTGCGATTGCAGTCGTATATTCGTAGAGCAGGTCTGCTGCTTTTTCATTCTCGGGATCGATTGCCAGCCCGTCGACCAACGAGTGGTGGAATTCGACCGTATAGTCGTAGCCTTCATTGTCTTGCAGCGCAAACAGGAGTTGCGACAACATGAACTGGGCTCTTGCCACTCCCTCGCGGTATTTGAAAACACTCGGATTGGTCATCAAGAGTTGCTGCATCACGTGCATGTTGCTCTTGTAAGCGGCTACCGCTTCATTGAACTCTCCCAACTGCACGTGGCTTTCGCCACAGAGCTGATAGCTTGTGGCCAACATCATCTGAGTCTCGGCGGATACCGATTCGACTGGAAGCGAGGCTATTGTTTCGGCTGCTTGGGAGCGGAGTTCCAGAGATTTGCGGAGTAGTGATTCGTAGGCTTCTGGATCTGAATTCGCCAGAGCCTCTGCTTCGGCATCGCGCAGGCGGGCCAACGCCGCCAACCCACGGGCAAGATCCTTTTGTACGAGTGGATCATTCTCCGCTTGCTCGTTTAGCTCGCGGAAGGTTTCGTTAGCTTCTTGCAGAAGTCGCTCGGCCTCGGCGAAGTCGGTGCCCTGCGGATTCTCGCGACCCTGGGCGACATGGCTCAAACCCAGATTCATCTTGGCGTTGGCCTCGAGTCTCTTCAGGTCGCGTCGGTTGGGGGACTCTGCCAGCGCCTGAGTACGGCAATCGAGACAATTCTGGGAATGCTCGCGCCATGAGTGCAGGCCAGCTTGGGCAACTTCATTCGCTTCGTCGAGCCGAACATTCCAGGCCTTTTCTCCTAGTTTGGCCAACTCATTATAAGTTGCGGCAAGTGCCATCCGGGAATCGATTGTGCTTGCTGGTTTATGCGCCAGGCCGGTTTGCGAAGAGATCGCTTTCTTGAAAGACTGTTCGGCTTCTTCGTCCATGCCGAGTGAGGACTGGACTCTGCCCAGCAGGTATGCCGCATTGGCTACATAGGCTGGTGAAATCTGGTCGGTGCTACTGAGCTCATCGTAATACTTCTCTGCGATGGTGAGCAGTCTGCGACGGACCTGTTGGGTGCCAGGTTCGTCAGAGAGATCGTTTTCACTGACTGAGATAAAAGCGTCGTCTAAAGCTCTTTCCAGCTGCCCGCGATTATATTCCGCCCTGCGGAGTGCTGACTTGGTTTGGATGGCAAAACTGATCGAGACGATCGTGGCGACAAGCATCGTGCCCATCACAGCGCCTATCAACGCAGCGACGAGCGTGTTTCGTTGACACCAACGATAGAATCGCATCCAAGGTCCGACAGCCCTGGCAGCGATGGGGAATCCTGAAAGATAACGCTCGAGATCATCCGCCATGGCACCTGCTGATTCGTAGCGATCCTCAGGCCGCTTGGCGAGGCTCTTCTCGCAGATCGTCCACAGGTCGAGTGGCACCGGAGAGCCGTGGAAGCTGAGTGGCTCGGGTGCGGCACTTTCTACTTTGCGAAGCGTCTCCATCAAGTTCTTGCCCACGAATGGTGGTGCACCGGAGAGCAGGGCATACAATGTCGCCCCCAAGGAGTAGACATCAGTGCGGTTCGAGATCTGGTCGACTTGCCCCTTCGCCTGCTCTGGGGCCATGTAGTTGGGTGTCCCCATCACTTGGCCCGTCATGGTGAGGCCTTCCTCTTCCTGCAGGACCTTGGCCAGTCCGAAATCCGTCAAGCGAGGCTGCCCTTCCTTGTCGACCATGATGTTGGCTGGTTTCAGGTCGCGATGAATCACGGCACGATCGTGGGCGTATTGCACTGCGCGACAAACTTTCTCAATCATCTGGGTGACACGCCGGGGATCGAGTCGCGGATTGTTGGCACCAACATACTTTGCCAGACTATCCCCCTCGACACATTCCATCGAGTAGTAGTGGGTTCCCTCGTGCTCTCCTACGTCGTAGACGGGTACGATGCCCGGATGGTTGAGTCGAGCGGCGGCCTCGGCTTCGATGTGGAAGCGGGCAATGTCCTCGGGAGCACACAGGCTTCCCGAACCGATCACTTTCAAGGCAACCGTGCGGCGGAGTTTTTTCTGATAAGCCTTATATACGACCCCCATTCCGCCGCGACCGAGTTGTTCGATGAGACTATAGTCGCCAAGTTCACCAATGTAGGAAGACTCCTCGATAGGTGCTGCTGTGGACATCGTGTTCATCGAGAGAGCATCTTCGCCCTCTCCGTTCTTATCCAGTGTAGGGAGGTTAGCCAGGCTGATGGTCTCTTCCAAGTCGGCTGAATTCTTGTGCTTGAGGCTCTTAAGAAAACTCCCTTTGTCGGCTGCTTCATGCGAGGTCAACAGGGCAACCACTTCTTGATGCAAGTGGGAGGATCTCTGGGCTAGTTCTTCAAGAAACACTTTGCGATCCTGTGGAGCAAGCGATACCACCTCGTTGAAAAGCTGTTTGACTTCATCCCAGCGCGTGTCTGGCATCATCAACCTCGTGTCAATTCGCGATAGAGCCAAGCCTTCGCCGAGGCAAAGTCTTGTTTCACTGTGCTGCTAGAGACTCCCAGCAGATCTGCAGTCTCTTCGACCGAATAACCTCCAAAATACCGCATTTCAACAATCTCTGCTTGCCGAGGATCGAGCAGGGCCAGCTTCTTGAGTGCTTCATGCAATGCAAGAACGTCGGTGTTGTCCCCCGAATCTGCGACGTGGTCGACTTCTACGGCAGAACGTTTCCAATCGTGACCACCCCGCTTGAGGGCTCGTCTGCTGCGTGCCCGATCGATCAACATTCGCCGCATCACCTTGGCGGCCACGATGTAGAAATGCTTACGGTCGTTTAGGTTATTCGCTTCGCCCGCCCGGACCAACTGGAGATAAGCATCGTGGACCAGAACGGTTGCCTGTAGGGTAATGCCCTCTTGCTCTTGGGCCAATTTCTTCTCGGCCATCTGATGCAGCTTTTGGTAGACAGCCTCCAATAGTTGCGGACCGGCGTCCGGATCCCCCTCCTGGGCGCGGCGGATCAGAACAGTTACTTCCGAAGGGGTATCGGACATTCGCCTAGGCTTCCAAAGGTCGCAATTTTGCCGGGTGCTGGTCCTGCCAGATGCTGAAGCGTCCGACTCGCCACTGGCACATGATAAATCGAAAAGATGAGCGAAAGAAGAGTTTGTTGCAATTTCCCTCGAGTTTTAAGCACTATTGCCGCGAGTGGAGAAAATTCTGAAAAAAGTTTGTCTCTCTCGAACGCCTTCTACGCTTAATAGGGTGAGACGCCAAGTATTGCTCCGTTCAACGCCAAAAAACAGGAGAACCGTCATGCGAAACACACTTTCCCTACTAGCCGCCACACTTACGTCTATTCTACTCACCAACTCCGGCGAGGCCCAAGAGAGTACTGAACACCTCTCGCCGAGTACCAATGCCTCGTTTCCCTACGCACCTCCCGAGGCATTTCACCGGCATTCCTCGACGTATGCCGAGGGAGTGCTACGGGGGAGTGCCGTCTTGGTTCAGGCTTTAGGTAACTATGAACTTGAGAGTGCCCAAGCCGCATCCATAGGCGAAGATGCCTATTCCAAGTATCTCGACAACAAAGTGAAGCATGTGAGAACGGCTTTTGCTGTCAAAGATACTCGTCGAGATCACTACCATTCTGACCGAATCGCACGCAAACTCCATACGCTTGAGTTGCGCCAGGTGAATAGAATGTTGGAACTGCAAGAAGCGCTTGAATACCAGTTGACCGACTTCGACCTGGATTGGGAAACGGGAACCGTCTACTGGCCTACTATGGCTGCCAGCCCCCGATTCGCCCGGCATCGCCAGGAAGTGGAACGCGTGATGGCTCGCATCGCTGCCTATGGTAGCTATGTACCTGAGATAGAACGAACCAAACTCTCTCAGGCGTGCGACCAGTTCCGCGATACTCTCTACAAAGAAATGCTCGCCCGCGGCGGAGACAAGGTCCCCACAGTTCGAGCCGAGTACGATGCCGTATCGCGGCTCTTAAAAGGTTTAGAGTATTCGCCAGTGCTACTGTCCCAGGCATCCGGCTCAGCGTTAAGTATGAACTAACAATACTCTCCGACATAAAGCCGCGACTGCCGATCGCGGTTTTTTTTAGAACCGATATTTAAGATAACCAGATTTCTCTGCTGCTTCAGCACGCGTGTGGATTGCTAAACAGAGTTCAATCGACTTGTTTTCGGTTGAGAGAGAGTTTATCATGTAGCTTGTCTCGGTTCGCTTCTGGGGGGAACGCTAATGTGTTTATCAACAATTCGAGCCACTTGAAGAGCCACTGATGGTCTGCGCGAAAAGTGCAGAGTAACAGTGGCTTTTTTCGATTGTGGGCTGAGGAATTGCCCGCTTGGTAAAGTAAATAGTTGTTGAGAAATCTCCTGCGTTGATTGACAACTCTCTTCGAAAGGTATGGCTGATGAGCATTACAGGACCCGTGCACTGGCTGGCTACTTACTGCTTACTGGTGATGACCGCATCTTCGCAAGCTGCGACCATTGATACGGCATTGGTTGGCAATGTGAATAATCCACCTGATGCGAATGGCCGCGGATCAGTTGCCAAGTATTTCCGCATTGCCACCAAGGAAGTTACCAATACCCAATATGTAGAATTTCTCAATGCCGTCGCTGCATCGGATCCCTACGGCCTTTACAGGACAGAGATGTCGACAGAATTGAAGGGAGGAATCTTACGCAGCGGCTCCTCCGGCAGTTATTCCTATTCCGTCAAGTCGCCCGGCCAATCTGGCGCGTATGATTATGCCAAGAAACCCGTCATGTATGTGTCGTGGTACGACTCCATTCGCTTCACGAACTGGCTACACAATGGTCAAGGTAGTGGTAACACAGAAACGGGTGCCTATACGCTACTAGGGGGCACACCAATTCCGTCCAACGGGGCCAGCATCACACGCAACGCTGGTGCCCGATGGTTTCTTCCCAGTGAGGACGAGTGGTACAAGTCAGCCTACCACAAGAATGATGGCGTGACCGGCAACTACTGGGACTACCCCACGCAGAGCGATACCCCGCCAAACAATCTGTTGCCGACTTCGGATATCGGCAATTCAGCCAATCACGTCAACAACAGTGGAGGATACACCCGTGGACCAACCTATCCGATGACTGATGTGGGAGAGTATCCGATTACGGTAGGCCCTTATGGTACAAAAGACCAGGCAGGCAATGTGTTTGAATGGACCGAGATGCTTTTTAACGTCTCAGATCGCGTCGCCCGCGGCGGATCGTGGAATCATTTTAATAGCGACATGCGGTTTTCCAGTTTCCGCGTTTTCGCTGCATCGCTCGAAAGCAGCACCGTCGGCTTTCGTGTCGCTACCATACCGGAACCCGGCACATTGCTGTTGGGAATGCTTGGCGGGTTGGTCTATTTGAGCCGATTGGGACACAACGGAAATGCAAGTTATTAATTTGCTCCAGCCCCGACTTCCAACTCGTCCTCCACTGCTGCGGACTGAGGCGGAAGCTCTTCGACCTCATCCGCCAAATCCTCGCCTTTCTCGCCGCGGGTGACCAACTGTTTTGCCGATAAGGTAACCGTAAAGAGTGTCGGCACGAGAATCAGTGTAAACAAGGTAGAAGAAATCAGTCCCCCCAGCACGACGCTACCCAGGCCACGATAGAGTTCGCTACCTGCCCCGGGGAAAACGACCAGGGGCAACAAGCCAAGTGTCGTGGTGGTTGTCGTCATGAAGATTGGGCGAATTCGCGTGCGGACACTTTCGAGCACAGCATCTCGCGGAGTCATGCCATCCAACCGGATATGGTTGAGCGCTTGGTGCACGATCAGGATTGGGTTGTTCACCACAGTGCCGATAAGGACCACAAAGCCAAGCATCGTCAGCACGTCAAGCGGTTGAAGCACGAAGTAGTTGAGAACATGCAGGGCAAGAATCCCGCCGACTGCCCCCAGGGGCACGCTCAGGATAATCACAAACGGATAGAGCCACGATTCAAACAGGGCCGCCATCAACAGGTAAGTAATCAGCAGGGCGATGATGATATTCTCGCGAAGTGCCAGCCACGTTTCTCGGAGCTTGTCGGCGGTTCCCTCCAGGGCGATGCGATAGCCCCCGTCGAGTTGATTCCCTTCACGCATCGGCTGCACGATCTGTGTCTGGATGATCGTCATCGCCTCTTCTAAAGGCATTTCTGGAGGGGGTGACGCAGAGATTGTGATCGCGCGCACCCGTTCGCGATGATTGAGTTGTTCGGGGCCACTGGCTAGCGTTACATCGGCTAGCGCATTGAGTGGAATCAATTGCCCCAACGGAGTTGCAATGGGGACCGCGCCGACCAACTGCGTGCGGTCGGCATACTTGTCCTCCCCCTTGAGAGTGAGGTCGATTTTCTTGCCTTCGAGGAAGTAGTCACTCACATACGCACCATCCACCAGCGCATCCACAGTGAAGCCGAGTTCGGAAGAGCTTACCTGCATCTCGGCGGCTTGCAATAAACGTGGTTTGATATGTACTTCGGGGCTAGAAAGATCGAGGCTGGGCTTCGGCTGGGCTTGTACGTTGGGGATCATTCCCATGACTTGGCCAAAGATTTGTCCACCGAGTTGCACAAGCTTTTCAACTTCTGGTCCCGTGATCTCGATATCGATCGTGCGCCCCGCGGCAAGACCTTGTTCAAAGAGACTCGATTGTTTGGCAACGGCGATCGCGCCGGGAAGCTTCTTGCCAACCTGAAAAATCAGCGGCACAAACTCGCCAGCTCGTAGCGGGTCTTTGGCGCGCAATCCCAGGAAAACGGAGCGACCACGTACGACGAAGAAGAAATCGGCAATTGTGGGAACTTCCGAATTGCTGTCATCGAAATCCTCGTCGACGTCCCAATACGGTTGCAACTCGGACTCTACGATCTCGCCAAGCGACATTAATTGATCGATGTTGTAACCAGGAGGAGGAAGGATAATGCCGAAGACAAGATTCCGGTTGCCGCTGGGGAGGTATTCAACTCGCGGCCAAAGCTGCCAACTGAGACCGAGGGCGAAGGAAATCAACAGAACGATTGTCACGATCTGGCGAAGGAGACTCCCCTGAATCCAACGGTTTAATCCGACGATGAATCCGTTGAACTTGGCACCAAGCGCATTAATCAAGCGTACAACGGCCACCTGTTTCTTAGGCGATATTGGCGTGTTATCAAGCGCGCCATTGTTTATTGGATCGCGCGGCGACTCCTCACGCCTTTTTTGAAACAAGCGCGAAGCAGCCGTTGGTATCACCGTCACGGACACCAACAGCGAGAGTGCCACTGCCGCACTGATTGCCAACGCAATGTCACGGAAAAGTTGCCCCGCTTCTTCCTGGATGAAAACCACGGGAAGAAAAACGGCGATCGTCGTGAGCGTCGAAGAAACGACGGCCCCCCAGACTTCCTCGGTTCCGTTCGCGGCAGCTTCCACAGGAGACTCGCCGAGCGAATAGCGGCGGTAGATGTTCTCGAGCACCACGATAGCATTATCGACCAACATTCCGACGGCGAACGCCAGGCCGGCGAGACTAATCACGTTGAGCGAGCGGCCCAACATGCCCAATACCAAGAACGTGCCGATGATACTGATGGGAATAGCCAAACCCACTACGAGCGCCCCTCGGGCAAACCAGAAGCCGCTGCCGATGATCAGTGCCAAGCACAACGCAAACCACCAGGGTGAGAGATACACAGCCGCCAACGAAGTCGCCAAAATGGCCGGGATCACGAGAAGGGTGCGATAGCCCAGGTGCAAAAACGACATCAGCACGATCATCGTCAACGCACCACCTAGGAAGATGTTTTCTTGCACCAAGTTAACCGACGAATTGATGTACTCGGTTTCGTCGTACACCTGGCCAAGCATCAAGCCCTTCGGGTTGAGAATGTCGCGATTCAATTCTTGAGTCACAACACGAAGGTCAGCCATGATGTCGAGAACATTGGCACCCGTTTCACGTATACAGTTCACGGCGATGCTCGAACCACCGTAACGTCGCACTACGCCGTCAGGCTTCTTGTATCCCAAATGGACAGTCGCCACGTCGCGGACGAAGACAGGAGCCCCATCGCGAACCGCGAGCAACTGGTTTTCAACCTGCTCTGGCGTGCGAAACTCGCCCAGCGAGCGCACTACCCAGCGGCGTTTCCCTTCGTAGAAATCGCCTGCCGAGGTGTCTTTATTTTGGCTCCGCAGTACATCTCGCATCTGGGTGAGCGTGATCTGTCGGGCTGCCAGTTTTTCTGGATCGACGACAATCTGCATCTCGTCTTCCAGCCCGCCAATCACGTTCGACTGGGAAACACCCGCCACGCGCTCGAAACGTGCTTCAATTTCATCCTCGGCAAAGCGCCTTAGCTTGGTAGGATCCAAATCTGGTGGCGGTAGCAACTCGCTTACCTCAGGATGCTCCAAAGCCAGCGAGCGTAGTCGGTGGAGTAGCAGTCCTGGATTGCTAGTCTGTGCACAACGCTCAAGTTCCTGTTTGATTGCCGGATGATCGGCGGCAAAAGCCCTTATTTCCTCTGCTGAAGGGGGTTTCAAGCCAAGAATGAACCACGCAATCGGCGAGTTCGATGAATTCGCGGTCGTGATGATTGGCTGGTCGGCATCCTCGGGATACTCACGGACTTGGTTCAGCCGGCTATTCACCTTCAACAGGGCCTGATCCATGTCGGTGCCCACGTTGAACTCCAGCGTTATCACTCCCTGCGAGTCGGAGCTTTCCGAGGAGAGTTTGCTGGAACCCTCGACCCCTTTGAGCTGTTCTTCCTGCTCGACAATGATTTCCTGTTCGACCTCTTTCGGGCTAGCCCCTGGCCAGCGGGTCGTGATCGTAATCGTCGGCGTATCGACCTCCGGAGTCAGTTGCAAGGGAAGCCGAGTGAGCGCAATCGTCCCAAAGAGGGCCGTCAACAGCACTCCCACGGAGATTTTTACAGGATTGCGAACAAAGGATTCAACCAGTTGCATGAATGGTCTCGTGCGATTCGACTTTTACGAACACAAGTGCTTGGAAAGAAATGGGACGCCGATGAACGCTGATTAAACGGATATACGCAGATTTGAAATTCGAAGCCTTAGTCATTAATACCAACAATCCACGTCAATCAGCCAAATCCGCGTTCATCCGCGGCCTATTTCTCCTCCCCCGCGATACCTCCAATTACCACCTTCTGTCCCGGGCGGAGTCGTTCGTTTCCTTGGACAACGACCATCTGGCCCGGTTTTACGTTTCCCGTCACTTGAATCAAGTTTCCTTGCGACGTTCCAAGTTGCACTGGCACCGTAACCGGTGTCCCCGTTTCACCCTTGGACGTTGCTCCTTCGATGACAGCGATGATAGGTTGGGGCCCACCTAATACGACGGCATCTTTGGGGACCAGAATGGCCTGGAGTGTCTTAGCGACGGGTAGGGCGGCGCGGGCATACATTCCAGCAAGGATCAACGGGCCGTCCTCGCTGATTTCATTCAGCACGCGAATTTTCACAGCGAAGGTGCGGGCACGGACATCGCCTTGAGGAATCGTGGCCACGACTTTGCCGAAAAATTCATGATCGGGGATCGCCGGGATCTCCACGCGCACTTCCTGTCCTGGACGAACGAAGGAAATATCGCCTTCGACTACCTGCACCACGACATCGACCTCATCGATGCCAACGACTTCGGCAACCGGATCTCCCTGATTGACCCACTGACCCGCTTCGGAGAGTTTCTGAGTCACATACCCGGGAAACCGAGATATGATCGTATGCTTTTGGAGCTGGTCGCTAAGTTTTTCAACGAGGGCTTCTTGGATCGCAACCTGGGCACGTGCCTGAGCGATGACTTCTTCACGAGGCCCTGCCACGGCCAGATCGTATGCCGCCAGCATCTCGGCATAAATCTGTTGGCCTTCGAGTGACTGGCTTTTGGCTTCTTCGACTTCTTCCTCTGTCACTGCACCACGGGTGTTGCGCAAGCTCTGCATCCGGGCGTAGCGGCCGTCAAGAAAATCTTGCCGAGCCGCCGCGGCAGCCATCCGCGCCTCGGCTTGGGCGATTTCTTCGGGGCGACTCCCATTCTCCAATTCCGCCAGCTGTTCTTTTCGTAAACGCAATTCGGCTTCGGCTCCCGCGACTTCAAGCGTGATCGTGTCAGTCAGCAGTTGAGCCAAAGGTTGTTTGGCTTCGATTCGGTCTCCCTCCTCGAAGGGGACTTCAACTACACGGCCGCTCACCGCACTACCAATCGTGGCAATGCGCCTCGGTGTTACCGTTCCTACAAACGTTTGCTCCGCTGCCACAGATTGCTCCACGACCGGCGCGGCAACAATGATTGACGGGGGTGGTTCTCCGCCAGGGGGCTGAGCAGTAGCAGGCTGACCAAGACCAACTAGGCAGAGTGCCAGGGCAATGCTCGACAACCAGGGATCAAAGTGTTGATTCATCTTGCACATTTCACTGGGGACTGGGTAGAAACATTCGCACGAACTTTGCCCAAGAGACGCTTGAGTATGGCAAGTTCGCGATCTGACAAACCGGCTGAAGCCTGCGCACGAATGCGTCTGCCGCTCGCTACAATTTGCTCCCATAGTTCGTCTGCCGCAGGGAGGGGGTGGACTAGTTTTTTCCGACCATCGTTCGGACAGGCTTGTCGTTCGATAAGCCCGCTCTCCTCCATCCGATCAAGAGTCCCCACCAGGCTGGGAGGTTCGATCAACATGCGACTGGCCAGGTCGGCTTGTGCCAGCGGGCCTTCCAGTGCAAGCCATGCGAGTACTTGGGCCTGTCGATACGTGATCCCCTGCGGCGCAAGTTCTTCGTTGAAAGCCCGCATATAGGCCTGATGGGCCATCACGAGCCAGTAACCGAGGCTCTCTTCAAAGTCGTATTCCAGCACGGGAAGGCCAATCGAGGGGGAAGGGGAAAATTCGTTAGCGCATTAACGATTATTGGCAGCAAGAGAGAAAAAAGCTAGAGGGAAGACGGAAACAGGGGTTTTTCTCGCGAAATCTCGGTTTGTTAGCCGCGACGCGCCTGCCGAGTCCTGCTCAACAGCGCCGTGCCGCTCAGTCCCCCGCGCTCGGCGGGTCGTATTCAAAATCTTTCCACTTCATCGCGCGGCGGAAGGGTTCGATGCGGAGCATCACTTCGCCGTTTTGGAAGAGGCGCACCGTGCCGTTGGATTCGCTCACGGCAATGGCCACTGCTCCGGTTGCGCGGCTGATGGCGGCGGCGGCCCAGTGACGGGAGCCCAGGCCCTTGCTCAGCGTAATCTCGGCAGCGGGGGCGGAGATGTATTGGCAGGCTGAGATGATCGTCCCATCCGAGGAGACCACAAATGCCCCATCGAGCTGTGCGATCTCCTTAATCGACTCGCGAACTTTCGTGTCTTCCATACGGCGATCGTCGATGTTGTAGCCCCGCACCGGGTCGAAGCCCAGCGGGTGACAGTGCTTGAGCACCTTGCGATGGTCGCCCACGACGAACAACGTACCGACCGGTTTCCCTTCGCGACCTTCACGGCCAATGTCCACGGCCAAGTCCACTGTGGTCTTGAGGGTGTCCAGCGGTACTCGCGTTTCCAGTTGCCGTAGGTCATGAACGGTCAGACGGCCCAGATGCTCGTCCAGACTTACCACACTCATCGAATCGATCACCCCGACTTCAAAGCCACTGTAGAGAGCGATGACCGTTGCCCCGGGGGTCAACAGATCGTCGGCAACGCTTTCGAGCAAGGCCTGTGTGAGCCGCTCGTAGACCGGGCTGTCGGGGATGTTGAGCTCGACCGTGTCGAAGTCAAAGTCTTCGGCTTTGGAGAGGTGCTGTTTGCGGTCGCTGGCCAGAATGACATGGTGTTTGCCTGTAGCGTCTCGGAGTTTCTGCCAGTCAATTGTCCCCTCGATCAAAAACAGGAGGGCATCGGCTTCTTCGTGTTTGGCCATCCGGCTGGCGATTTCGCAAAACACCTGGAGTTGCTCGGTGAATTTGATCGAAGGTGCCATCCACTCTCTCCGCGGCCACTTGGGGGTAGACCGCACCCTAATTTGGTCAAAACATGCGGTAGCGGAAGAGGCTCCACTACAAGAGTCTGCAATTTAGTGCAGTCTGGCCCGTCATTCAATGGAGAATTTTGCGAAGTTAGCATTGGAGTGAAGGATTCATCCCCAATCGAGTCATCCCCGCGCAGGCGGAGCACCAAAACTTCATTGCAACCGTTTTAAACTAGATTCCCGCCTGTGCGGGAATGACGAAGTGACCCAGTACCGGCTCCATTACCAGTCTACTTCGTCAGAGCCTCTCGGATTGCTACGGGTGCATTGCCTGGCTCATCGTACTTGGAGAACATGAGTCGGTCGTAAACCACTAGGGCATGGAGGGCATGGCCGAGCGGGCCAGCTTCCCAGTCCCGATAGCGATTGCTGTACATCAGGTTGGAGAGGAAGTAGACAGCTCTGGAGGTCCGCGAACTCTTCAATTCTCGGTCCGTCGCCGAATAAAGCAGCCATTCCAGGATATGGCCCGTCGTCTTCAGCTTGCGATCGGGGTCATCCTGGTCTTCTCGACCCTGAAACCAATTGGTGCTGAAGCTGCCATCGCGGTTTTGCATACGATACGCATAAAGCTGATGTTGGGTCACGAACCGTTTCGCCTGATAGTATTCCCCATCCACCTTTTCGCCACGTTGCTCGCGAGCTTTGTAGGCCAGTGTCAGTCCCGACAATCGGTGGGTGCCTCCGCAGGCAGCACCTCGAATGGGCTGCTTGAGCTCCTCCGCGACCAGTTTTCGCATATCCCACTGCATCCCCTGGTCGTTGACCCATTGGGTGTTAGAGTCAAGATAGTGCATCAATCCGATCAGCTTAAAAGTGAGTTCCGTGCGAGGATAGCAGGTTCTCATTTCCTCCTTGATCAGGTCTTTGACTTTCAATTCATGGCCATCCACTAGCATGGGATACTCGCTGCTCACCTTGCACTGGGCGAGGATCGCTAGCAACTGACCCCGATGGCCCTGGAGGGCCGGACCCACGCGGACGTGCAGGTCCCCTTCGTCATTGATATACATGAGACGCATTTTTCGGCACGACTGGTTAAAGCAGAGCCAACCCACTGCCGAAACAGGCTTGCCATCGGGCCCCCCTTGGAGCACGCGACTGTGAATTTCATAGGTGAGAGCTGCGTGGATCAGTTCCCAGGGGCTGCGATCACGCGTGTTCATTGGGTGGTCGTAGTAATATTTGAGTACGCGTCGGACATGGGAGCGGAGGGCCTTTTGACTACTGGTGAGAGGAGGAAGCTGTACTTCAACAACTTCCTCTTCTTCCGCTTCTGGTTCCTGGATCGGAGTTGGATATTCGCTTAGTGCTGTGGCGTCCTCTTCGACTTCTTCAACTTCATCGCTCTTGCTCGGCAGTGGCTCAACGGAATTAGGCTGGTCAATGTCGAACATCTCCCTCAGCCGTCGGCCTCCTCCACGTGAAGCGGGATTCGAGCGGCGGGCAATTTCAGGTTCGCTCGTGCGAGGTGTGATGAAGACTGGCCCGTCGGCCGTGCGGTCTGGCGTCGCTACGTCCTCCGTTTGATCAGAAGATTCGGAAGCTAGATCTGGAGTTGATTCATCGACTGATTGAGTTGATTCTTGGGGGGGAGCCGCTTTCGTTCTTGTCGGAGTTGTAGAGCGAGGAGAGATCCACTTATGAAACGGCGAGGGAGATGCTGGTGCTGCCGATGGTTTTTCTGGCTGCACCGCAGGTCTTGATAGATTGGTATTTACGGAAGTTCGCACGCGCTGGGCTTCAGCTGGCTTACTTCGAAATGCCGGGTCGGCCAGGTAGCCCTTGACCGTGGATTGCCAGAGGAGGTTCTGCTGCGGAACGCTCGAACCCATCGTCGGCGAATCTTCAAAGGGGTCAATAAGCGAAGAGCCGCTGTTTGCTTGGGCCGCCCCAGGATGGGCGACTACCAACAGACACAACAGAACCACTTTCTGGCACCATGAAATCTGTACGTACTCTGGCAACGGGCGTTGCATCGAGTCTCTCCCCCCTAATCTACAATTCGTGCTGCCTAGTCCTGTTCAACTTCCAGAAGGATGCGAAGTGTGTTTGCCCGCAGTGCTGCACGTGACGGTAGTTTGCCAGCAGTCCCAATCAAACTGGCTCGTGAAGCATTGGGATATCAAAAACACACAATCCCGTAGGAACTGATATCGGGTCTGGCGGGCTGGGAATTCACCCGGAAAAAAAGAGTCAAGCTGAGAGAATCTCAGCACGTGAGAAGGTAGGAGGTTTGAGAGAAACCTAAGGCTTCACGAGCCATCGGAAGAAAAGTGCTAGCATCGAATGTCTGCCCGCGATTGCACCTATGGTACTAGTCCGTAGTCAAGTTGGAACCAGTATTTCAACGCTGCCGGAGGATAGCGTCGATCCGCTCAATCTCAAAACAAAAAAACTTGACAGACCACTAGAATGGCGACATCTGCATTACGCTCTCAGCAACTGAGATTTCCGATTTCACGGTGATCTGACCCGCATCGGCGAACTTTTGCCAGGCGGCAACATCGTTGCCGAAATCCTGGTCGCTGAGTTGCTTCAAAGCTTCCACTCCAGCGTATTGCAGGGCGGGATCTCGGTCTTTGAGCGCGATAGATAGAGTCTTCACGCTCTCGGTTGAGCGGATATTCCCCAAGGCATCCGTGGCGGCCAATTTTACATCCAAGACTTCGCCACCTTCGAGTAGCTTGCGAAGGATTGGCACGTTTTCAGGTTCGCCCCGATCTCCCAACTTTCGACAGCAGATGAGTTTCACATCGAGGTCGTCATCATTGAGCCCGGCGATGAGCACATCGCGGGCCAGAGGAACTTGGATATCTCCCAGGGATTCTTGAATGGCAGCACGGACCAGCGGATCACTTTCAGTGCGGATCTGCATGGCCAATTCTTCCACAAGTCGCTGCTGTTCCGTGGAATCGCCGTTGGATGCTCGCGAGGCCGACTCCTGGATCGCTGAGATTCGCATCGCAGGGGTGATAATCGACGTGTATTCCTTGCGGTCCCACGGCATCGTTGTGCTGCAGCCCGGCAACAGGATCGTTGAAAGCCCAATGGCGCAGAGCCAGAATGCAGAAAATCGGCGGAGTTTTCTTGGTGCCCAGTTCATGCGCGAGACATTAGCAAACCACGCTGGGGGCTACCATGCCAACCTGAGGAATTGGTAGAGTAGCTTGCCGCTCCGCTGCAGAATTGCTAGCAGTGACGCGGTACTTGATGTGTTCCTGTTCTATGGAGAGACCATGCTGGCTGATTCTCAAGCGTCGCCAAGACCTTTGCGACTCGTCTTGCTAGCAGGCATGTGTGCGTGCGTGAGTCTTGGTTTCGCCAGCGCCCGGCTGCGCGGACTGCTGCTTAATTCTCTGTGGCTGTCGGTGGGTGCAGTAGCAATTGCCGTCCCCTTGGGAACTTTGCTGGCTTTGGCGATAACGAAGACAACGCTCCCAGGGCGCAAATCTCTACAGTGGATGTTGTTGGCGTGGTTGTTCGTCCCTCTTTTCGTCCAAGCTGCTGCCTGGCAAGCTGCGTTGGGGCAGGGGGGCTGGCTCATTCCACCTGGAAACCTTTACGACCAAGGAGTTCTACTTTCAGGTTGGACAGCGGCAGTGTGGGTGCATGGCTTGGCGGGTGTCCCCTGGGTAGCGCTGTTGGTTGCCGCTGCGTTGCTCACAATTCCCCGTGAGGCAGAGGAAGACGCTTTGCTTGATGCGCCCCCGTGGAAAGTTTTGTTAGCCGTGAGCGTGCCGCGCGCAAAAGCGGGTATTTTGACAGGTGCCTTGTGGGTTGCAGTGGTGTGCCTGGGAGAAATCACTGTGACCGATCTCTTTCAGGTGCGCACTTTTGCTGAGGAAGTGTATACCTCGGCGAGTGTTGGTTCGTTGAGTGGGCCCATCGTGCCGCTGGTTGACGATGCAGGACAAGTAGACTTTGCGACCAGCGACCTTGTGTGGGGAACAGTGATTGCTGTTTGTCTGGTGTTGATCTTGCTGGCGGCCATTGTGAATTGGTTGCCGAGTGCACACTTCTTCTCGCTCGACGAGAGTTGGCGGTGGCAACTAGACCGGGCAACTATTCCACTAGCCGTTGTCACTTGGCTCGCAATGACGAATCTGATAGGTGTTCCCTTGGTGAGTCTCGTCGGCAAAGCAGGCACTCAAGCCACACGAACGGAAGCTGGCGTCGTGCGCGAATGGTCGCCGACCAAAGCCGCGACACTCATCGCACGCAGTCCGTGGGAACATCGCCGCGAGATGAGTTGGTCGCTAGCGATCGGAGCGATAGCGGCGACACTCGCGACTGTTTTTGGAGTGTTGATCGCCTGGGCTCTGAGAACAGGTTGGTTGCCGCTCTCATTCACTGCCATCCTGTTAGCAACGATGTTTGCGCTCCCTGGGCCGTTAATTGGAGTGTGGTTGATTCGACTGCTAAATCACTCGGCGGACTCCCCCTGGGCGTGGCTCAACAGTTGGTACGACGATACGATTCTTGCCCCCATATTGGCCCAATGGATGCGCACTCTGCCGCTGGCGACCCTTTTGATTTGGTCACAGTTCGCCAGCATTTCACAGCAAGTGCTCGACAGTGCCACCAGCGAAGGGGCCAACTGGTGGCGACAACTTGTCCAGATCGCGATTCCTCTGCGAGCCAGCGTTATCCTAGCGGCATTTGGTTTGTCGTTGATCGTTGCCGTTGGCGAACTGGCGGCAACGATTTTGGTCCTCCCACCAGGAGTATCAACCCTTTCGGTACGCATATTCGGCCTCGTGCACTACGGTGCCGACGATCAAGTTTCCGCAATCTGTCTTGCTTTGGCTCTGATCACAGGAATCGGCACAATCGCAGTCGCCTGGCTCCTCGGCAGGCTGAATCCCGCAGGCCAGCCGTATGCCTCGCAGCACGATCGGTTAGAATAGGGACCGGAATTATATTTGGACTAGAGAGGCCCTGATCCTTGTTTATAACACGATACTGGCATTTTCGACTTCCTGGCGTCTTGCCAATTGACAGTGGAGAGGCCTCTCGCAGAGCCACCGAGACAGCAGAGAAAAGCTTAGGGTTTTCCCTGCGTCTTTGTGTCTCTGCGAGAGACTGTTTTATTACCGGTCGGAAGCTACGCTACCGTGTCACTTGTTGCCTGATGTTCTTCTTCGTCTTTCCGGCATTCATGACTCATGCTCAGACTGCCGATGAGAACCAGCTTCTTGATGGCCTTGTGGCAGACACGGAGCAAGCTGTCGAGCCGGAAACCAAGAAACCGGCAATCGATAAACAGAAAAAGCCACCTCTAGAAATTGGCCCCTTAGCTCCACGCCTGGGACAAGAAGTTGGCGAGTTAGCTGAGGAAGGGCCTGTGCTCATGATCAAGCCTGGGCACTGGGGGTCGACTTCTCAATCGATGAAGGCCAACTATACCGACTTCGTCGGCAATCTCTCTTTTGAGACGGTCGACGCTTCCCAACGCCCCGTTGCACTGGAACATACCCATTTCGGTTTGCAAACGACTCGAACCCTTGTGCTAGCCAAAGGGAGAGCCAAGCAGATTCAGGCAGATCTCTTCATTCCACAGCAAACAACGGGTGAGTTTCTCTCGGCTAAATTATTCGACGAAAGCTCAGCCGCCGAAGTGTACCGCGCTCAGCTTAAGCTCGTTCGCCTGCCTGCCTACCAATACACTATCGTGGTCCTTGCCAAGGATCCCGATCAATATGCCTATTTGAAAGTCACCAACACGGTGCGGGCACCCTGGGAAGAAGAGTACGAAGAGAATTCTGCTCCTCACTATCAGGTCGCCCTAGTGAATGCGACCAAGGAGATTCCGCTTTCGGATAACCCTCTCACTTGGACAAACATCGCCTATCTCTTCTGGGACGAAGTCGATCCCACTCGGCTTACATCCGAACAGCAGAAAGCATTGGTAGATTGGCTCCATTGGGGCGGCAGATTGATCATCAATGGTCCTGATTCGCTGGCTACTTTGCGAGGAAGCTTTCTCGAGGAGTATCTGCCAGCCGATGACGCAGGTCCTCGCCAGATCACCAACTCACATTTGATTCCCTGGTCTGCGTACTGGGGAGAGCGGGCTAAGGGAAAAGCCATTCCACCGCTCGCTCCAATCAAGCCGCTGGCGGCGATTGAACTCAAACCTCACGAAAAGTCCGCGGAGCTTGTCGGTGGCGCAGAGTTGTTTTATGAGCGAGTTGTCGGCAACGGCTCCGTTGTGGTTTCAGCGGTGCAACTGTCAGATCGGGATTTTATCAATTGGCCCGGCTTCGATGGTTTTTTGAACAGCGGGCTATTGCAACGACCGGGACGTCTTTTCTCCGAAGGCCCCTACGGTGGACCGAGAGTCAATTGGACTGAATATCCTGAAAGGCGGCTTGATGCCCACTTCACGACTCCACTACGTTTGTTCGCTCGCGATGCGCTAGCTGCGGCAAACACCAAGCTTGATACCACCACCTCCTCAGATCAATTCGGACAATTTCAACAGAACTCGCAACTGAAAGTCGATCGCTCCGGGGGTCTCGGAGCGTGGGACGAATTCTCGCCTGTGGCACAGATCGCGCGGGAGTTGCTCCTCTTGGCAGCGGGTGTACAAGTGCCAGGGGCCGGATTCGTTTTGACATGTCTAGGAGTTTATCTGCTGATACTTGTGCCGTTGAATTGGCTTGTGTTCCGCGTCATCGAGCGAGTGGAATGGGCTTGGTTTGCTGTCCCTCTCATTGCGCTGCTTGGTACTTGGGTTGTGGTCAAGCAGGCCCAGTTGGACATCGGATTTGTGAGGGCGCAGACCGAAGTTGCTCTCTTGGAACTGCACGGCAACTATCCACGTGGAATTCTCACTCGCTTCACCGCGTTCTATTCGTCGCTCTCGACCACCTACGACATTACCTTCCCCGAGGATTCCACCGCATTGGCACTCCCTTTTCCGGCCAACGACACGGACCAAACTGATTGGCAACACTCGGTCCGCTT
The DNA here is from genome assembly GCF_008065115.1 of Bythopirellula goksoeyrii. NCBI lineage: Bacteria > Pseudomonadati > Planctomycetota > Planctomycetia > Pirellulales > Lacipirellulaceae > Bythopirellula > Bythopirellula goksoeyrii. The sequence goes on along the minus strand of NZ_CP042913.1, from coordinate 5,626,110 downwards.
TGAAAGGAATTCCGAAACTCAGCTCAGCGGTCTAGCCGTGTCCTCCGCTTCGACGAATCTGGTGCATAGCGAACAGATGCTCAAACTCGATGGACCTCTGCGGTTCGGTGAATCTTCTCGCGGCCAACGCCAAGTCGAGAATCGCACGCAATTCGAGTTGCGGGATGCCGTACTTGTGCGCCGCTTTTACGACAAGCAGAACCGAGTGCGCTATGATGGCGCGTGGCTAGGGGATTTGCGTGCCGGGGATTCGGCGTTGCTCACATTGCTTCCTATGGACCTCTCGAACGATCGGCTTCCTTTTGAATCAGATCGCGCGACGTCGGCGAAACTGCGAGGTGAACTACCATTGAGCGTTGACTCACTGGTCCAGCTTGCATTTCGCTTCCCAGCGGGGGATGATCCAGGGGCGACCCACCGCGAGGAGTATCGATTGGTAGGAATCGTCGACGGTGTACTACCAAGTATGGAGGTGGAGCCGGCGGCCTCGCAATTGCAAGGGGCCACGGTCGTTGTTGCCCACCTGGCCTACGGCGATTTTTCCCCACCGCTACCGGATGCCAACAGCATCACCGACGTTATCACCCAGCAAACCAGTGACGAAAAGTTATGATCGAAATCCGCAACTTTCGCAAAGAGTACGGCGACTTTGTCGCAGTGGCCAATCTGAGCTTGAAGATCCCGGCCGGTGAGATGTTTGGCTTCATTGGTCCCAACGGTGCAGGTAAGAGCACCACGATTCGCTTCCTGGCAACACTTCTCAAAGCAACCCACGGCGAGGCAACGGTCAATGGCCATAGCGTCACCAACGATCCCATCGCGGTCCGGCGCAGCATCGGCTACATGCCTGACACTTTTGGCGTATACGACGGCATGAAGGTCTGGGAATTTTTAGATTTTTTCGCCGTCGCCTACCAAGTCCCCATGGCTCGCCGCAAGCAAGTCTTGTCCGACGTTCTAGAACTGTTGGATCTCACACATAAACGCGACGACTATGTGAACAGCCTCTCGCGTGGCATGAAGCAGCGGCTCTGCCTAGCTAAAACTTTGGTTCACGATCCCCCCGTTTTGATCCTCGACGAACCCGCCAGTGGCCTCGATCCTCGTGCCCGACTTGAAGTAAAAGCCCTCCTAAAGGAACTTCGCAATATGGGCAAGACGATTCTAATCTCTAGTCACATTCTCACCGAGTTGGCCGATTGCTGCACCTCGATCGGCATCATCGAACGCGGGCAGCTCTTGCTACATGGCCCCATCGATAAGGTCTACCGCAAGATTACCAGCAACCGCCATATCGTCGTCCGGTTCACGGGCAATCCCGAGGAGGGCGTAAGCCTCATTCGTAGCGATCCCCATGTGCAAAACATCGAAGTCAACACTCGCAGTTGCGCAGTAGAAATGAACGGCTCCGACGCCGACGTCCAACGCCTCATCCGCCAACTCGTCGCCGCCAACTGCGGCTTGATCTCCTTCGCCGAAAAAGAACCAACGCTCGAAGACGTGTTTATGCTAGTCACCAAGGGGTTGGTAACCTAAGTCTAGCCGCAAGCCGCAGGGAAGCGCATTCTGTACTGCAATATAGTACGTGAAGTTTTTGCCATTTGTTATCTCTCCAAGAACAACATCGGCTGCACATGAAAATATTCTGCGAGGCGATAGGCATTTTCGACGCTAAGTTTTCGCTTGCCTCTGTTCACTTCGCTGATCGTTGATCTCGAAATCCCCGTCTCTCGGGCTACTTCTGCCTGTGACACTCCTCGGGCGTCAATCAAATGACTCAACATACGAGCTGGCGAGACCTTGGGCGTGGGATAGATATGTTCTTCATAGTCGTTGACAAGCTTCGCCAGCAAATCCAGTAACTTTTCCTCGGCCGTGCTAAGCCTCGGACGATTCATCAAGGCGTCAATAGTGGATAGCGCACGGCGATGTGACCTCTCGTCGTCAATAATCTGCGGCTTTGCTTTGGATAATAATTCGGAGTAACTAGCGGTACTCATGACAACTAACCCTTCTTCCAATTGCCTCGAACATAGTCGGAATGCGTCAGAAATTCTTTCACAAACAATGTCCCGCCACGATAGGGTGTCTCTCGGGAATAGCGGATCCCTACGATCAAACGCTTGGCCTCGGGAGCATCAAAAATCAAAAACTTGTTTACCTGATCAGCGGATGGATAGGTTCTTCTAACATCTTCTAAACTGGTCCACTGAGCAGATCTTGCATTCCTCCACCATTCTTCAAGCCACTTGCGACAACGCGGATGGCGACGCTGAGCCTCGAGAATCGCCGGCCTACTGATGATATTCATCTCAGTAATTATAGCATGTTCGCAATATGCGAACAACACAATCAGGGCTTACAGTTACGAAAAGGAACATTCAAGTCAGGACTACTCAGCTCCCCCACCCAGCTTCCGCTTCACCCGTACCGGTTTCCAACCAATCCGATGAGCAGTGACGTCCAGTCGCTTCGCATCCGTTTCGAATGGCCCCGTGTAAATCGTCCACGGACCCGAGTCCGACTCCCGATAGCCAATGCTGGCACCTTCTGTCGAACACTCGATCGTCACTTCCCACGTATCATTATCAGTTGGAGTGACGACAACTTCTGGTGTCGACGTAACAGGTTGTTCCCCTTTCGGTGGCCAGACCTGTGTTTCGAGCACCTCGCTTTCAGGAGTCGCCAAGGGATCACCGGTTTCTTGCACCCACTGCTCAAGCGCTTCGCGCATCTTCGCCATGTGCGCGAGATGGCGTGGGTCACTTGCTAGATTGTGAACCTCATCGGGATCCGATTCGGTGTCGTACAATTCCTCCAACGGCTTGGCTGGTACTGCCCATTGCCATTGGTCAGCATTCAGTTTGCCTTCTTTCTTGAGTCGATAAATTTCGTCCATGGTCGCCGCCCGATCGCGGTAGGAAATCAGCTGCAAGTAGGGCCGATCGGGTCGATAGTTGCGGACGTATTGAAATCGCTTGTCTCGCACAGCCCGGATCGTATCGTGGCTCGTATCATCCATGCGATCACGATGCATGAAAACATATTCCGGCGGCGGCGAGGCGTTCGATCCCGTAAAGCATACACCCGGCATGTAATCTGGCTTCTCTACTCCTGCGAGTGTGAGTGCCGTAGGGGCCAGATCAATAAAACTCATCATTCGGTCGTCAACAGTGCCAGCTTCGAATCCATCGGGAAATCGCACAATCATCGGGACATGGGTCCCGGAGTCGTAAACCCACCGCTTGTGTCTGGGCAGCCCGTCGCCATGATCGGAAAAGAAAAAGACAATCGTCGAATCTGCGAGACCCGCTGCTTCAAGTTCAGCCAGTTTCTCGCCGACCCAAGCATCGAGTTCAATGATGTTGTCGTAATAGCGGGCGATATCTTCTCTGACCACGGGCGTATCCGGAAGAAACTTTGGTACTGTGACACTGGCTGGATCGGTCTTGGCGGGAGAACGTCGTGCGCCATGGATGCCCGACTCATGGGTCACCGTATTATTGAACACCGCAAAAAATGGCTGCCCTTCGGCGCGGTTGCGGAAGTGAGCCTTATTCGATGATTCATCCCAGGCGGTGACTGGCGCAACGAATTGATAATCTTCCTTGCTATTGTTCGTACAGTAATAGCCCACCCCGCGAAGATATTCCGTAAAGCATCTCACTCCTGCCGGAGGAGTCGCTTCATACAGCCGCCGATTCATCGCTTCTTCTCGAAGTTCAGGATCCTCGATCTCATCCATAGCCGAACTTTTTGAAGTAGTTCGCATGTATTGCGCGCCACTTTGCATGGGATAGAGACCTGTGATTATCGTATGACGACAAGGTGCGCAGACGCCGGTGGCGGTAAAGGCGTTCGTATAGCGAATTCCCTCGCGAGCCAAGCGATCGATATTCGGCGTGGGAACGGTATTGTCCCCATAGCAGCCCATTCGGGAAGAGAGATCTTCGCAAGAGAGCCAGAGAATATTTGGTTGGGTTTGTTCTGCAGCTCTAACTTCGCCACTTTGAAATATCAGTACAATCAAACAAAATAGGATGCGAAGCATGGGGACCTATTCCTTTATTCATGAACGGGCAGAACCAGAAAACAGGAGCATTCCAGTTGCAGTGAGAAGTAGTATAGCCATCGAGCTCGGCTCCGGGACGACTTTGCCAGTCGAGAACGGATTCTGCCCTCCCGTGAATTGTCGTTGCCAGATAACGAAGTCTGCACTATCGGTGTCCCCATCGCCATCGGCGTCCCCGAGTAAGTGCGTGGCAGCGACGGACCCGTATCCGGCTTGCCAAGCGGCCAGATCGCCGGCATCCACGTCACCATCCTCGTCAAAGTCAGCGGCAAGTGGATTAGCGACTTGCACCCAAGATTCATACATGGCCAATCCAAAATTCTTGCCCAAATCGTGATAGTAGGAGATCGGCCGAGAGATCGCGAACTGATTTTCAAACGTAACGGACATGTCGGCGTTCAAACCATAATCATCATTGAGGGCATAGCCTGTCGAAGTCCGGCTAGTTGGCCCGGTTCCAGAGGTTACCTGAAGTAGGTTTGGCTGCAACGCGCGGAGAGCTTGCCACCAATCGTTGCCTTCAGACCCGCTAGTGATGTAGGCCCAGTCATCGCGGTATTGCCCTGACAATCCAGGCAGCGGGCTTTCCGAGCCTAGGCCATTGGGACCTACGATTTCATAGTCCGGCACCGACGAATGGAAGTCGACGAACAAGTCGAGCGAGTTGCCAGGGGTTGCTGCGGCATCGTCGTGCATCGCTTCGCCATTGATCTTTTGCTCGGTCCGCTCAGGACTGTCCCAGTCATTCCCACTCAACGGTCCAGGCCTCCAGTAGCTGTTCGAATCAGTGTCAGGATGCTGCAGCATGGACCGGGAGAGTCCGGCAGCCCGCCCCGACGCATTCAAAGTTGGATAGCCGAATACTTCGACTTGATCGCGGAGTGCTGCCGCGCGCGGGTCGTCCGAGATGAGCCAATCGATGAGTCCTTCGTATGTATAGATTCCTAGAGTTTCCGAAGCATGCTGGCCCGTGACGAACATCGCCTTTCTCTTGGGAGTCGCAGAGTCGGTCGCAGGATTCGTGATTCGATAGGCGTACAAGTCGCGCTCCGGTTGATTGATCCCGATATCATTGACTCCTTCCGGAGCCTGCCCGATTACCCCACTTAAATTGCCGGAAACCGTCGGCTGAGCCCATGGCGAGGCGAGCACCTGCTGGGTGTGTAGCACACTTCGGTTGTAGGTGTAAGGCAAAGCGTAGGCGACATAAACCTCGTCTTGGGTGAAAGGCGTCCCCAGACTGAAAGTGTAGAGATCGTTCGCCGGATTAGCGTTAGCGGTGCTCAGAGTATTATTCGCATGGGGAAAGTACTGCCAGTTCTCTCCATCATATGAGTAAACCATCTCGTGGTCGTAGAGTTCATGATCGGTTTCGATGCTCGTGTCATCGCAGCAAGAGCCGTCCCCACCAAACTCTCCATGCACCGCGAACGTTGGATTCTGATTCAGTACGCCGCTGGCTTTGAAGTGAAGCCAACGCCAATGGCCGTCGCCCAACCTGAATGCTCCCCCCGCGTAAGAGTCACGACCCGTGATATTAACGGTATTACCATTAATGGTATAACTCTCGAGCGAGCCGGAATCGAAATTCCCATCCAGCGTGATCACTGCCTGAGCAGGGAGATTGGAAATGAGTACGCCACAAACAATGGCAAACAGCCAATTGGGGAGAGAGCACAACATAAATGCAAGTGAACCTAAAGCAGCGAGGAAAGTTGAAAAATCATTGAGGCAAGATCCATAGTATTCGATTGTAGCTACAATTATTATTCAGAAGCAATTTGCATTGATTGGAGTAGTCCGCAAATCTCTAGTTTGGGCAAGACTACCGGAGCAGGCACCTTCCCGGTGTGTTGTTTGAGTTACAGATTAAGCTGCCAAAGGAAACTCGAGATAGTCGTATATTAGCTTGATTTCCCCGGATTCCGTCAGCTTCCCAGGCTGCAGAACTGGCTCATCTTGACCCCGACTCTCCAGATTCCTATTCTCCGCACTTGCCCCGATGGCGATCTCTGCTGAGATTTTCGTTGCGTCATTATAGCACGACTCTCCGAGTCGTAATTCGGAGATTCGTACAACTCTAATCAGGAAGAAAATCCCATGTCGCCGATCATTCGATTGTCCGCGTTGACAGCTGTCCTGCTCTCGCTCGTTCCTGCTATGTCACAAGCAGCCATGCAGGAGGACGAGATACTACGACAAGCCAGCACGGTATTTCAACAAGTGATGACGGCCCCCGGCAATGGGATTCCCCGACAACTTCTTACCGATGCTCAAGGGGTTGCGATCATTCCCCAAGTCAAAGGGGGAGCTTTCGTCGTAGGAATTCGCATGGGCAAAGGTGTTTTCATCGGTCGCGATGCCACCGGCCAGTGGCAGATGCCGCGATTTATCGATCTTACCGGCGGGAGTGTTGGTTGGCAGGCGGGCATCCAATCAACGGATGTGATTCTCGTTCTCCGCTCGCGCCAAAGTGTGGAAAATCTCATGCAGGGCAAACTTACCGTAGGTGCCGATGCGTCAGTGGCTGCTGGACCTGTGGGACGCCAGGTTTCCGCTGGCACCGACTTGCCAATGAATGCTGAGATCTATAGCTACTCGCGTAGTCGCGGTGCCTTCTTGGGTGTTTCGCTCGATGGCTCGGTTCTCAAACAAGACTTGCAAGCAGACGCCCAGTATTATCAACAAGCTGCTGCTACCGGACAGCAGCCAGTTCTTGCCAGCCAGTTGGTTTCCCAAATAACACAGTACGCCGGTGGCGGATCAGTACCAATGCAAGAGGGCATGCAGCCCCAACCGAATGCAGCTCCTTATGCGAATCAATTTGCCTCAGCGACACCCATGGGCGAATCATGGCAACGGTTGCAAGCGGTGCTGACTCCCGAGTGGCAACAGTACCTTGCCATTCCAAACGCCAGCCAATTCAACAATGCCGAGTCCTATCGTGAAGCATTGATCAACGCACAGTCGAGATACGAGGTCATTGCATCAAACCCTCAATATGCCCAGTTGGCAGCCCGGCCCGAGTATCAGGCGGTCTTCGGCCTCTTGCGTCATGCAGTGAATGCCCAGTTGACACCCCCTGCAGGACAACTAAGCCTCCCCGCTCCCCCCATCCAAGCGGACCCAAGCGAAATCCGCTAGAGTAACACGGCTCTCCGAGTCGTAATGACATTGTCATTCCCGCGCAGGCGGGAATCGAGAATTGCTTCTGAGTGAACCAATGGTTCCGACCTATCTGCAATTCTAATCCTCGCTAAACCGCTCAATCTGCGTCAGTGCAATCTCGCGAAACTCCACCTCGGATCCTTCGGCTTGAATTGCTATCTGCCCTTTGTTGGCCGTGCAGTCGGTGCCGTAGTTGACCAGGTCGCCGTTGACCCACACTTTGATCGCATCGCCCAGCGTTTCGATAACCAGGGTATTCCACTCACCCGGTGGGTTTTCTGAGCCATCAGTGAGGTTCTTGATGCGACGCGCCTTGTCGCCGTCAACTCCCCACGTATCTCGAGGGCCGCGCCGCGCGACCATGTCGGGCACGCTAATATCCTCCTGGATGCACCAGAAATCACCCGCCTCACCAGATTGCATTTGGACCTCAAGTGATTGAGGAAACATTTTGTAGAGTGCGCGTGGGAGCGATGCATGAACCAGCACGCCACAGTTGCCCGGCTTGGCTGCGAACCGGTATTGAACTTCGAGTCGGTAGTTCTGATAAATCGTGTTCGTGATGAGATGCCCTGGAGGGGTACCCAAACTGACCAACATACGATCGCGGACTATGAACGGGGACTTGGCATCTGGGTTCGCATCGAGTGCGGGAACGTCTACATGCCAACCATTGAGATTCTTGCCATTGAACAATGGCCGGGAAGTAGTTGACTCCTCTGCCGCCAAGAGAGACGCAGAGCAAATCGCCAAAAAGCAAGCGAGTGTAGTTACCAAACATGTCACCAAACAGCAGAGATTCCGAGATGCCGATCGTTTGCCGAGTAGTTGTTTCCAGTCGAGCCTTTTCATAGTGAGAGTCTTTCTGGCAAGAAGTGGTCAGGGTTGTTCGAAAGTATGTAATCTAACCAAAGTATCTCCTCCCATACCAGTGTCGGAGCAACCGGGTTGCCATGCCCACGGTCAACGTGGGCACGTGAATCGCCGTGCCTCTCTTTTCCCTCGTACCTACGCTCCGCGCAGGGACGAGCCGCGATTCGTGGCGCATGCATCTTGCCTGCGAAGATTTGGAGGAAGCAAGGGAAGATATAACCTGTACGAAAACGTGATCCCTATTTCCCTTCACAATCGATCTTGACTCCGTTTACAGATGTAATCTATTATCCGGCAGACCAAATGGAGAACTACTCATGGCTGAATCCGCTACGATTTCCGATGCCGAATGGCAAGTAATGAATACCGTGTGGCAGCACCAGCCAGTTGAATCGCAACAGGTGATTGATTTGCTAGCAGAACCGAACGAGTGGACTGCTGCGACGATCAAAACGATGCTCCATCGCCTGGTCAAGAAAAAAGCGTTGACCTTTGATCGCGATGGGAAACGGTATTTGTATCGCGCATTGATGCGTCGGGGCGATTGCGTCCGACGGGCCAGCCGCTCGTTTCTCGACCGCGTTTTCGGTGGTTCGGCGGCACCGGCACTTATGCACCTGGTCAAGAACTCCAAGCTCACCGACGACGAACTCGCTGAGCTACGTCGTCTACTCGACGAAAAGGAAAAAAAGTCATGAGCGAAACCTTCGATTCAGTATGCGAATTCATTGTGATCGGTCTGGAGCCCACATTCATGGCAGCGATAGCGGCCATACCTGTGGCAATGTTAGTATTGGCAACTGACCGAATTGTCGGGAGACGATTCTCGCCACGCATTCTTTGCTGGTTGTGGGTAGTCGTGGCGGTGCGACTGCTGATGCCAATCGCTCCCATCAGTCCCGTTAGTGTTCAGCGAGTCTGGCACTTGCTGAGTTGGGAGAGCAAACCAGCAACAGTCTCAAGTTGGGAAGAACTTTGGCAAGCACCGGCCAAGCCTCAAACTATCCGAGAATGGATGGCCAATCCCAGACCCGATCCTTTGCCAGAACCCATTGCGCCAACTCCAGGGGTGACAGACATTTCATGGGACTGGGAGTCAGTTTGTGTATGCACCCTGTGTCTGCTGTGGTTCGCTGGCGTCATCCTGGTAATGCTAAGGGCAATAGTTTCATCGTGGCGGTTCTCGCAACGAATAGGATTACTCTCATGCGTCGAGGACCAACCAACAATCGATTGCATTCAACAGGTTTGCGCTTCGCTCAACATATCGCGAACTCCTCAGATGAAGTACGTGCCTGACCTATCCGCACCGGCAATTTTCGGCGTTTTCCGACCAACGCTGTGCCTGCCTGAAGAAACACGCAATTTACTCAGCAGTTCCGAGTTGCGAATGATTGCCCTCCACGAATTGATGCACCTGCGTCGCCGCGATGGTTATCTTTCTTGGATGCTGATGCTAGTCCGTGCCTTTCACTGGTTCAATCCGATCGCTTGGATCACGATTCGCCATATCGAACATTACCGTGAACTGGCTTGCGACCATGCAGTGCGGAAATTCACCGAACCGCAAGAGCGAACCAGCTACGCCAACCTCTTGATGCGTTTTGCGGCTCAGCGTCCAGCTACTTGTTTGGGACTGCTGGGGCTCGGCTTTGCCAGTCCGGCGAAGAATTTGGCAGCACGAATCGAGGCGTTCACTTCCGCTGACAATCGCTACAAACTGCCAAAGCTTGTTTCTGTCACTCTGCTATTCACGTTAGCACTTATCGGGTTCACTGACGCGGCTACCGACCGGCCCACCTCCAAGATGAAAGATCTCGACACTTTCTCCATCAATGAATCTGACGCCTGGAAGTTGGTAAACAAATCATCTATCCCGTCTCCTTCCCTTCCCCCAAAAGGGGAACTGGAGACACGGCAATACGATCTGAGTGCGGCTCTGAAGAAAATCCGCGAGACGCGTCCCGAGGAATCGGATGGTTTTGGTTGGCTTTCCAAGTATCTCTTAGTTCCCGGCAGAGAAGAAGTTGTCGTGGAGACGCAACAAACGGGTGCCGATCAAATCATGCTAACGGCGCCAGAAACAGTTCATCAGTATTTCAATCAGCTGCTTAATGAAGTGGAGCGTTTCGGCAATACATGGCAAGTGGTTGTCTGTACTCGTGTGCTCGTAGTTGAGGATCCAGAAGAACTCCAAGGAATCGACTGGAAGGATGCCGTTCGCTACGCCGCTCCCCACCCGGCACGGGCAGAGAGCTGGTCTGAGAGCAACACGAACTTTGGTCCGGAGAGATTGTCGTTATCCATGGAATCGATATCCGTCGACTATGCACCTTACGTAGCGACTATTCTTTCTGCTGCTGAAATGGATCTAGTGGTAAAGAAGTCGAAGTTAGATCACTGGACCTCGGCTCCGAAGATTACCATTTTCAGCGGGCAAGTGGCGAAGATCAGTGACCTCTCACAACTTCCCTTTGTTGTAGGTGTTACGCATCTCAAAGGAGAATTTGCTACCGCCGCTCAACCTTGTATCGAAGTGTTGTCCCAAGGGATGGAGTTGGGGGTGAAGACGAGCATGACTGACCGCAATACGATTGAACTACAGTGTCAGCTAGAGCTGAACTTCATCGATGGAGTGAGCGAAGCCAAAATGCCTGGACAAGACTTGGTCATTCAAATTCCGAAAGCAACCCATCGCACAATTTCAGCCCGCTGTAACATGAAGCAGGGCGAAACCCTCCTCATTGCACCCACCATTACCGTGGCCAGAAAGAGCGAACCAGCCAAGTATTGCTACTACGCAATTACCACCGAATGGTTTCCTGATCCAATCGAGGGTGCTGACTGAATAGCCCAAGGCAGGTGGCGCTGCTAAGGAAGCATTGGTAGGAGAGTTTCCAGCAGTCACGGTGTTCAAAGCCAGTTCCTCGCCAACAACTTTGTCCTGCTCGCAGCTTCTAAGAGATTACCTCAGAAGCGTACTAAGGTTTGCATCGGACATACATGGAGATAAGGATGCCCCGCAGCATCATCTGCGTGAGGCTTCGTGGTCTTGTGGCCCCCCCCTGTTCAAACTCGCTGCTCCAACAAGATGAACCCTACATTGCCAAGAAATTTACAAAGCGGTCGGGTTACGATTCGGGAAAGTGCGACGCGATCAGTAGGCTCGCTATCCGCCGTGCAATGTCAATGGTTTGCTTGTTTCCTGTAACTTGCCTCGTGACATACGTTCCTTCCATGATCAGACACAACTCTTGAGCCAGCGCTCGAGGATCACCAGCTCCGGCTTCCGTAGCAAGCGCATGAAGAATGTCTTCGATCGCCTGCTTGTTTTCGGAAGCGGCGATGTGCGCTGGTTCGTGAGGCAGGGGAAATTCCATGGCCGCATTGACGAAGATACAGCCCTGAAAATCGTCTGACGCGATGATGTGATCGACGACGTCGAGAGTTGCCCGCAGTTGACCGATCGCCGTGGGGCCACCTCGCTCACGAATCATTGAGCGGAAGGTGTCCTGGAGCCAGCAGTTCTGCATTTCCAGCGCCGCCAGCATTAGGTCGTCTTTGCACTCAAAGTGCTTGTAGAACGCCGTCTTGCTGATCCCAACGTCCGCGAGCACTTGGTCAATGCCGACGCTGCGAAATCCATCGCGGTAAAAGCGACGGACCGCCGCTTCGACAAGGCGCTGACGGGTGGGTGTCTTCATAGGATTAGATGGAACATTGGATGAAGTGTACTCGGAGTCAACCTGAAAGTGTACCTGCAGTAAACTTTCGCGAGACTCGAAACAAGCGATACTTTACCAAGAGCACGCAAGGTCAGTCGAGCCGCACATCATTTCGTCATTCTAGAATGCCACTTTTTCGGGAGTATCCAGTCATGAAACGATTCCTTTACTTTGTCTACGGCGTAGCATGCCATTTGCTGTTTCTCGGAACTTTCATCTACATGGCCGGTTTTGTGGGAAATCTGCTGGTACCGAAGACGATCGACTCGGCTCCGGCAGGTCCGATCGGTGTGGCGGTCGTGGTGAATCTGTTACTGCTGGCACTGTTCGCTGCCCAGCACTCGATCATGGCCCGACCAACTTTCAAACAAGTCTGGACTCGGATCATCCCGGAACCGATCGAACGTAGCACGTATGTACTCGCCACGTGCCTGGTAACGATCGTGTTGTTCTGGCAGTGGCGTACGATCGACGTGATTGTGTGGGATGTGCAGACCCAGGCTCTACGAGTTGCGGCGTGGGCATTGTTCGCGATAGGTTGGTTGGTCGTGCCTGCCGTGACCCTGCTGCTCGACCATTTCGATCTCTTTGGAACGCGCCAAGTATGGCTTCACTTGACCAGGAAAGACTATACACCACTGCCATTTCGTGCTCCCCTGGTTTACAAGCATGTCCGGCACCCATTGTACATCGGCTGGGCAATCTTTTTCTGGGCTGCACCGACGATGACTTTGGGGCACTTGTTATTCGCAGTTGTGCTGACCGGATACATGGTGCTGGCGGTTTTCGCCGAAGAGCGCGATTTAGTGGATAACTTGGGACACGAATACGTTGAGTACCGTCGTCGAGTTCCGAAGTTTATTCCGCGATTCACGGGTGCCGCATTGGCTTCCCGAGCGGGGTGTGCATCTCAAATATCGTAACTGACCATCGAATCGGAGATATGTCATGTATAAAGCCCATCTGAACCAGCAAGTACTCACCGACATGAGTTGGTGGCATTGGTTGCTCACAATACCCCTCTTGGGGATCAATTTGGCAGGATATCGCTGGGGCATGGCCGGTGCGATGGGACTTTGCTCCGTGGCAGGTGGCTACTTCTGGTATCGACTGCGAGACATTAAGCCGTATCCAGTGCAAGTTAGGATCGCCTACGTCACTTGGTCAGCGGTCGGACTCTTGCCTGGGATGCAGTGGATGCTTTGGATTCAACTGTGCGGTACGACCGCAATGGTCACGGTCGGTTATTGCCCGTTGATTCGACTGCTCAGCCTGCTGCCGCTCAATCGTACTGAGCCGCTTACAACTTCGCTCGTGTGGCGCGCATTTGTACAAGAACCGTGCGCCGGCGGCTTGGTAGAGTGGACTACTGATGATTCGAGCCATGAAGGGAATTGTTGCTCCCTGCCAACCAACCAGATTTCCCTGGCATGTTCGTTGCCTGTATATTCCCAATCGATATCACAGGAGTTCCATCCTGCCGAAACTTATTGAATCCCCCAAGGTGGTGGCCGCGAGAGAAAAGCACTTAGCCAGAAATCGGTCGTGAGAGCCTACGGGCTGATCGTCGCTCGGGTGCCACTACTGTCTTGCCCCAGCAGTGTCTTAGGCAGCATCGGTACTGGCTAGAAACCCTCAGTGTGGCGTCACATCAGCAGTTCCTACGAAGAATTCACTCGGTAAAGAGGTGAAAAATTTAAGGGGTCGGGTTTTTTTTTGAAACAAAGACTCGTCAGAAGGCGACGCCTACCCATCCGTCATGCCGGAACTCGTGTTACTCGTTCCGGCCTACCCCAAGGTTCGGCCCGCAATCTCCCGTAGGCCGTGAACAAGCCGTGCGCAGTTCCGGCATGAAGAAAGAATACGCGTCGCCTTCCCATCCGCCATGCCGGAACTCGTGTTACTCGTTCCGGCCTACTTCAGGGTTCGCCCCAATCGTCTTTCCCAACGATTGTAATGGGTTTTGCGCCTCCCCAGTTCAGATCATATTGACCCAATTCGACAAAGCGGTGGAATGAGGACCAAGGATAATCTCGGACTCGTGAGACCAAATTGTGTTTACGCGGGTTCCAATGAATGTAGTCCACGCAACATTCCAGTTCGTCTTCGTCTTCGATCGTGTGCTCCCAGAATCGTGGCTGCCAGATCCCGCGCTCCCCTCTCTCAAGTTGCGCTGCTGTGACAGATGCTTCTGGCAATCCTGCCTCCAACCACTTGTGCGTGAATTCCTCTTTGATCCGCTTGATTCGAGTGGAATAGTCCGCATCGTCCGGTGGCAATTGCAATACCAAATGCCAATGGTCAGGCAACAAGACCGTTGCGAAAAGCTCGAATGGCTTGTCCTGTTTAATCTTTTGCACTGAAGTACGTAAAAATTCCCGACCCTCTTCAGTCGTCAGAATCGGTCGTCGACCGTACGTGACGACGGTGAAGAAGTACATTCCACCAGGCACAAAGTAGCGATGATAGTCAGACATGCAATCATAATATCACGCAGAAAAGGCGGAACAATCGCCCGTAGGCCGTGCGCAGTTCCCGCAATCTCCCGTAGGCCGCTAACAAGCCGTGCGCAGTTCCGGCAAGAACCATCAGAACGCGACGCCTACCCATCCGCTATGCCGGAACTCGTGTTACTCGTTCCGGCCTACACCAAGGTTCGGCTCGCAATCTCCCGTAGGCCGTGAACAAGCCGTGCGCAGTTCCGGCAAGAAGCACGGACTCGCGATGCCATACCAACCCAGCCGCTATGCCGCCAGGGTTGATTAAAAGAGTGCGCTACCGCTCGTTCCGGCCTACAATAGGGTTACACTCGCGGTCTCCCGTAGGCCGGAACAAGCGGTAGCGCAGTTCCGGCAGATCGAAGTTCAGAAAACGTTTGAACCGCGGAGGTCGCAGTGAGCGCGGAGGAATTTTAGTAATTCTTCTCTGCGCTCTCTACGACCTCTGCGGTAAAAAAAAACGAGATTCGATCAGTAGCCCGTTCTGCTAGTAGATATCAACATTGCGATTCACACTTGTAGACGGCGGGTGGCACCCTAGCAGTGCCACCCGCCGCACCATCGTTGTTCTCGGCCAGGTTGCCATCAGTATCCGCATCATAGAATCGCACGGCGATCGCATCCACATATTCCGGTTGACACAGAAGCTTCCATAGATGGCCCAAAAATCGTTGTAGATTTCCTCTCCGGCATCTAGATAATGGTACGTGCGATAAGTAATGGGGACGCACCAGCGCTCGCAAAGTGTTACGGGTTTGCTTGCGCTAGGTCTGCACGCTGATTGCGTTGGACGCTATCGACGAGCAAGTAGCGACCAGATTAGTGGAATTGTTTTTCAAAAACTCCATAAAACCCAGAAGGAGGCGTTTTCGCAAGTCGCTACTCCCCAACGATTTGTGGAAATTCGTGGCTGGCGAAATGAATTAATTCTTTTTTGGATTTTCGATTTCCAAGAAACGGAGCAAGACAACACTACCCCGACGGTGCGCAGGAATGAAAAAGATTCATCCAATTTCGAATGCCCAATGACCAATAGGTCAGAAGTCACGACTGGCCTCTAGCCTCTATTACCCGTTCTTTGAAAACCTAATACTAATTTTGTTGACGTCCGCGTACGCATGCGCCAGCGGACTTGACGCAACCTCCGCGCGGCCAACAACAGCCGGCACGCGCGGAGGGTATTGCGTTACAAAACTTTTGGGGGATCTCGCTGAAACCGCCAGAAAACAAGGTTTTGTCACCGAGTTTTGTTTTGAGATAAAGATTGGTTACAGATTTCTACGTGTCATGAATCACAAGCGATATACCGGTGAGCCCCAGATGGAAATCGGTGGACCAGCACGTTTTGATACGTTGAGTCCGCATTACATGGAGACCAGTCGCATCGGCAAGAGTTAGGTCTTGATCTGAGAACTTGCGTAGTAGAATCATTGCCCCTGCCTGTTCCTTAGGACCGATGGGAAGCACGGAGAGGGGACGCATCTCTTCTATCATCGCCAAGAATTGCAATCCGCGCTGTCGATCGTATCGCCTGAGAAACCAAGCATGTCCTTCTGCAATAACTAAAGGGGTCGTTATCAGCGCAGGAGGTCGAGAAAAAAGCTGACTGAAAAGAGGGTGGTAGGAATCCGAGCGATCTGTAAATGCGATCAATGCCGACGTATCGACATAGGCTCTAGGGTTTGTTCCCATAGATGATCTCGTCGATGCGCTGGCTGGAATTTGCATCCCCGGATTCGATCATGCCGGCATAACGCATCCAGGGGGCGGTTTCATCCACTGGAAGCAACGTCCGCAATGAACGACGGAGTAACTCGGCCAATGAGATGCCCAGCCGCTGGGCTTCCAATTTGGCAGCTGCGTATTCTTCCGACGAGAGACTTATTTGAGTGCGAATCATGTTATCATCATACGAAAAAATGTTATCAATTGCAATTCGATGGAATTTCGCTTTGCAAGAAGCTGTCCGATTGTTCCCTGTTACCCCAACAGAATCGGCGCGTCGTCGTCCCCTTCGCGCTCGGCCCATTGCTTACGCACTTCGCCTAGACCATAGACGCAGAGTTCAAACCGATCGCTGAGGCGCTCCAAAACGTCGTCAGGCGTAGAACTGTTGTCGGCAGGGAGTTGACTGGCCAGGAAATAATTCCGCTTGCCTTGGTCCTGATAGCTGATGAGGCTGTCCTTGGTTTGCTTACGACGGTTCTCGGCAGTTTCGGGGTAGACACCTAGCCAGAACAACGTGAAGTCGCCAATGTGGCGATGCACGCGGCGTCGTGCTGGACCCTGGCGAGCCTGGGCTTCGGCGAGCATGTCGGTTACTTCCAGCAACCGTTCGCCGGTTGGCGTGCGGAGTCCGTAGATGGCATCGGTCCGCACAAAGTGTGTCAGGAGCCCCGAGAGATAATCGATCAGCGGAGGATCAGCCACACCGAGTCTTGAGGTGAATGTATACTCGGTGATGCCGGCAAAGAACCGGTGCAATACTTCGCTTCGATTGGAATGTGGAGAACCAGCGGTCATGGGCGACCTCCATCAAGTGTTATGGAGTCGGTTCTATCGCACGCGATTGAACGTTCAGTGTCTCGCCTACGAGAACCCTTTTAATTATACCTTGCCCAATGAGGCAAGGTCAATTTTTTGGTACCAAGTTTGCCGCATTAACTTTCTTCGGTAGAAAGCGAGAGTCCGCCATAGAAAAAAGTACCTAACTGCGAATTAATTCAACGCTGCCAGCAGAGATGAGACATAGTCACCTACGGACTTGAGAGTTGCTTGTCGGCCATTCTCAGTAGTTTCGGCGATGCGACGCACCACGGCTGAGCCAACAATCAGACCGTCGGCCACCTGGGACAGCATTCGTACGTGCTCCGGTTGGCTGATGCCAAACCCGATACAGACTGGAAGAGGCGTTTGCTCGCGTAGCCAAGTTACTCGCTCAACTAACTCGGGAGGGAGTTGGGTGCGCTCGCCGGTGATCCCCGCCACCGACACGTAGTAGATGAACCCACTGGAAGTGGCAGCAATCCGCAAGGCCCGATCTTGCGGAGTCGTCGGGGTGATTAACTGCACGAGACTCAAATCGCGTTTCGCGCAGATCTCTGCCAACTGGGGAGATTCTTCGACGGGTAGGTCGGGCACGATCATTCCCGCGAGGCCCCGTTCGTTGAGTTCGTCGGCGTAGGCTTCCACGCCATGGCGATAGATAATCGCATAGCTCACCATGGTCACCAAAGGTGCAGAGACTTGCGGGGCCACTGCTCCGAGCATATTGAGAATCCCAGCGAGCTTGACTTTCTTGTCGAGCGCCCGCGTGTAGGATGCTTGAATGACCGGCCCGTCGGCGATTGGATCGCTATAGGGAATGCCGACTTCGCACATTGCCGCCCCACGAGCGACAAGTTCCTGAATCACCTCTGCCGTGAATTCCAAATCGGGGTCACCCGCTGTAACAAACGGCATCAGTGCCTTGCGGTTTTCGGCCCGGAGTTTCGTAAAAAGATCGTCAATAGCAGACATGTAGTTTTTTTTTCTCTCACGGGTAATTTCGTATCACCCAAACTTGACACCCTTCAGGCGAGCAAGTTCCGATGCATCTTTGTCGCCACGGCCGGAAAGGCACACCACAATCCGCTCACTCTTCTTCATCGTGCTTGCCAACCGCATTGCCTCGGCAAGCGCGTGGGCTGACTCTAACGCTGGTAAGATGCCTTCGTTCTCTGCCAGGGCATCGAACGCCTGCATGGCAGCACCATCCGTACAACTTGTGTACTGCACTCGACCGGAGTCCTTCCAGAAACTGTGCTCCGGGCCGACTCCTGGATAGTCCAGCCCCGCCGACATCGAATGCACATCGCAAGTCTGACCATCTTCATCTTGCATCACGTAGCTGAAACTGCCGTGGAGCACACCAGGGCTGCCGTAGGTCAACGGTGAAGCGTGATCGCCAGGTTTCATACTGCGACCACCCGCTTCCACGCCAACAAGTTTTACATCAGAGTGTTCGATAAACGGATAGAACATGCCTGCCGCATTGCTGCCCCCTCCGACACAAGCAACGACCAAGTCAGGCAAGTCGTCAAAGCGATTGCGGGATTGTTCGATGGTTTCACGACCAATCACCGCTTGAAAATCGCGGACGATTTGCGGGAAGGGATGCGGACCCACGACCGAGCCAAGAATATAGTGCGTCGTATCGACACTCGACATCCAGTCGCGCATCGCTTCGTTGATTGCATCGCGAAGGGTGCGCGAACCGCTACTCACGGGTCGCACTTCGGCCCCCAGCAGTTTCATGCTGAACACATTGGGAGCCTGGCGGCGAATGTCTTCCTCACCCATGTAGACCACGCAGTCCAGGCCAAAGTGGGCACAGGCGGTCGCAGTCGCTACGCCGTGCTGGCCCGCACCGGTCTCGGCAATCACTCGCTTCTTGCCCATCCGCAGGGTGAGCAGCGCTTGGCCGAGTGTGTTGTTTATTTTATGGGCACCGGTGTGATTGAGGTCTTCGCGTTTTAGCCAGATTTCCGCGCCGCCGCATTTTTCAGTGAGTCGCCGTGCGAGATACAGCGGCGAGGGACGGCCTACATAGTTGTGCAGTAAATCGTCCAAGTCCGCCTGAAACTGCTGGTCCGCTTTCGCGGCGGCGTACTCTTCGACGAGCTTATCAAGCGCATATACCAGTGTCTCTGGCACATAGCGCCCCCCGAACGCACCGAAACGTCCGGCGGCATCGGGAATCTGAGTAGCAGTTTGCTTCGTGTCTGGTAACATGCGGATCTCTGGGGAAAACTTGTGCTCCTGAGGAAACCTTCGATTGTCGATTGCCGCCTGCTTGAGGTCAAGAACCGGGTACTATGTTTGGAGTGAAATGTTAGATTGAGAGAACCTCTGAGTTTTTACCTATCACATAGATCTGTCCCATCAATGCCGGAACTTCCTGAAGTTGAAACGATGCGTCGTGGGATTCTCCCGGCGGTTGGTAGTCGAATCACTACGGTTTCTAGGCCTCGTTGTCAGAAACGACCGATTGCCTTTCAACCTTCGTTTGCCACCTTTCGCCGTCGGGTGGAGGGAACGCGTATCTCGAAACTCAGTCGCGCTGGTAAGCGGGTTGTCATCTGGCTCGACAGTGGTGAAGCCTTGGTCATCGAGCCACGTATGACTGGGCTGGTGTTGGTCAAGGACGCTCCTACTCGCGAACATTTGCGGCTTCGCCTGGAGCTAACCGACGGGCCGATATCGGAGATCTACTACTGGGACCGCCGCGGGCTGGGAAGTGTTCGCCTCTTTTCTCCGGATTCTTTTGTGGATCACTTTGGCGCCGAGAGCTTGGGTCCCGATGCGCTTACGATCACGGCTGAGCAGTATCAAACACGACTTGGCCAGTCTCAACGAGCAATCAAAGTCGCCCTCCTGGACCAACGGGCGGTTGCGGGAATTGGGAATCTCTACGCAGCTGAGATTCTGCACGTTGCGCGGATTCACCCTCAACGTCGTTCCGACGATCTCAATAGAAAGCATTGGCAGTCTCTGGCCGAGGCAACACGGGCGGTGCTCACTGTGGCGATCCAGTATGAGGGTTCCACGCTGAGTGACGGCACCTACCGCAATGCTCTCAACAAACAAGGAGGCTATCAAAATCAACATCGTGTTTACGCCCGTGCTGGACTACCATGCCCACGTTGCCGTGGTAGCCAGGTCGAACGGATCGTACAGTGCCAACGCGCGACATTTTTCTGTGCAAAGTGCCAGAAGTAGTCGATGTTACGCAACACGTGTTAGTCCTCCGTATGGGACTGAAACACGCGGCTGCGAAAGTCGCGCAGGGCGTAAATCAATTCTGCCATCGTTTGATAGCGATTTGCCGGGTCTTTCTCCAGAGCCTTCATGGTGATCGCCGAGAGCTGTTTGGGGACTTGGCGTTTCGGTGTACGCGTCTCAGGGGGGATCGTGTCTTCTTTGAGTATCATCTCGAAGGTTTCGTTGATGTTCTCACCCCGATGAGGTTCTTTCAAGGTGAGCATCTCATAGAGTACGACGCCAATTCCATAGATGTCGGTGCGTTCGTCGATTTCTTCGCCTCCTCCGCGAATCTGCTCGGGAGACATGTAGAGTGGCGTGCCGGGTCGTTGACCCACGTCCGTTAGTATCTCGTGTTCAATCTCCGGTAGATCGGGGTCATTGCTGGACCATACCTTAGCGACTCCCCAATCGAGTAGCATCACCTCGCCGAAAGAACCAATCTGAATGTTCTCCGGTTTCACATCGCGGTGTACGACTCCGTGGGCATGGGCGTAGGAGAGGGCATTACAGACTTGGATTAGTAGTCCCAACATGCGGTCGAGGTTGTAGGTGGCGATCGCTTGTTCGTCACCGGAGCATTGCCGTTCGAGAATCTCGCGGAGAGTCTCCCCTTCGACCTTCTTCATCGTAAAGTACAACCGACCCTCGATGTCGTGACCAATCTCGTAGACGGGCACGGTTGCAGGATGTTGCAGCTGTGCTGTAACGCGAGCTTCCCGCAGAAAACGTGCCCGCATGTACTCGTTCTGAGCCAAGTGCGGGTGCAGCGTCTTCATCACAATCGTTCGGCCAAGGTTGCCATCCAAGCAAGACCGCAAGAGGGCAGACCCCCCCTTGCCTAGTGGTTTGAAGTCGGAGTACCGCGAGAAGCTATTTGAGTAGTATTGCGACAGCTTGCGGTCGGTGTTCTTGGCGTCGAGCTGCGGATAGTTGTCGCTGGCGGGAGCTTCGAGTTGGTCTTCACTCATGTCAGGGCAGTCTTATCTAATAAGGGTCTTGATTCATCTGGAAAACTACTGATAAGTGTAGCGCCTGCACCTCGAAAAAGCGAGTGCTGGAAATCTGGTAATTGCCCTTCGCAGGAGACCTGAAAAACTATGGGTTTGCCGGTCTTCTACCGGACATTAGGTAGTGTCCGACTTTGGCATTTCAGTTGACAGCTGGAAAGTGCTCCCGCATTCGAAACAAGACTCTCCGCGTCGCCGGCATCGAGTGATAGCAAGCTGAAGAGTTTTGTTTCCTGGTAACCACAAGGTTACGAGTGTCTTCGGCAAGATGTTGATAGGAGAGTAGAAACCAACTCCCATCCGAGACAGGTCTTTGGCAAAGCAGGCATGAAGCTCGTCACCAATTTTCGCAATGGCAATCTTGTGCAAGGGTCTTCTGGCAAGAAATCGCTTCGAGTCGGGCCTGGTTTGCTTGATAGACGGATCTCTTAGTGTCTCCTCGATCGGGCGAGGAAGCACGGTTCGTGAAAGAAGCGACTGCCACACTTCTTCGCTCAGTTTTGTCTCATGGCTGATGTCCAGCATTGGACCATCTCCGGATCGAAGTGTGAGCCTGATTGAGATTCAAGGTAACTGAGGCCTTGGGACACTGTCATGGGCTTGCGATAGGGGCGGGCACTAGTGATCGCGTCGAATACATCGACGATCGCCAGAAGCCTGGCCCAGGGGTGAATCTCCTCCCTCACGAGCCCAACAGGATATCCCTCGCCGTCGCAGCGCTCGTGATGAGAATAGACCATGAGCAGTTGCTCCGTAGTCAAATCGGAACGATGGCAGAGGTCCTCGTAGCCGCGTTGAGGATGAGCTTTAATTAACTGCCATTCGTCTTCGGTAAGGGCCTCTGCCTTGCAAAGTATTTTCGCAGGTATGAAGCGCTTTCCAATGTCGTGAAGTAGTGCCCCTTTAGTGATCTGATCTCTTGTTTGT
The DNA here is from genome assembly GCF_008065115.1 of Bythopirellula goksoeyrii. Lineage (NCBI taxonomy): Bacteria > Pseudomonadati > Planctomycetota > Planctomycetia > Pirellulales > Lacipirellulaceae > Bythopirellula > Bythopirellula goksoeyrii. The sequence goes on along the minus strand of NZ_CP042913.1, from coordinate 5,604,035 downwards.
GGATCACCGATTCCCAGTAGATCGGCAAATAAGGTTGCGAAACCTGCGACATTGATCATGTGGGTGTAAGTATAGTAGTCATGTCGCACGACGGAGAAAAGCTGCTGCGGTATGAGGTTCTCACCATCAAGCAAATGGGTGATTTGATCCGCGATTCGCTGGGATAGCGTAACATAGCGATCGCACTTGATCATGTGAAAGGCCAGGTCCATCTCCATGGCCGCAGCAGTTTGTAAGATGGCAAACCGCTCCGCAGGCGCAATGGAAGAATCAGCGAGTATATCGTGCAACGATTCGTTCAGACTGCGATCGAGTTGAGCGTAGTCAGAACTTAATACATAGAGAGCACGGTGGCCTTTATCGCGGAGCTCTTCGATGTCTCTCAAAGTGATTGGAATTGCCGCACTTCGGTATAGCACCGGGGAAGCGATGCCCTCGAACTTACAGTAGAGATCGACATGGGCGAGGTGGTCCAATTGAAATACAGAGATGGGGATGGAGAGATACTCTTGCTGCGCGAGATTCGCAGTACCGAGTGCCTTTGGGTCCTGAATTGTAGCCATCCGCAGAGTTCCGATAGATATGGTTAGAGAACCCCAAACCATGTGTCTTTAGGAAAGAGTAGGATTATTAAATGTTTCAGATTCGTATATTTAGTTATTTAACATCATTGAGTTGAAGGGTGTTGTAAGGGTTATGCCAGCAATAGCGGTCGAGTTGCTCAAAAGCCCTATAAACTGAAAAAGGAAGAAACGAAAAAGTTTTGTTTACGAAGGCTGTTTGCAGAGAAGTTTGGACTCGCTTTCTTTAGAGGGAGTTGAGATCTACAGGAAGATCCATCCTGATTGCCAATTCGTGTGGCATGCGGTCTAATGCAGTCTAGTAGTGTGAATTTTCCCATCTACTTTCTCTTGGAAGAGGCAACTAGCTATGAATTCCTGGCTTTCGTGCTGTGACGATTACGATTCCCAATCTATTAATCGCAGGAGGTTTCTTCAGCGGACGGGCAAACTAGCTTTTTTGGGTGGTGCAGCGATTGCAGGCTCGCCGCTGATTCTGCCTTCGGGGATTTCCCGGGGCTCTGAGCCGATTGCTTCTTCCTCTGCTCCCACTTCGGAGTCGCTGGTCAAGCTGCTCTACGAAGCACTCTCGCCGGGACAGCGCGAGAAAGTTTGTTTCGCCTGGGATCATCAGGACTCTAAGCGTGGCCTTTTGCGGACACGAATCGCCAACAATTGGGATATCACCGATCAATACATTAACGACGACTTCTATTCGGACGATCAACGAGCACTGATTCGTGCCGTGTTCGAGAGTCTCTATCAACCAGAATGGCATGCGAAGATCGACCAGCAACTCGACGACGATGCGGGCGGCTTTGGCGAGCAGAACAGTATTGCGATATTTGGTGAACCAGGGAGTGAGCATTTCGAGTTTGTTCTCACAGGTCGCCACATGACGGTTCGCTGTGATGGCAATTCGACCGAGCACATGGCATTTGGCGGGCCGATTTTTTATGGCCACGCTGCCGACGGTTTCGACGAAGGTCCCACGCACCCGGGCAATGTGTTTTGGCCACAAGCTGTTGAAGCGAATAAGCTGTATCAGGCTCTTGACGGCAAGCAGCAACAATTGGCTTTGGTTAAACAAGGTCTGCCGCGCGAGCAGCGTGTTGGATTCCAAGGTGCCGAAGGGAAGTTTCAGGGGATTCCTCTTACTGAGTTTTCCAGCGACCAGAAGGAGCGGGTGCAGGAAGTGCTTCGCAAACTCGTCGAGCCCTATCGACAGAACGACCGCGATGAAGTGATTGCCTGTTTGAATCAGCAGGGGGGCCTCGATGCATGCCATCTGGCTTTCTTTCAAGAAGGTGACATTGGTAAGGATGGTGTGTGGGACAACTGGCGACTGGAAGGTCCGTCGTTCGTCTGGCATTTCCGTGGTTCGCCGCATGTGCATGTGTGGGTGAACGTGGCGAATGATGCGGGGGTGAAGTTGAACGCTTAGGGCCGATCCCCGATCCGATTCGACAAGTATCCCCTCCCTGGCCTCTCAGGGCCAGGGAGGGTATTGGGATAGGCACTTAACTCAATGTGAAAAGCAAGACTACGGTAACCACGGATAGCACGGATTTCTCGGATAGAGCACGTCCCACTAAAACGGGACGAAACTCATTCGATTGTTCAAAATCACACCCACCATCTGCTCAAACCTACTCGATGAATAAATGTACGGTTTCGTCTCAACTTATCCGTGAAATTCGTGCAATCCGTGGTTCTCCTTTTCAGTTTGAGTACTTAAGTTCGCTGTAGGACTCTTTTGCCGAAAAGTGCGCGAACAGAGTACTAAGTTCCCGCTCGGCAAGCAGGACCTAACTTACTGTGGGCGGGTCTTCTGAGCCCGCACATTCCTCGCCGAGCGCCTTCCGCATCCCGAAGCAACTCCAACTAGGGTTTTTGGAATATTGTCACAATTCGTTCTGACAAAACAAAACTCACTTTTTCATTGCCGGTCCGTCAGGCTCTAACTCACTAGTGGACCAAGACTTACGCAGATTCTGGTTCAGTTCGTCCAGCGGAGTTTTGTAAACACAATTCTTCTCCTGCACGGCCTGCTGCGCTTCGCGGCGACTATCGAAGGCCTCGATTCCATTGATGGCCGCCTCAACATCCTTGGCGTTGTTCTCTCTGATGCAATTGGTGAAATAACCATCGATTTCGCGTTGCAACTTGTCGTAGTAGCGCTGCTCTGCCGGCTTCGGTTCCGGATCGCCTTGCTGTGCTGAGCGGTATTGGCCGAAACGTGTTTTCTGCAACTCATCGAGCCGACCGCACATCCGCTGGAGCTGGTCGTCGTCGGTGCATTCGTCGGCCATGATCGTGGCGACTTCCGAGAGCATCGCGTGGACTTCGTTCGGTTGCAACGACTCCAGATTACGTCGCGCGAACCGCTCGGGGCAGGTCCGTTCGAGCAACCAGGCCGCGGCACGCCAGTCCGTATTGGCGGCCGATCGTAAAGCGCGCAGCGGCGACAATCCGGCGGCCGTTTCCGCAGCGGTCAATTGCTCGGCAAACCCGCCATCACGGCCCGCCTCACGGCGAATGGTCGCTACAGTGCAACCAACGTGCCGCGCCGCTTCGTCGTACCCCGCCCCGACTCCAATCAATGAACAGACTTGACTTCGCTTCACCGGATCAGTGAGCACCCGAGGGCGTCCGGGTGGGTTCGCCGGCGACTTTTCTCGTGATTTCATGGCAATAACTCCTGGGGTATTGTGGATATATGTACAAACGTACACTATAGCAGGTCGGGTGGCCAAAAACGAGATGAAATCTTTGGGGACTGGGATCTGGGGACGGGGGTTCCCCCACTCTCAGTCGACAACACTCCATTAATCGCATTCCGGAACCGTACCTAATTCCTGCCATCACGCGATGTACGCCAACCCCACGTCGGCTTGTTCGGGCCGGTACGAGTAGTGTTTGGCGCGCGGGACATCGCGGACTTGATCCAAGAGTTTGCGTGGTGGGCGCGATCCCATTGTTGCCCCGTGCGGTACGGGCGGGTAAACTTGGGGCATCGCATAAGTCTCCTTGGTTTCCGCCTGGGAAAGTGAAAATATGCATACACTCTAGGATCAGGCTGTTAAGGGACTTATTTGCACTTTTTGTGGATAAGCAGTCCCTGCAGCGTCTTATCCACATTTTTTGTGTCGAATAACAAGTTAGGCCTATGGGCATTCGTAATCTCGAAAGCAAGAGGCGTGGTCAGTCGCTCGACGAACTCGAAGCTGACGATTGGGGACCACCTCCATTTGATTCCTATCTCGTCACAACTTGCCATCGATTGCGGAAGAAGCCCATTGGTGAATTCAAGATCGAAGACCTGCGCATCATGATTGGACAGGAGATTGGTTTGTTGTTTCTCGTCCCACTCGCGCTGGAACGAATCGAAGCGGACCCCTTGGCCGAAGGAGACTATTATCCGGGCGATCTTCTCGTCAACGTGTTGCGAGTGTCACCGGAGTTCTGGAATGGACATGCGGGCTGGCATAGACGGCTCCGAGACTTACTCCGTCGCATGGAACTCATTCCCGGGGAGATTGCCGAGGAAGTCGAGCGTTTCCAGAATTCAGAGGCCTAACCACCGGCTGCAGTTGACCGTCGACGCCCGCGATGGAGAATAGTGTTGTCAGTTGGACGCCTGCTCCCGCGGGCGACCGGCAACCGAGCCTTTTACGTTAGGTGCGAATGGAACGTGTTTCTTCTTGACGACGCCAACACGCTTGTCGACTCCGAGTTCAGCTTGGGCGTCTTAGACGAATCGCCGTGTGTAATTGTCGAAAGTAGCGGTGGAGCGAATCCCGCCAGGGGAGTAACTCGACGCAACCCTGACTACAACAAGCTGCTTGGTCTACTTCTGCAACGGCTCGCAAATGCCGACGCTCGACTTACAGCTGTCTTGCTTGATTCAAATCGAGTCGCTGATATCTCAATCTCGGATCGCACAGCCAAGTTGGATCATCCGTACCCGATTGATCTTTCGGTTGAAGACATTGACGAAATCCGTCGAATGATGGGCCGTGCCGTAGCGATGATGCACCGCGCCCCCCATGCGAAAACCGGTGGCAATGCTCAAAAACGCATCCGTCTCTGCCTTGACCGCACAGTCTCGCCGCCACAATTACTGACGGCACGAGCAGGCACCGAGCTCTCTAACGAAATTACCGACGATCATGCACCAGGCCACACCGAAACTGAGCAGGCGTACATACGCAAGGCCCGAATTGGACAAGGTCAATTCCGCAGTCTACTGCTTGAGTCTTATAACACAACATGTCCGATTCTCGGTATATCTAATCCAGAGTTACTCGTTGCATCGCACATCAAGCCTTGGTCTGCGTGTACAAATCAGGAACGACTCGACCCAAAAAATGGCATCTTGCTCTCTTCTCTATTTGACAAGCTTTTTGACCGTGGGCTAATTACCTTCAACAATGACGGCACCATGATTATTTCGCCGTCTCTGTCGTCGGAAGATCGAGCAAAATGCAACCTTCACCAAGTTCCGCAACTCAGCCTCTCGAATGCGAGCGAACCGTATATGGAGTATCACAGGGTCTGCGTGTATAAACACACCTAACAAAAAAATGCACGGGAGTTGCCGGCCGGGGGAGTGGGGACAGCCATCTTTCGCTTGCTATTCTACCCGGTCAGGGTGAGTGTCCCTAATCCGGTTACCTCTTGATCTCTCTGGTTACGGTCCTGCTGAATAATCGATTTTCTCCTGCTCCTAGTGCCTTGCGTGAAGACGATCAGCCGTGGTTTGCATTTCACGTGCCATCCCTCGGGGATGCGATGCAGAGGGTCCACTGGAAACCCGGGTGGCAGCATGGTTCGTGGAACTCACCTAACTGCGACCCGGAGCTAATCGCTGCAATCCTTCCAGGATAGGGGGAAATACCAGAGGCACATTCTGTTTGGGGAATCCCCCACCAAATTCAATGAAGAAGCTTAGAGCCTATCTCGGAACAGAATCGACTTGTAGTCCCTCCCCGACCGCTACCGCGTCCGACCCTCCCGAAGGAGGGTAATATCAAAAACCCTCCTTCGGGAGGGTCGGCCTTTCAGGGCCGGGGAGGGGTACTGGGAAAGGCTCTTAATTCTCTTTCGAATTTGATTCTTGAATGATCCACTTCGGAAGGGGAATCGAGGGCATCCGCGCGACTAGCACGAGTATGCCTGTGATAATCACCAAGATGGGGACTTCAATATCGAAATGAAGACGACCTGTTTGGCGGAGTATGGATAAACAGCTTGCAAGTATTAAGAAGGGACCGATCACCACCGTGACTTTGTCGATCCCTCCCACCACGAATGTCAGTAAGCCGACGACCGCGAGCCCTAGTGTCCATACCCAATCAATACCTGGTGCGACCCCTAGCGTGGTGAGCAACCAACCGGTCCCAACAGTGATGAGGAGAATCGGAAAAAGCAGGGTCTTCTTGTCGGTCATCGTATTACCCAGAGAAAGAGTTTTAGCCACGGATTGCCCCAGATTGGACTCGGATAAGAGCATATACTTGTATCGAATCCGTGTCTATCAGTGTCAATCTGTGGTTGAGGTATTCATTGTCATCGCCGCGTGGCAGCTTAGATAAGTCGATGGAAAGAATTGAGCTAGAGAGTAGAGCGAACGTGAAGCATTATTTCAGTTGAAACAATGGTGCGACCTTTATTTCAGTTGCGGCCTATGAAAAAAAGCAGCGCAAACAACAATGCCAAGCCGAGTATAGTGCCAACAAAAATCCGGATAACCGATTCAGCGAGGTTCCCTAGTGTTTCGGGAGTAGGGTTATTTGATCCGCAGTGAGGGCAAACCTCCTTGCCTTCTACCAACCCAGGCTTTCCACAATAACTACATCGCATGGACGGCTGCCCTTAATGGTACGAAGTTCTTGATATCAGTTCGGTGCCTGACAACTCAATTCTCGTCGCCCTGAATAATGACGCGCTCTGCTGCGCCGGCGCTCCGCAATCGCGGCTTACGAGGGGAGTTGAGTTACTTCTCCTTGATCGCTTGCATGAGTTCTTGTTTTTGGGTGGGTGAGCGTTTCGTTGTTGGTGACATGAAAGACGTCGACCACTTGATCGATGAAGGTGCCGGTCTTGGTGTGGCGGATTACCTGTCTGAGGTCGAGGAATCTATAGGATAAGGTTAATATCGACTTGGATTAGTTGCTCCGTCTGCTTGCCATCATTACAATGGACTTTGCTACTGCTGTTCTCAATCGGAATGTTGACATGAAATGTCGAAGTTACGTGTTCTCTGCAATCGCTCCAAAAATGGGTGCAAACATTGGTCTATCACTTGTCTTCGCGATTTGCTGCTGCCTGACTCTTGTGTCAGAGTCGGTATTCGCTGACCTCACGATCGACCCGAACGGCACCGGTGCTACGGATGTTGTGCAGTATCAGAACGCCGTTCAAATACTCTTAACAAATCCGCTAGCGGATCCGCTGGATTTGGGTTCGGACTATATTGCTGTCGGAAACACTGCCAGTGGTGCGTTGGCGATTGAAAACGGTGGAAGTGTCGGCAGTGTAAGTTCCTTTATCGGCTATCAGGCTGGTTCTTCGGGAGTTGTGACGATAGATGGGGCAGGTTCCAGTTGGAGTAATACAACCGGAACCAACAACAGCAATTTCTCTGTTGGCCACTTGGGTAGTGGTTCCTTGACTATCACCAATGGCGGAACAATCAGTAATTATCACAACGGATTTATAGGTTCTGAAACCGGCTCCCTAGGAGAAGTCACAGTCAATGGAGCAGGATCGTCTTGGACTAGTAGTGGTGGCATGAACGTAGGTTTTTATGGTAGCGGCAACTTGGATATCTCTGGGGGCGGAGCCGTCAGTAACAACGGCCAAAGCGCCATTGGTCTCCTTGCCGGCGCAACGGGCATGGCTACTGTAGCAGGTACGGGTTCGACCTGGACCACAAATTCTGGCCTTGTAGTAGGTTCTTCCGGTAGTGGAATGCTAGAAATTACTGACAGTGGTCAAGTGACTGTAGGATTTACGACTCAGGTGGCGCGGAATTCCGGTTCAGATGGCACGATCTCTTTTGACAATGGAGTTTTGACAACCCGCAACCTTATCGCAGCAGCCGAAGATCTAACTGGTACAGGTACCATCAACTCTCAAGGTCTGTTGACTGACGTTGATCTTGTTTTTGACACTACTCACGGTTTGATCCAGACAGTTGATTTGACCAGCAATCCAAGTCAGAGCATCACCATCAACTTGAATGTTGACGGCACAGGTACTCTAGGTGCTGGCCATAGTAGTATTGGCTCTATGAGTGTTTCTGATACAGTCGTAGTATCCTCTGCCAATGGTTACATCGGATATCGATCAGGCTCATCCGGCGAAGTTATCGTCCAGGGGGGAGGTTCCACCTGGAATTCAGGATTTCTGGATGTTGGGAATGAAGGGAGCGGAACGCTGACTATTTCGGAAGGCGGCATGGTCAATTCTTCGTTGACCTATATTGCCCGCAGACCTGGTTCCAATGGAGTGGTCAAAATTGATGGGGCTGGATCAACTTGGATCGCAAACAGTCCATATATCGGAGAATCGGGCAATGGCAAGCTTCTCATCACCGCCGGCGGCAATATGAGCAATAGCGGCAATTCCAGGATAGGTCATCTGACGGGCTCAGCAGGTGAGGCCAGTGTGGATGGACTGGGTTCTGAATGGAACCTTGGTGGCGACCTATTCGTTGGAGGTAAAGGGAGTGGGGTACTGAATATTACGGGAGGTGGTCTTGTTCGAGTTGATGACACACTGTGGATCGCCTCCGGTAATGGCGGCAATGGATTCGTCAATGTGGCTACAGGAGGCCAGTTGGCACTATACGGCGAGGGTGATGATTCGTTAAGCCATTTCTTGAGTCTGACTATTGGCTCCGACGCGGCACGTTATTGGGACCATTCTCTATTGGATTGGGCACCTATCACTGCTGCGACCTATGGCGATGATTTCTCGCTCGCCTACCACGATACTGGCGACCTCGCTGGATATACCGTGCTAACGGTTGGCTTGGCCGGCGACTTCGATGGCAACAACAAGGTAAATGGACTTGATTTTCTCAAATGGCAACGTGGAGAGACACCCCAGCCCCTCAGTGCAGCGGAACTAGCTGACTGGGAAGCGAATTATGGGACCAACATCCCAATCTCTTCTACGGCGGTAGTACCTGAATCGAGTTCATTCATGCTTGCTGTTCTGGCATTAATCGTCTCGCTACATTGGCGTCACTCCAGTGGCGATTATGGAATCGGGTTGCCTTGTTGGGGCCGCTTCCCAACGCACTGAGGGTAAGTGTGCCCAAAGACTTTTAATTTTTGGGGACTCAGCGTTCTGAGGCCTGTGCTGACTTATGAAATGGGGTTGCTGACGCGCTCTGCTTTGCCGAGCAGGACTCGGCGGCGCATCGCGGCTAACAAAGTTGGGAATGGCGTGGGCCGGCTACTCCTCTTCGATGACCTGCATTAACTCGTGTTTGAGAATTGTCAGCGTTCCCTCGTCGGTGACTTTGGTCCCGTCGCGATTGGTCACGTAGAACACGTCGACCACTTGATCGATGAAGGTGCCGATCTTGGCGTGGCGGATTACCATGCCGAGGTCGTGGAGTTTGCGGGCCAAAGCGTACAACAGGCCAGGACGGTCGAAGGTGAAGATTTCGACGATCGTAAAATCTGCGGAGAGCGAAGTATCGATCCGTACTTCGCTGGTCATGTCGGTAAGTTTTCTTGAAGCCTCTTCCTGTTCTTGGCCCCAGACTCGACGGAATTGAGGGGCCTGGTCGCTTTCCAGCGAAGCGATCATTTGTTTGGCGAGGCTGTTCAAGCGGTCCGAAGTCGGGGGATTGGTCGGTTGGGCTTCGGCTGCTGTGTAGCGAACGATCAGCAGATCGTCGGCCAACACGTCGACATCGGCGGCTAGGATCTCCAAGCCTGAACTGCTGAGTGTGCCCGCCATGCTGGAAAAGACGCCGCGACCTAAGCCGCGGTTGACCCCGGCAAAGCACTCGACGACTTTAGTCTCTGGATTGAAATGGCACCAGGCATCGGCTGCACCTTCGGCGAGCGGCTTGAGGCGTGTGAGGGTTTGCACGATCGTCTGAGGATCTTGACTGACCAATTGGCTCGCTGGGAGTGATTCCAATTGTCGCACGTACCATGCATCGCCGCGTTGCTCGTGAGTCAGGGCTGTCAGCACCGCAGCCGTTTGGGCGGTGAGGATCGCACGGAAGTCGGTGGAATCTTCGTTTTGGAGAAACTTGAGAGTACGCGAATAGACATCCGTCAGCACATCACGTTTCCAGTCGGTCAGCACATCGGGGCCGACAGCGGCCAGATCGGCGCATGTCAACACGAACAGCATCCGCATGCGCTCCTCAGTTCCTATTTGCCGAGCAAAGCCTTCCAGTACTCGGATGTCGGAGGTGTCACGACGGAACGTCAGGTGCGACAACACTAGATGTTTGTGAACGAGAAACGCAATGTCTTCTGCTGATTTTTCGTCCAGCTGATACAACCTGGCAGTTTCTTCTGCGATGCGCCGGCCGACCTCGCTGTGATCTTCCTCAAAACCTTTGCCAAGGTCGTGCAGAAGCAACGCCATGTGCAAAACGTGCTTGTCTTGAATGTCTTGATAAACGTGGCCCAGTGTATCGTCCGAATCGTCGAATGCGGCGGCCTCGCGTACGGCGCGGAGTGAGTGCTCGTCCACCGTGTATTTGTGATATTGATTGAACTGGAGTAAGTGCCGCGCGTGCTGCATGGCGGGAACTAACTTTTCGAGGTAGCCCAATTCATGCAGCACCGCGAGCAGCCTGCCAACGGTGTGTGGGTCCCCCAGCATGTCATAGAATTCTTTGCGTACTTCCACTGAAACGTCGTCAGGAAAATCGGGTGCAGCCAACAGCAGTGCGGAGTAGGTTGGTTGGTCGAGCGGTTTTCCTTCGCGTGCGGAGAGTTGCACCAACCGCAACACTTCGCGGAGGTCGGATTTCACGCGCGCTAAGCCCACCGGAGTTGCGCTGACATGTTTCATCCCGACACGAAAGTCACCATCTACCGTTTTGGCGAACAGAGGATCGAGTACTCGTGAGGTTGTCGAAACAGAGAGCAAGCTTGCTTCGCGTCGACGAACCATTTGCCAAATATGATTCGTGTGGCGAAAGTAGTCTCGCATGAACTGCTCAACCGGCAGGAGTCCGCTGCGATGCTGGAAGCCCAGCCAATCGGCAATTCGCAGCTGTTCGGCTCGGTCTAGCATGTCGCTTGAAGCGCCCGCGTGAAAATGCATCTCGTTGCGAAGTCGTAGCAGGTATTCACTGGAGGAAAGTAAACGGTGATGATCAAATTTTGACATTGCCCCCAAGAGATGGAGCCGATCGGGGTCTGACTGTCCGAACTCAGCAAACCCCAACCAACGGAGCAGGTTCAAGTCGCGAATCCCTCCCCGCGATCGTTTGACATGCGGCTGGAGAAGATAGACACTTTCGCCATATTGATTGCGTTCGTCAGCTCGCGCTTCGAGGAAAGATTTGCACAGGGACTTGCTATTGCGCCGGGCCATTTTTTCGAAACTGGTGCGAAACTCTTCGAACAGGCTTCGATTGCCTTTGAGCAATCGGGCGTCGATAAGCGATGTGCAGATCACGGTATCGTCGCGGGCCAATTGCACGGCTTCGGCTGGCTTGCGGATGCTCGATCCCAAGTGCAAACCGATATCAAACACTCCCTGAGTCATGGGACGCAGAATTCCAGCAACTTCGGATCTCGACATTCCTTGATATAGGAACATCAAGTCGACATCAGAGAATGGAGAGCATTGCCGCCGACCGTGGCTGCCCAGACAGATTACCGCCATGTTGGAAGCAAAGGAAGCTGCTCGTGGCCCCGTCGCCTCAGTCAGGGTGGCATCCAGTAGTCGCATAAGGACTGTGTCGAGAAGTGATGCAAGCTTGGCCGAGACTTGAGTACCACTGAGTCCGCGCTGATGCACCTCGCGGATTTCATCGCGACGATCCACGAGATCCTGGCGAAGCTCGGTAAGCAAGTTGCCAAAGGGGGAACTTTCAAGCATAAATTGAGTGAGAAATAAAGGAATGGGGGAATGAAATCAAACGTGAACAGGTCAAGCATTCTTGACGGCATGTTCTATCATCCGGAGTTTTGGCCGAAGGCCTAATTCACCGTAGCCTAGGGCAACGCCCTAGGTGAAGGATTATTTCTTGTGGTTTGGCCAAGGGCCATATTCACCCCAATGTTGTTCAATCCCACACAAATTTCTCATCGTAAGCAATATCGTATAATTCCTAGAACGACCGGAATTCCTCTTGGAAGGTCTTCTTGTGGTGATGTTTCTCTTGGTTTCGCACGTATTCTTCGGCTTCACCGCGGTGCGCTGGTCCAACTGAGAACATGCCGTAGCCACGTTGCCAGTAAAAACTCTTATACTTTGGATCAAGTGTTTTTACAAATTTCGAAGATTCTCGCTTCACGTGCTCGACGAACTCTAACGGTGCGTGAAGCTTACCCATGTCGAAGAGAATATGAACATGATCGGCAACACCACCCACGACGACCCAGGGGGAATCGATATTGCGCACGACCGTCGCCAAGTATCCGTGAACTCGTGGCCGAATGGACTCGTCGATATAGGGTTGGCGATTCTTGGTACTAAAAATCAAATGGGCATAGAGCTTTGTCAGAGATTGGGGCATTTTCTAATCCCAATGCCTTACATCAGGGAAGAGGTGAATAAGGCCTTCGGCCAAACGGCTATAGTGTGTATCTAATCCTAGGGCGATGCCCTAGGCTACGGTGAAGGAAGGCCTACGGCCAAAAAAAATAGTGAAACTCCCTGTGTAACATTCAGGTATGTCATAACAATTGGGCGAAAGCCGTAGACGGATCACTCTTTCTCCCATTACCTATCCCCTCATTCCCTACAACGCTCCGTTGCCGGTCTCGCCGGTGCGGATGCGGATCGTCTCGGTAAGGTCGGAGACGAAGATTTTACCGTCGCCGATCTGACCAGTCTGTGCGGTACGGATGATCGTGTCGATCACTGTTTGGGCACGGTCCTCTGCTACGGCGATTTCCAGCTTGACCTTGGGAACAAAGTCGACCGCATACTCAGTGCCGCGATATGTTTCGGTATGGCCTTTTTGGCGACCGAAGCCTCGGACTTCTGTTATGGTCATCCCCGCGACACCGATTTCGCTTAAGGCATTCTTGACATCTTCGAGCTTAAAATGCCGAAGGACCGCTTCGATTTTTTTCATCGTGGGAACTCCCTTGATTCTGTGAACTGCCTAAATAGTCGCCTTTCGCTCTCAGCGAAAAGCGACCAGAGAGATTGTATACCTATCTATACTACACGAAGATGTAGCCTTCTTCGCCGTGCTCGGTAAGGTCCAGTCCGCGCACTTCACTATTCTCATCAACTCGCAGCCCGATGGCAACATCGACGATTTTGAGAATAATAAGCGTGGCGACGATACTAAATACCCACGTCACGACAATTGCGGTAAGTTGCCCGGGCATTACGTTCCCTCCTTCGAGCATGCCAAGAGGCTCTCCCTCGGCGATATTCCAGCAGGCACGGGTGGCAAATACACCCGTAAGTATCGCTCCAAGCGTTCCTCCGACGCCGTGGACACCAAATGCGTCGAGGGAATCGTCATAGCCAAAGGAATTCTTGAGCTTGCCGCAGGCCAGGGCACATACGACCCCAGCTGCCGCTCCCATGAGAATCGCAGGCATGGGATTCACAAAACCAGCAGCGGGGGTAATGCAGACCAGGCCGGCCACCGCCCCCGAAGCAGCACCCAACACGCTAGGTTTGCCATTGGTAATCCATTCGTAGAACGCCCAGCCCAATACGCCCGCCGCAGCAGAAAAATGGGTGACGGCGAAGGCACTTGAAGTGAGGCCGTCGGAGGCCAATTCACTACCGGCGTTGAAACCAAACCAACCTACCCAGAGCATCGCGGCTCCCAAGATCGTGTAAGTGAGATTATGAGGTCGCAGATCGGAGGTGCCGAAGCCTTTGCGTTTTCCCAGGAGCAATGCGCATATTAGTGCTGAGACCCCAGAACTGATATGCACCACAGTCCCGCCCGCGAAATCGAGTGCGCCTCCCTGGAGGCCATGGTCGGAGCCGAACGCTAGAATCCCTCCCCCCCATACCCAATGGCAGAGAGGGCAGTAGACCAACGTTCCCCAAAGAATACTGAAGACCACCATTGCACTGAATTTCATCCGTTCTGCGAAGGCTCCACAGATCAGTGCGGGCGTAATGATGAAGAACATTCCCTGGAAGAGCATGTGGGTATAGCGCGGAATCGCTCCTGCCATGGGTTCAATCGGAGCCTTGGTTGCTTCGTCCCAGGTGCGTTCGACATTTTTCATGAAGAGGTAGTCGGAGTTGCCGATGTAAGGGCCGTCGCCACCAAAGGAGAGACTATACCCATACAAGGCCCAGAGTATGGTCATCAGTCCCATCAGGAACAGGCACTGCATCATGATGCTCAGGACATTCTTACTGCGCACCAAGCCTCCATAAAACATGGCCAAACCGGGAGCCGTCATAAACAGTACCAGGGCACAGGAAGTAAGCATCCAAGCATTGTGGCCTGCGAGGGCTGCTTCATCAGCTTTCGCAGCAACTTCGGCCAACTCCTGGGCCTGAACAGGCACGCTCGCTGAAACAATTCCAGAAATTAGAAACGCACCAATAGCAACTTGATACCACTTGAACATGACTACCTCCGCCTGAGATCGATGATGAGCTGCTTGGTAATAAGTGAACGGCAAGTGCTTCACCGGCCAAGCCCAGCAGAGTAGTAGAATAAAAGCCTGAACGATTCCAGTAAAGTAGCGGAGGGGAGTATTTTTGTACTCAAAGCAGCTTTTTCTTAGCGAGATTTCTGCCAAGCTACATCAGGAACACCTACCTCGGCGTTGGCAGTTCGAGCGAGTACAAAGAGTAGGTCACCCAATCGGTTGATATAGAGTAAAATAGTATTGCGAAGTGAGGACCGCTGGTTGAGAGCAACCATCTCTCTTTCTGCCCGCCGACAAACCGAGCGAGCCAAATGGATTCCCGCTGCTGCTTTGCTCCCCCCCGGAAGAATAAATGTCTTTAGTTCTGGGAGCGCTGGATCGAATTGATCGATCCACGCTTCCAGTTGGGCGACGTCGGAATCTTGCAAGTAGTCAGTTCCTCTGCTTGAAGCATCGGGGGTTGCGAGTTCAGCACCCAGATCAAAGAGTTGATTCTGAATATGCCCGAGCACCTTATCGACGGAGGCCGATACGCCGCTGGCACGCACGACTCCCAATAGTGCATTTAGCTCGTCAACTGTGCCGCAGGCCTTGATTCGTTCATCACATTTGGAAACACGTCCTCCACCATAGAGCCCCGTCGTGCCATCATCGCCAGTCTTGGTGTAAATCTTCATGGCATTCGGTTGGGAGTATAGGTTCTGTTCGTGTAATAGCAGATAGTTTGATTGTGCGGATAATTCTCTGATTGTTCTAGTGAGCAGAATGATTCTAAACACCGGAAAGTATGAGGCTCCCGGCGGTGTGCGCCGAAGGGCTCTCCTTTGTCTCCCTCTCGAATCAAAAATCGCCTCTATTTATGGGGCGAATCTAGTTGTCCACCAGTCCAAGAGCTAGAATCTAGGGGCCGCAAAGTTTTCCTATCTTGCCGGCTCGCCGATTTTAGGCCATTTTGAACTGCTGTGGAATCTCACCAAGAGCCTTTGCGAGGAGCCCTCGATGTCTCGAATAAACCTATGCCCAACGAAGTTATTGGCAGTATTGGGCACTATTTCATTAGTCCTCATGGCAAGTCTTGTAGTTGCCGCGGAAAGCACCTCATCAAGTGCTGCTGAGGAGGCTGCCGCCGAAGATTCGACGGATTCTACCGCGGCGGATGAAAAGCAGGAAGAAAAGCCGGACAAGGCTGCCGAAGCGAAGGAAAAGGAAGAAACAGCCACCGAATCAAAGGAGGCAGCTGCGAAAGAAGTTAAGAGTGAGCCTGCTGCTGAAGAAAAAGATACCAAGGACAAAGGCTCAGATGAAAAAGAGTCTACTGACAAAGCAGAGAAAAAGAAGGAAGAAGAGAAAAATCCCAAACCTCATGTCGTCAAGAGTAAGCCTCTCAAGATCGAAGAGGAGTTGAGCGGAATCTTCGTTGCTTCGGACATGCAGGAAATTGCCGTACGACCAGATGCGTGGTCGCGTTTCGTCGTACTGGAAGCTGTGGCGCACGGTACAGAAGTGAAGAAAGGGGAGTTGTTGGTTCGTTTTGATGATGAGAGTATCGATGACCGATTGGCAGACGAATCAATTGAACTACGTTTGAACGAGCTATCGCTAATGCTCGCGGAGGAGGAGACCCCTCGAGAAGAAAAGATGCTTGATTTGGCCTTCAGAGAGGCCGAGCGGAACTACGAGCAATTGGTCGAGGATCATAAGTACTATCAGAACACGGACCGTCCATTTGCAGTGCGTATTGCAAAATATCGTTTTGATTCGGCCAAGGAAGACCTTGAATCGCAGAAAGAAGAACTCGCTCAGCTGAAGAAAATGTACGAAGCGGACGAATTGACCGAGGAGACAGAGGCCATTGTGCTGCGTCGTCAGGAGTTCGAGGTGAATACTGCCGAGCTGATGATGGAACTGCAAACGGCCAGCCGCGACTACACGATGGATGTGACTCTACCTCGAAATGATCTGACTTATATAACCGCCTTGGAAGCAGCGAGGATCTCCTTGGAGAAAGCTAGAACAGCACGTGAGCTGGGGATTTCTCGCGGAAAATACGAGCTTGAGCAAAAACGAGAAGCGCGCGCGAGAAGCGTTCGCAAGAATGCTGATCTTCTGAGCGATCGGGCTCTAATGGAACTTCGCTCACCGGTGGATGGCACCGTTTATTATGGTCGGTGTGTTGATGGGAAATGGGGAGAAATTAATACTCTCTCTTCCAAGTTGGTTCCTTACGGCACTATTCCTCCCAATACCGTGATCATGACCATTGTCGAACAACGGCCCTTGTATGTCATCAGTGAACTGAGCGAGAAGGATTTTTCAGAATTCAAAGTAGGCCTCGACACGGTGATTACTCCCACCGCTGATGAAGACATCGAGATCACTGGAACGGTAAAGAGCCTCTCAGGTATCCCAAGTGCTAGCAGAAAGTTCGAAATGCAATTCGAGCTGGATAAGAGCGAATTTCCTGAGTGGTTGGTGGCTGGAATGTCCTGTAAGGCAAAGGTGACCACCTACGAGAAAAAAGATGCCTTGCAAATCCCCAAAGACTTGGTGCAGACTGACAAAGAGGATGAGAAAACCAAGTACGTCATGGTGCTCGTTGAAGATGAAGAGGATCCTCAGCGACGCGAGATCAAGGTCGGACATACCAAGGGAGATATGGTCGAAATTCTTGAGGGATTGGTAGAAGGGGATAAAATTAGCAAGGAAAAGTTGAAGGAAGATGAAGATAAAGAAGACGAGGACGCTGAGCAGTGAAGTCTGATTCGTTGGCCGTGCCGCAATGCGGCACATGGCATAGCGAATTCACTATGGCAAGCCAGGGCATGAGAATGGTTATTTACCAACGAACAATCGCATACGGGATGGCAATCCTCGTGTGGAGTTTGCTGGCTTGCTCGGAATTCGTGCTGGCTGAATCAGCATCGACTGCCAAGGCAAGTTCTGCAGAAAAGACACCGTATCCCCTGTCGGTCGAAGGCCCCAAGCCAGCATCCATTACTCCACCCTCTGCTGCTGAGATAACGAAGGCTATCGAACGAGGCGTCGAATTTCTACTCGGCTCGCAGCTGAAGCAGGGTGCCTGGGGGCGTTCGCAAAACGGCAAATATTATCGCATCTGGTCTCCAGTTCCCGAGGCTCACAATGCGTACCGCACGGCGACCACTTCGTTGGCAATCATGGCTCTGGTGGAGTCGCGAGATCTGTTTGATGGTGAACTTCGAGAAAGAATTGAAGACTCGCTTGATCGGAGTCAGGCCTGGCTCTTGGAGAATGGCAGTAAACTCAAACGGAGTGCCCCGGATCAATACGACGACTACATGGGTTACGCACTCTACAATGTGTGGGGACATGCCTATGCCATTCATGCTGCGGTTAGCTTGCACCAGCGAGCAGAAGGGGATAGTGAACTTCAAGAGAAACTCAAGCAGTTGGTCGACCTACAGATCGAACGCCTCTCGGCAGGGGAGTTTCTCAATGGAGGTTGGGGGTATTACGACGATCCCTATTCGGACAAGTACGGCAATCCCGCGCATCCGAGGCGTGCAAAACTGGCGACACCCACTGGGAGTTCGATCAGCTTTACCACAGCTACAGTTCTAATCGCCCTCAAAGAGGCAGAGAAGGAATTTGGCATCGAAGTTCCCACTGAGGTGACCAAGCCGGCGATCGCCTCGATCGAACGCCAACGCTATCCCGACTTTGCGTATGCCTATGGTGAGTATCTCAAATATGTACCGCGGATGGACATCAATCGGCCAGGGGGAAGCCTGGGCCGCTCGCAGGTCTGCAATCTGGCTTTGCGACTCTATGGTGACAAGCTGGTTACGGATGAGGTGGTTGAGAACTGGCTCAATCGGCTTTTTGCTCGCAACGGCTGGCTCAGCATGAGTCGAAAACGGAATTATCCGGGACAATCGCCCCACTACGCTGATTTTAGTGTGGCGGGTTATTTCTATTATTACGGTCATTTCTACGCTTCGATGTGTATTGACCAGCTGCCAGAAGATGAGCGACCCTTCTTTCGAGGGCAGCTTGCGCACGTTTTGCTTCCTTTGCAGGAGAGCGACGGAAGCTGGTGGGACTATATCCTCTACGATTATCACCAGCAATACGGCACGGCGATGGCGATCTCGTCGTTGGTGCGTTGTCTGCCTTCTGACCGCTAAGCCGACAAGCGGCTGTTGCCTGAATGCACCTTCTGTAACTTGAGTGCGTTTCTGATTCTCAACGTGCTGGTACGGTTAGCGCGAAGATTTCGCAAGACACTATTGCGACTTTCTGTTTGGCCGAAAAAGTAGCTAGGCTTATGGCTTTTTTCTCGGGTTTGAAAAGGTGCTGAGCTACGTTTTGCTAAGCGCAGGACGAATGCCAACATGCAAGCGTCCAGCGATGGTTGGGACACAGGTTTTGTCGTTTTTTCCGGAACCGACCAGCCAGAGATAACCTAGATTTGAGTAGAAGTCGGACGAACCCGTTGAAAGAGAAGTCCACTCTGCCAATGACCCAGGCAACTCCCCAGTTTGCAAGATTATTTACACCAGTTTGCTCAACCCAGATACGAGTTCGCCGATGGGCTTCCTGAAAAAATTCTTCCGCAACGTGTTCCACGAGGAACTTGGTACCCAAAGCACCAGCAGCTTCGAGATGCTCAACGAGGCAGAACTCGAAGCCCATTTGGGTGTGAGTCGCTACGGCAGCTTTCAGTTGACCGATGCGGTGCGTCCTTCCTATGGACTCGACGTGGTCCCCTCGGCAGGTTTTCGTCATGACACTTATCACGATGAAAACGCCAAGCAAGACGTGCCGGTCGTTATGGCGGCGGTTTCGCGGGAGCGGGTATTCGAGACGTTCATGGAATTGTTGGATCCGTTAGGTCCGGTGGTTGATGTGGTGCTGGAAAGCAGCCATCAGTATCCCAAGAACGGCATGCAGGATCTGTATCGCGAACATATCGACATGCCGATCCTGCAGAGTATCCTCTGGGAGTTTGAAGACTTGCTGGTAAACGACGGCTGCACGGGCATTGCGGTGTTGAATCCTACGACTCCACAGGAAGTGCAATTCGACGAACACAAACTGCTGATCGTCTACGGCAAACAACTGACTCCCTACGAAGGTGCACTGATCGACGCGGGTCTTAACTGCCGCGAAGAGATGCGATTCATCACCGAAGCGGAACACGTGCATTCGACGAATGAAGAATACATTGAGCAATTTGAAACGCTCAAGATGCGACTAGGCATCGACGGTTCGGAGTACTAAAAAGAAAGCGACCAGCCGTCAGCCATCAGCTTTTAGCCCCAATACACTTGGCTGCGGCATTGCAACCCGCCAGGCCGGCAACTCGCAAGAGTTGCCGGCCTGTTTTTATGGGGAACGTCTAAAGTTGGCGATTCGGGAAAGTAAGTGAGCCATGGTCGTCAGAGGAGTTGCTCGAGAGCGTGTTTGGATAGGGAGCGGTAAGTAGTGGGTGGATAGAAATGAATTCACGCTGAGTTTTGCCGAGGGGACTCGCAACCCGTTCGAGCTTTTCCAGCTAGCTTGCTACATTATTAAGCACCGCTGCCAAAGGTTCGCTCTTTGGTTGTTGCAGGAGATAGCATTCTTTTGTGGCGAACTCCCTGAGATAATCGCTTTTCTAATTGCGGCATGCGATTTGCCTACTCGGAATAACACAAGATCTGAAAGTTGTTGCCGTATGTCGGCAGACAATTTGAAAGCATCTTCCCACCTGCGTGACTTGGGTTAGAAGTTTAGCTTCGCAAGTCGTGCTCGATTACCCACCTAAACCAACCTACCGTTCCAGAATCTTGTGCAGACGCTGCGCTTGGCTGATAGTTGCACGCTGTTACGGAATCGCATTTTAGGAGAGGAGATAGAAATGAAAACTCTATCCAATTTTAAGTATGGAAACGCTGTCCGACTCGGCGCCATCTATGGTTCGGCAATTGCCGCGCTGCTCTTTGGGACCGCTTTCGCCACAGACAGGCTGCTCCACAGTCATTACCCAGAGATTTTCTCTGGAAATGCCGATTATTTTGGCGTTCGCATGTTTTTGGGTTTGCTACTGGGCGTCTTTGCTAGCTACCTGCTCGCCGCGAGTAAGAGATTCGCTTTGACGGGTAGTCTGCTCGCGATCTGTGCCGTAGGAGGGTTGTTCGCCTGGTTCAATACGAATCTCGAAACATTTCCTAGTCCGTTTTTGGCCGTGTTGGCCATTCCGGCAGTTCTGCATATGGTGGCAGTTCGTTCAGAGCATCAGGCTATCGAAAAGGAAGTCGTTCCTCTGTCGAGCGAGGTCGTGCATGTTGCAGGCGTACCCGAGGCAGCTTGAAGCGAAACGAGTCCTGAGCTTTTGAGTGGGGTTGGAGTGACGCGCTCTGCTGTGCTGGGGATCAGTACGCGCGGCTAACCATGGCGCGTTGCGGATGGGCCGGGGGCGATGCTAAACTTCACGGCATGCAGCGACTCAAGGGGATTATTGAAAAGACCGATACCAAGGCCGGGATGGCGTTTGCTATTGTCGTTCAATGCCTCATATTGATCTCGGTGGTCACATTCTCCATTGAGACCCTTCCCCATCTGAGCCCGACTGCGGAGCAATGGCTCAACGGTATTGACTTCGCCATCTTTGTGTTCTTCACGATCGAGTATTTGTCTCGGATTGCTGTCGCAGACCATCCCTGGCATTACATACGTAGCTTCTATGGGATCGTGGACTTGGTGGCCATTCTTCCCTTCTTCTTGGGCAACGTCATCGATCTCCGTGCAGTGCGGGCATTTCGGTTCCTGAGGCTCTTTCGCCTTTTGAAGGTCGTGCGCTACAACAAGGCCATCCGCCGGTTGTTTCGGGCACTGAACATCGCCAGAGAAGAGATTGTCTTATTTACGTTGGTAACGGGGATCTTGATGTATTTGGCCGCGGTGGGGATTTATTATTGCGAGCACGACGCCCAGCCAGAGAAGTTTGCTTCGGTATTTCACGCGCTGTGGTGGGCCGTGGCTACTCTGACCACCGTGGGATATGGCGACGTCTATCCGATTACGGTGGGGGGGCGGTGTTTTACGTTCTTTATTCTGCTGATTGGTCTGGCTGTAGTTTCCGTGCCGGCGGGTCTGGTAGCTACGGCGCTGCACAAGGCGCGGGAGATGGAAGAAGAGGAAGCTGGGCACATTAGGAATAGAGAGTGAGAGGCTAGAGCGTGAGTGGGGTGGCAACTCTTTATACGCGGCTGATGGTGCTGATGATGCCGCCGGTGAAGATGGGGGTGATCACGAAGGTGGGGTAGCCCTGGGCTTCCTGATTCTTGCCGCTTACATTCTCTTTCTCTATGCAAGCAGTGACGTCGCCGGCCGGTGGTAGGCCTTCTTTGCGACGATGTGGTATGCGGCTTGGACTATCTGGCAAGCTGTGATCTTGAGAATTCATGGGACGGATCCTTGTGCTGGTGAGCCGTGGTGTTGGCTAGCACGTGGGTTTCTTGGTTCTGTCTGTTTAAGCGTGAGGTTGGGGGAAGTGTTACAGGAGGGGGTGGAGCGGAGTCGACGCGCTCTGCTACGCTGTCGCTCCGCAATCGCGGCTAACAATCGCGGCGTGTGGTATTTAACGAGGGTAGACACGTGCTAGCAGGGAGGGGTTCGGCCTTGCGGGAGGGGCATTGTTTGGGGAAGATTCGCGGCCGCAAATTAGGTGCTAGGAATACGTCGTTGGTAAATCAAGTTCAAAGCTGCTGGCGCAAACGCCCTGGGATTGCCATCCCTGGGCTTTGCTGCGCGCTAGGGTTTTTGTTGATTGGAGGGTGCCATCATTTTGATCCGGCGCCAGTGACACCGATGGCTCCAGTGTCGGCGACCGCCCAGCCGACGTTTGTTGCGCCGGGTGGGAACTCCTTGTTCCAGTCTCCTCAGGTGGTTCAGCAGCCGGGAGGTCCGCCTGTCACGCAGGGAGTGCTGGTGCCAGTCACCAATGAAGATTATGCCTGGGAGCAGATCGTTGACGTCGTGGATGATTACTTTCGCGTGGATCAAGAGAACCGCGTCCAGTTGGTGGGCAATGTGCTCACCGAGGGGCGAATCGATACGTTTCCGCAGGTCGGTTCGACGATCTTAGAACCGCAGCGATTTGATTCGGTGGGGCGATACAACTTATTCGAGAGCACGTTTCAGAGTATTCGCCGACGAGCAGAGATCCGCGTGATCCCTCAGCAAGGAGGGTGGTTCGTCGAAGCGATCGTGCAGAAAGAGATCGAAGATTTGCCTCGGCCAGAGAACTCGACAGCCGGTGCGGCGTCGTTTCGCACGGACATTCCTCTTCAAAGCAACCTCAGAGAGCAGACGAGTCGCACGCGGCTGAGTAACTACTGGATTCCGTTGGGGCGGGATTGTGAGGTAGAGTTGCAGATGCTCGAAGAGATTCAGGAAAGACTCACGAATCCGCCGACGCACTGAATTGCGTTGCGCCTGGGACGCCAAGTTTAGGGATGGGGAGCGAAGTGGCGGTCTGCTGCTTGAACACCGGAAGGCGGATGACGAAGGCGGTGCCGCGGCCCACGGTGCTTTGCACACGGATGCGGCCTTGGTGGGCGTCGATGATGTCTTTGCAGGTGGCCAGTCCCACGCCAGTGCCTCCTTTGCCGGTTTCGTCGGGTCCGGACTTGGTGGAGTAGTACCGATCGAATATTTTCGGGAGATGCTCGCGGGGGATACCGCTGCCAGAGTCACGGATAGTTAGATCGACCGAGTTGGCCGCTGGGTCGTGGGCGATTTGAATTACGAGTTCGCCGCCGGTGGGCATTGCTTGGCGGGCGTTAGTCATCAAGTTCAAGAGCACTTGTTGGATTTGGTTGCCGATGGCGCGTACGCAAGGGACTTCGGCAAATTCGCAGCGGACGTTGACGCGGTATTTGGTCATTTCGCGTTCGAGCAGGATAAGCGACTCTTGAATGAGCTGCGCCAACTGCGTGGGAGCGAATTCATCCTGGCGATTGCGCGCAAGGCCCAGGACGCTATTGGTAATTTTCTCGGCACGCTGGGCGGCGGCGAGGATCTTGCTCAGCGCTTTGTCACGGGTCGGTTCGTCTTTGTGGCGCAGGCCTAGCTTTGCGTAGTTGAGGATGGTCATCAACACGTTGTTGAATTCGTGCGTGGTGGTGCCAGCCAATTCGCCGAGCGCCGCCATCCGCTGGGTCTCGGCGAGTTGTTGCTTGAGAAGTTTGATTTCTTGATCGGGGGTAAGATGTCCGCCTGACATTCGTGCTCCATCCAGCTTAGCCGGAGGGCCACGCCCTCCGGATTGTTTCCGGAGGCAGGTGTGCCTCCGGCTAGGGTGTTTTCAGTTTTGAGCTATTAGTTAAACGCGACTCAGTTTGCCAAGCTTGACTCACTGGAATGCTTTAACTCTTTTCGTGGTTGAGACTTATGCTCATTACTTCCTATCGACGGATTCGCCTGGGCGACTCAAACAGAAGACGATACAATCCTGGCCCAGAAAAGGGGAAAACTCGAAAGTTGGAAAGGGGAAATTGACAATGCATATTGCGAAACTGCTATCAATTGCGATTGAGACGGCACGAAGTGCGGGTTACGAAGTTCGCGAAGAGGTGCTCGATGGTGCGGGTGGGGGACACTGTACGATTCGTGGTAGGAAGTGTCTGCTGCTGGATATGACACAATCGCACCGTGAACAGTTGAGCGATACGCTTGATGCGCTGCGCGAATTGCCGGAGTTGAATCTGGGTGATTTGCACCCGATATTGCTAGCGAGCTTGCAAGAGCCAGCTGCTGAGGCGGCTTAAAACCGGGGTCGGGGACTACCCGGCTCGCTGGCTATGCGTTGAGATAAAGCTTGTGTTCGACGATGTATTGGGCGACTGCGTCGGGAACTTGCGATTGCCATTCTTTGCCTTGGGCGATTGCTTCGCGGATGGTTGAACTGCTGATTGCCAGGGGAGGCATCTTGACTTCCAGGGACTCGATCTCGGCAAGTCGCTCGGGGGAGACGATTTCACTCAAGTGCCCAAAGTTGGGCGCGGGTTCGCCGGCACGATTCACCACCAGCGGCGTGGCGAGGCGGCAGATGTCTGCCGGGCGGCGCCAAAAGGGAAAATCAGCGAGTGAGTCGGCTCCCATCAGCAGGTACCAATCGGTGTCGGGATTCGACTCCGTGAGATGCGTGAGCGTGTCGATGGTGTAGCTCATGCCGCCGCGATCGATTTCATGGGTGCAGATCTCGGAATCGGCCTGGTCGGCTAACGCCAACTTGAGCATCGCCAGACGATCGGCGTTTGTCGCGAAAGGACCGCCCGGTTTGAACGGTTGATGTGCCGTGGGGAGAAACCAGACGCGATCGAGCTTCGCCTGCTCGCGGCAAGCCTCGGCGAATGCGAGATGTGCCCGATGGATGGGGTCGAAGCTGCCGCCGAGGAGACCGATTTTCATGGGGCTGGGAGTTGGGGGCTAGAGGAATAGGACGCGGTGTGAATCTTTCTCGACACACTGTAACATAAAGTGTTCTTTCTCCAGACCCCAGCCCCCAAATCCCAGCTCCATGTCAAAGCAGCAGAGTTTGTTTGATGACGCCCCGGCGGAGTGGGAGTTGGACGCCCAATCGCAGCGGTTGGTGGCGACGGTTGTATTAGGTGAAGGGGCCACGGGGGAGTACGACTATCTGGTGCCTGAAGCACTGAGCGATCGAGAGCGGGGCGAGTATTTTCTGGAAGTCGGACGGCGGGTGCGGGTGCCGTTTGGGCGATCCAATCGCAAGGTAGTCGGCTACTGCGTAGCTTTGGAGACGAAGCTGGTCGATGCGGCGCGGCTTAAGTCGGTGGCGGAAGTGATCGATGCGCACGCGCTGTTGTCGCCGGCCATGCTACGGCTCACTCGGTGGATGGCTGACTATTATCTCTGCAAGTGGGGCGAGGTGCTCGAAGCGGTGGTGCCGGCGGGGGTGCGGCTGCTAGCGGGGACACGCAAGGTTACGCTGCTGGCTGTGCCGGAAGATGTGCGGGAAACGATGGGGCAGTTGAAACTTGGCTCGCCACAGCAGCGCAAAGCACTGGACTATCTGGCCGGCTGCGGAAGAACTTTGACAACAGCGCAATTGGCCGATGCGGTGGGATGCACAGCTGGCCCGATCAAGCAACTCTTGAAAAAGGGTTTGATTGAATCTCACGAGAAACGCGTGCGGTCGGGTGAGTTTGACGAGATCACCGCCGAGCGCGAGTCACCATTGGTTCTCAACGAAGATCAACAGCGGGCGTTTGACGCCATCAATGCGGCACTCGAATCGGGCGAAGCACGGGGGATGGTACTTTTTGGTGTGACGGGGAGCGGCAAGACCGAAGTCTATTTGCAGGCAATTGAGCGGGTGGTGGGTTACGGTCGGCAGGCGATTGTATTGGTGCCAGAGATTAGCTTGACGCCGCAAACGGTGCGGCGATTTCGTGCGCGGTTTGATGGGGTGGCCGTGCTGCATAGCCATCAGTCACACGTAGAACGTCATCGCGAATGGCAGCGGATCGCGCGTGGCGAGGTGCAGGTGGTTGTCGGGGCGCGCAGCGCGGTATTTGCTCCGACGCCGAACTTGGGTTTGATCGTTGTTGATGAGGAACATGAATCGTCGTTCAAGCAGGATAGCTCGCCCCGGTATCATGCGCGCGATGTGGCCTGGCAGCGGGCACAGGCCGAGGAGATCCCGTTGGTGCTCGGCAGCGCGACACCGTCGCTGGAGTCGTGGTACAAGACCGAGCAGAGCGAGTTCGCGCGGCTTGATCTGCCAAGCAGAGTGTCGAATCGACCCTTGCCGGATGTTGTGACGGTCGATCTGCGGGATTCGGCGCACACGAAATTCAGCCGTGGTGCAATCAGCCGACCTTTGCACCAAGCGATGGTTGCGGCACTGCGGGACCAAGGGCAGGTGATCCTGCTGCTGAATCGCCGTGGTTTTTCAACCCATGTGCAATGCCCAGCGTGTGGGTATGTGGCGGAGTGTCCGGCTTGTGAGATGTCACTCACTTTTCATCGTCAGGAGTCGATCCTGCGGTGCCACTATTGCGACTACCATGAGCCGCCACCGGTGAATTGTCCCGACTGCAAGTCGCCGGCGATTCGCTATGGTGGGATGGGGACGCAAAAGCTCGAAGCCGAAGTGCTTGCTCGGTTTCCAGAACACACCTGCGAGCGGATGGATACCGATAGCATGCGTAAGGCAGGTAGCCACCAGCAGGTGCTCGACAGATTCAGCAAGGGCGAGATTGACATTCTGCTGGGGACGCAGATGATCGCCAAGGGTTTGGACTTCCCGAACGTGACCTTGGTTGGCGTAATCAATGCCGACACGGCGTTGCACTTGCCAGACTTCCGTGCGGGGGAGCGTACCTTTCAATTGGTGGCTCAGGTGGCAGGTCGCACGGGGCGGGGTGAAAAGGGGGGACGTGTCTTAGTGCAAACTTTGAGCCCCGAGCACATGGCAATCCGCGCGGCAGTGCGGCATGATTTTGAAATGTTCGCCGAGGAAGATCTCACCACGCGGCGGCAGCTTGGCTATCCGCCATTCGGGTCGATGATTCGCATACTTGTGCGCGGGCCAGCGGAAGAAACTGCGCGGGCGGTTGCCGAGGGACTCGCCGAGCGATTGAAGCGAGAAGTGACCGGTGAAGAAGGGATAAGAATCATGGGCCCCGCGGCCGCAGCGATACCCAAACTGCGGGATCACTATCGTTTCCAAATTCAACTGCAAGCACCAACGCTCGATCCTCTGCGGAGTGCTGTCCAGAGAGCGACGACGCGATGGAAGGTGCCCGACGGGGTTTTTCTGGCAGTGGATGTAGATCCCTGGGATATGATGTGAGAATAGTGGTTGGAGGCTGGAGGTAAGAGGCTAGAGAGGACGTAATGCGTTGCACTTGGACGCGGTTCTGTTGATACCCTAGAATAAGTGCACTTATTTAAGTAGCTTGCCAGCCAATCGGGGTCGAGGACGACCCGGCTCACCCTAACCTCTAGCCTCCAGCCTCTAACCTCCTATTTCATGAGTTACCGCGGGTTCAAACGTGCGATTGGCGAAAGCAGCTTAGAGCGTAAGTGCCGGCTGTTGTTCGGCACGTGCTTATTGCCGCTGATCGCGGGAAGCTTTTGGTGGTATGGCAATCGGATGAATCAGATTGTCGAGGAACGTACTCGCTTTACGGGCGACGCTCTGGCGAAGGCAGTTCTGGTTGAGGCGCATTTCAAAAAACAAGAGGAAGATCCCGTCATTCAACGTGTCGACGAACGTATTACCGATATGCTGCGAAGTCCGAATGTTGCCTGGCAAATCTTGTTGCCTAAGAACGAACAAGGCCTGGGAAGTCCAGAAGAACAATTCGAGTATGATCTCTTGGCTCGTTGGGAGAAAATCGGGAAGAGTTTAGAAACCGATGCAGATATTGCTGCACTTGAGCCGCAATGGTATCAGCAGCTCGTAAAAGCCAAGGAATATGGTGCGGTCGTCGTTGAGCAAGAAGGAACGCAACCGGATATAGTCAATCAAGAGCGGTGGATCTATCAATATTACGAACCCGTCTTTGCGCAAAAAGGTTGTATCGATTGCCACAGTAAGCCGATCATGGATGTTTTCTGGCCACACTTAGAAGTTGGCGACTTGATGGCTGTTGTTAGAATTGAAACCGACGCGGCAGAGATCAAACGAGCGCAGCAAAACAATATCGCCTGGTTGATTGTGGCGGCGATCACCACGGTCTTCTTGTCCATGATGGCCCTCTACGCCATTGTGCGATACATCATCGTCAAGCCGCTGCGGCATCTGCGTGATGTGAGTGATGCGGTGCGCGGGGGAGATATCGAACAACGCGCCGTGATTCATACGGGGGATGAGTTTGAGGATCTGGGGGCTGCGTTCAATCGGATGTTGCGGCAACTGCTGCGGCAGCAGGACGAACTGCGTGAAGTCAATACCGAGCTCGACGAGAAGATCGATGAAATGGCCGAGGCCAACATGCGGCTCTTTGAGATGAATCAGGTGAAGAGCGATTTTCTCGCCACCGTGAGTCACGAACTCCGCACGCCGCTCAACAGCATTATCGGATTTAGCGATTTGCTCGTGTCGCTGGAGAAGCTTGAAGAGAAGGAAAAGCGCTATGCCGGCAACATTCAGCGATCGGGTCGGCAACTGCTGGATATGATCAATGACATTCTCGATCTGGCAAAGATCGAGAGCGGCAAGATGGAGCTGCGCCCCAGCGAGTTCAACATTGGTTCGGTCGTGGCCAACCAGTGCGACATGGCGCGGCCGTTGAGCGAGAAGAAGCATATCGAGTTGGACTGCCAAGTCGAAGCCTCCTTGCCACCGATGCAGCAGGATTGCAGCAAGGTGGAGCAAATCATCAACAACCTCTTGTCGAACGCGATCAAGTTTACTCCCGATGGGGGGCGGATCACGGTGAATGTGAAACGCGACCGACGGGGGGAACTTCGCCTGAGCGTGGCCGACACGGGGGTCGGGATCAGCGACTCGGAGCAGACCGTGATCTTTGAGAAGTTTCGCCAAGGTTCGAATGTGCTCGCCGGTGGCACAGCGATGACGCGCGAGTACTCCGGCACAGGTTTGGGATTGTCGATTGTCCGCGAATTGTGCCGTCTGCTAGGGGGTGAGATCACGGTGGAAAGCGAACTGGGCAAAGGGAGCGAGTTCACGGTCGTATTGCCGTGGAGAGTCGACGAGGAGCCGCCAAGCATTTCCTCGATTAGCGAAGAGTTGAAAGAATTAGAAAGACCGCGACTTGAGAAAGCGGTGAATAAGTAAGAAATCAGCCGCGGATGAACGCGGATTGAGCGGATATTCGCGGATCAGAATATTGTCATCGTAACAATCCGCGCGAATCAGCAAGATCAGTGTAAATCCGCGTCCCATTTCTTTTTCTCACATTGAATCCATTCTTAGCAAAACAACCATGATGCAACTTCCTCAAGTTCATTTGTATACCGATGGCGGCTGTAGCGGGAATCCGGGGCCCGGTGGGTGGGCGTTTATTCTGCGCCATCCTTCGACGGGCAAAGAGATGGAGCGCTCCGGCGGCGAGCGCGAGACGACCAACAACCGCATGGAGCTCACCGGCGTGATCGAGGGTTTGTCGGCACTGAAGAAACCTACACACGTGGAGTTGTTCACCGACAGTGTGTACGTCGGCAAAGGGATGAGCGAGTGGATGCCCAAGTGGAAGGCGAACGGCTGGCGCCGCAAAGAGGGGAAACGGTTTGTGCCGGTCAAGAACGAAGATCTGTGGAAACTGCTCGACGCTCAGTTGGCCCGGCATGAGGTGAAGTACACCCGCGTGGCGGGGCACAGCGGTCACGCCGAGAACGATCGCGTGGATGAGCTGGCGGTGGCAGCGTATCAGAAGTTTCTGAAATAGCGTTGAGATCCAGCAATAGCCGCGACGCAACGCGTCGCAGGTATTCCGATCCCTCCGGCGACTCGTCGAGTCGCGGTTATTCTTTTACAATAGGGGCATGAACGATGCCATAAAGCAAACCCTGCTTTCTCCCGTCGAATCGCTTCGCCATGTTGGGCGGGAGCGGGCTCGGCTGTTGGAGCGGATGGGAATTCGCACGGCAAGCGATCTGCTCTTTGATTTTCCCCGCGACTATCAAGACCTCTCAGACGAGCGGCCGATCGGAGAGCTTGAAGAAGACGAGTTGCAGAGTGTGCGCGGGACCGTGACCGAGATCGCCATAGCGAACAAGGGGTTTGGCAAGAGTCGTGTCTCGATCCTGGTGCAGGATGAGAGTGGCTCGCTGCGGGCAACTTGGTTCAATCAGCCGTTCATGTTTGGCAAGTTTCACGAAGGACAACAACTTCTACTCACCGCCAAGCCGAAGATGCGGGGGATGATGTGGGAGATGTCTCACCCACAGATCACCTGGTTGGCCGACGAAGAAGACCCACTTGCCGGTCGGAAGTTGTTGCCTGTCTATGCGCTGACCGAGGGATTGTCGCAGTACTACATGCGTCGAATGGCGTGGTCGGCGGTGGAAGAACTTGCCGAGGTGCCGGAAGAAGTGTTTCCGGAGGAGTTGCTGCGACGCTATGGAATTGCACCACTTGCCGAGGCAATTCGTGGGATCCACCAACCGGCGGATCAGGAAACCCTGGAACGCGCGCGGCGACGATTTATCTTTCAGGAACTGTTTGTGTTGCAGCTGGCCGTTTCGACGCGGCGGGCTTTGCAACGTTCGCTGCCAGCGCCACCTCTACCGGCGACCACCAAGGTTGATGCGCGTATTCGGCGGCTTCTGCCGTTTGAACTGACCGAGAGTCAGAACCGCGCGATTGCCGAGGTGAGTGCCGACATGGCTCTCGATCGCCCCATGAATCGCTTGCTGCAAGGGGATGTGGGTAGTGGCAAGACACTTGTGGCGTTGTACGCGATGCTGGTGGCGGTGGCTCATGGTAAACAGGCGGTGTTGATGGCCCCGACGGAAATTCTCGCTCGGCAACATGCCGACACGCTGGCCGGGATGTTGGAGGCAAGCCGTGTGCGATTCGCGGTGCTTGCCGGTGGGACTGCCAAGGGCGAGCGGGAGCAGATACTCGCCGAGATCGCCTCGGGAGAGATCAACGTGGTACTTGGCACGCACGCTGTGATCCAAGACTCGGTAAAATTTAAAGACCTGGGGCTGGTTGTGATCGACGAACAGCACAAGTTCGGTGTGAAGCAGCGGGCCGCCCTTCGGCAAGGTGACATGTCACCGCACTACCTGGTGATGACCGCCACGCCAATTCCGCGCACCGTGACGATGACTCTGTTTGGCGATCTGGATATTTCCACGTTGACGGAACTCCCCGGCGGGCGGCAACCGATCAATACTTATCTCGTCGAACCGGATCACCAGGCGCGGTGGTGGCAATTTGTGCGCGATCGACTACGAGAAGGGCGGCAGGCGTATGTCGTGGCACCGTTGGTGGATGAGTCAGAAACCATCTCGGCCCCCAGTGTCGCAGAGGCGTTTGAGCAGCTTACCAATGGCGAACTCGAAGCATTTCGCATGGCGTTGTTACACGGGAGAATGACGGCCGCCGACAAGCAGGAGACGATGGACCTGTTTCGCGACGGCGAGACCCAGGTGTTGGTGAGCACGTCGGTGATTGAGGTGGGGGTCGATGTGCCGAATGCTTCGGTGATGACCGTGGCTGGCGCGGAACGGTTTGGCTTAGCGCAACTGCATCAACTCCGAGGCCGCGTGGGACGTGGCAACCATGCGGGATTCTGCGGGGTGTTGGTCAGCGAAGAATTGAGCGAACAAGGCCGCGAGCGGTTGACGGCTTTTTCTAAGTCCACGGATGGTTTTGCACTGGCGGAGTTAGACTTCTCGATGCGCGGCCCCGGCGACCTGTTTGGGACGCAGCAGCACGGTTTGCCCCCATTGCGGTTGGCCGACTTGCAGCGGGATCGCGAAATACTCGAAGAAGCCCGTCGCGAAGCGCAGCTCTTGGTGAGTGAAGACCCTGGGCTGAAACATGCGGAGCATGAACGATTGCGCGAGCAGATGCTCAAGCGGTATGGCGAGGCGCTGGATATTAGTGATGTGGGGTAGGGAGCTTGAGAGTTGAGCGTTAAGAGTCGAGAGCCGAAATAGCCTCGACGCAACGCGTCGCAGGGAAGTCCGGCGACTCGTAGAGTCGCGGCTATCGTTGTAATTGCTTGGCAATGCGCACCAGATCCATGAACTCAGCGCGGTAGCCGTGGGGGTCGCGACTGCTGGCGGTGGAGGCGGTTTCTAGAACGGTGTCGTAGGTGGCGTTGCCGCTGTACTGGGAACTTCGGAGCAACATCCCGAAGCTGGCCACTGTGGAGGCGAACTTAAAGTCGTCACTCGCGTCGGCGAAGGATTCGCCCTTGTCGGTGATGGGGAACTCGATCTTCGTGCTCGTATCGGCGTCGGGGAGTTTGTAACGGAGTTTCAAAGTCAGCAATTCACCACTCGAATCTGAATCACTCGCTTGCGTCTTCGCGGTCTCCGCTAAGTCGGCGAGCGGCGGTTGGTACTTGAGCTCGTCAACGGCCGGCGTATCGACACGCTTCCCCGCGGGGATGATTTCGTAGAGCGCGGTCACTGTGTGCCCCGCACCGATTTCACCAGCGTCTTTCTTGTCGTCGTTGAAATCCTCGGTGCGCAACATGCGGTTCTCGTAACCAATCAGACGGTATCCGGCGACTTGGGCCGGGTTAAACTCAACTTGAATCTTCACGTCTTTCGCGATCGTCACCAGTGTGCCGACCATCTCTTCCACGAGAACCTTGCGGGCCTCGGTGAGATTGTCGACGTAGTGATAGTTGCCGTTCCCTTTGCCGCTGATCGCTTCCATCATCGCGTCGTTGAGATTGCCGCGACCGAAGCCAAGGACTGTGAGGAACACGCCGGACTCCTTCGCCTTCTGTTCGGCCATCCGCTCAAGGTCGGCGGTGTTAGTGACCCCCACGTTGAAATCGCCATCGGTGCAAAGGATCACGCGGTTGACGCCCCCTTTGATGAAATTGTCCTGGGCGGTTTTATAAGCAAGTTCGATGCCCGCCCCGCCAGCAGTGGAACCACCTGATCGCAATTGATCGAGCGCCGCGAGGATCGTCTGCTGTTGATCACCGCGGGTGCTCTCCAGCGCTAGTCTTTCGCTGGAGGCGTAGACCACGATGGCGACCTTGTCGTTCTCGCCCAACTCGCGAGTGAGGAGTTTCATGCCTTCAATCAAGAGCGGCAGCTTATTCGGATCATTCATCGACCCGGAGACATCGATCAGAAATACAAGGTTCGATTGAGGTCGTGCCTGGCGATCGATCTCACGGCCCTTGATGCCAATCCGCGCCAGTCGATGCTCGGCGTTCCAGGGACAGGCGGCGATTTCCATGTGGGCAGCAAAAGGACTGTCTTCGGTAGGCCCGGCGTAGTCGTAGTCAAAATAGTTGACCAGTTCCTCGATCCGCACGGCATCAGGCGGCGGCAGGCGACGGGATTGCTCAAGGAATTGCCGCACATTGGCATAGCTGGCCGTATCAACGTCGATCGAAAACGTGCTGACCGCGTCGCCACCCACGGCTTTGATAAAGGGGTTTTCGTTGATGCGGGTGTACTGGTCGCCCGAGGTGTCGGGGCCGGTGCCTTGCTGGGGAGGCAATCCCCACTCATTTAATTGTCGACCGAAGCTAGGTTTGAAACCAGCATCGCTGCTGAATCGTTGGCCGGCGCTTCGAATGCTTTCTCTCGCTGGGACTTTATTACCACTACCAGAGGCGTAGTACTGTACGTCGTCAGACAAGTAATAAGGACTGGGCATGGTCGGAGAGGAGGGGGATTCATTAGAACGAGAAGACCTGCCTAACCGCCTAATGCGTAGTTCTTGATTGATGCTTTTGTCACTTTCGCTTCCAGAACTTTCCTGCTTGGTTTGAGGTTTGGCCCGAGCGAATCCCAAATTAAAAGCGAATTCTTCTCCTTCCTGCGATGATGGTTCAGCATTTGCCTGCCCAGTAACATCCAACTTCCCCTGAGGTAGATGTAGTGAATCTCCAACTTCTGTATTCGGATGCTGGATAGGATTTCGTTGCTCGACTTGCTGCATCTCGCTACGTCGTGCCGTTTCGCGAGCCTCTTTGACCTCCGGCAAGAGTAAACCTACGACGACGCCACCAAGCGATACAGCGACGGCGAGGGTGATCCAAACTTTGGTGGTTGAGTTTGCTGTATTCATCGTCTCGGTTCCTTCTGCAAGAGTTACCTTCTCTGCCTGGTTTGAGTCAGCCGCGGCGAGGATACGATCGGTCAGATCGGGGGGCGTTTCGCCGCCGACCAGTTCGGCCAGGCCGCGGTCGATGAGAGTGTCGTGCCAGTCGTGTTGGTTCTTGTCGTTCATGGTGGTGCCCTGCGATGCGTTGCATCGCGGCTAGGGGTTTCTTTGTCGAGTGAAAATAGTAGCCGCGATGCAACGCATCGCTGGTCTTCAACTTTCAGTTCGCTTCTCGATACAGTTGCGTAGGACTTCTCGCGTGCGCCTTAGCAGCGTCTTCACGCCGTCGGGTTTCATACGCATCTCGTGTGCGAGTTCCTCGCGGCTGCGCCGGTCTCGGTAAAAACCATCAATCACCGCAAGGGCGCGGCCTTCGAGTTTTTCCAGGCAGTCAGCCAAGGCTGCGAACAAGCCGGCGGTTCCGGTATCGGGGACCAGGGTGCTCCAGACTTGTTCTGCGGTGGCAAGTTCGACGGTGTTGATTTGGTGTTTTTCCCGGCGGCGGGCCATCAGTAGTTGGTTGCGAGCCGCGGTTCGCAGGTACGCTGCCGTCTGGGGTGGGCTTTGTTCGATGAAGTTTGCTCGGGCGACGGCCAAAAAGGTTTCTTGCGTGAGATCGTCGGCGTCGCTGGGCGTGGCACCGAGGTAGCGAAGGTAACGCCAAATGTCGGCTTGGTGCTCGCGGACCAGTTGGGCTAGCTCGGTCGGGGCCAATTTGGCGTCTTTGCTGATCGGGGATTGGCTCATGACGGCTGACATGCCCCTATAGTGCAGGCTGGCGATGAAAAGGGTTCAGAGAAATGCGGAATTCGGATTGCGGAGTGCAGAATAGGCGGGAATTCTTATTCATTCCGCAATCCGAATTCCGCATTCGAATCATTCTGCCAGCATTTCATGCAACCGACTCAACGCCCGGGAGATCATCACTCGGGTCGCCCCGTCGGTTTTGCCAATCTTCTTGGCGATTTCTTTAGACGAGAGACCGACCAGATAGCGCAGTCGCAATGCCTCGCGCTGGTCTTCGGGGAGGGTATCCAGGGCGGCGAGCATGGCAATTTGTTTCTGGTCGCGGGAGAAAGCGGCGCTGGGGGTGGTCATGCTAGCGGCCAAGAGATCGCCCAAGCCGGCCGCCTCGCTACCGTCGGGGATGGCAGCTTCGCGACTGGCATCGCGTTTTTGGCTGGCAAAGAACTTGCGGTGGGCATCGATAACTTTCCGCTCGCAGATCTGAAAAAGCCAATGCAGCGGGTCCCAAGTCGAGAGGTCGGTGGTCGGCAGGATGCGAATCGCCTCGATGCTGGCTTCTTGGAGGATGTCCTCGGGCTCGATTTTTTTCTGCAGCTGCGAACCAATGCGACTGCGAATAAACGCCAAGAGCGAAGCCTCGTTCGTTTTTAGGAACTCTACGAGCGCATTTTCATCGCCGGTTCGCAGAGAGGCCAAAATTTGGGTATCATGATCGTTCATGTGAGGGAGTGAGTAAGTGAGTAGGTGAGTAGGTGTTCCATCTGTACCTACTCACTTACTCACCCACTCACCAGTGCGAGTATTGTTACTTCAAGAATGTTGAGGCGGAAACTGCTTTCTATTCCATCGCTATGACCACGCACCATTCTAGCCTATCGAAGCCAGCCGCCCAGAGCGATGAGGATCGTTGGGATCGGGTTGCTCGTGCTATTGATGCGTTGTCGGAGGCATGGGAGGCCCATTTCTCGCAGGGGGCGGCTGAACCGCGGCTGGCGGAGTTTTTGCCTAGCGAGGATGAGCAGTTCGTGAAATTGGTGCTCCCCGAGTTGGTGAAGCTCGATCTCGAATATCGCTGGCAATATGGTCGATCGCCCCTGAGGGTGGAGGAGTATGCTGCCGAGTTTCCTGTTTTGGGCACATCGGTAGAACTGCCAGTGGACTTGATCCACGAAGAATTGCAGGTGCGGATGCAAGCTGGGGATCGGGTGACTGAGGAGGAGATCCGCGAACGATTTCCCGAGCAGGCAACTTCACTCTGTGCACTCGTGGGGGGGATGGCGGTCTCGGGTTCGCCAACGTGTACCTATTACGGCTCAACTGTCAGGAGCGATGCCCTGAAAGGAAAAGGTGAGGGACCGTCGCAGCTTGAAGAGATTCCGCTTCGTTTTGAGGCGGGACAAACCGTCGATGATTTTCAACTTCTCACTGAACTGGGAAGCGGGGCATTCGCCCAAGTGTTTCTTGCCAGGCAGATGTCCATGGAGCGACTGGTCGCATTAAAGATTTCTAAACACACCGGCAGCGAACCGCAGACGCTTGCGCAGCTAGACCATCAGTACGTCGTGCGCGTGTTTGACCAACGGGCAAGTACTTCGCCGCCGGCGCGGCTGTTGTACATGGAAGTCATCCCCGGCGGCACGGTGTTCGACGTGGTGAAGCGGGTGCGTAGCACACCCCAGAAACAACGCACGGGGCAATTGCTACTGGATGTGGTGGACGAACATCTTGGGTCGAGTGGTACGGCCCGGCCTGATGGGTCTTCGCATCGGCACTGGCTGGAGGAAACCAGCTGGCCGCTGGTGGTCGCTCGCTTGGGAGCCCAGTTGGCCGAAGGGTTGGGATACGCGCACTCGCGCGGCGTACTGCATCGCGATATCAAGCCTGCCAATGTACTGTTGTCTCCCGAGGGATTGCCGAAGCTGGCGGATTTTAATGTGAGTTACAACGGCGGACGGGCCGACGAGGATCCGGCCGAGGCGTTTGGTGGATCGTTGGCCTACATGTCGCCGGAGCAATTGCAGGCGTGTCACCCAGTGTTGGGTGGTTCCCCTCAATTGGTGCGCGGGCAGAGTGATGTCTATTCGCTGGGAGTGATGCTGTGGGAACTATTGGTCGGTACGCGTCCCTTTGATGATGGGCCTTCCGACGGTGGGTCGCTAGCACATATTCAGCGGATGATTGATCGGCGGCACTACGCGGATTTCAATGCGATGCGTCAGGCGCTGCCGAGCGATTGCCCCGAGTCGCTGCGCAAAGTACTGATGAAATGCCTCGCCTCGCGGAAGGAAGAACGCTATCAGACGGCCGACGAAGTCGCTCGGGAGTTGCGGCTTTGTTTGGAACCGCGTTGCTGGAAGTTGTTGCAAGAACCGCGGAGCGCGATCGTCAAACTAATGCTGGCGCTGCCGATTCCGACGGTCGTGATCGCGGGGTTGTTGCCCAATGCCTTGGCTGGCCGTTTCAACCTGCTCTACAATCGCAGTCGGATTACTCCGGATTTGTCGGAGTGGTTCGAGACAGTGCAACTTTGGATCAACGGGATCGTCTTCCCACTCGGAGTGTTGGTGGGAGTGTGGGTGGTGCGGAAGATTGCCCGCCAACTGGATCGCACGAAACCTCAATTGTCCGCAGAGGGGGGGAAACAAGTACTATTCTTCGGCTGGTTTGTTTCACTGCTGACGCTGGGGATGTGGAGTGTCTCCGGTTTGGTCTTTCCGCTCGTGATGAACATGGGCGGAGAGATCGAGGGGGTCGTCGGCTTCTATTCGCATTTCTTTATGTCGTTGGCGCTTTGTGGAATCTCGGCGGCGGTGTTCCCTTATTTTATTCTGACGGCGTTGGCAGTGAGAGTTTACTTTCCCGCTATCGTGCGCAACGGCCTTGTGGCTGGGCCACGATGGCGTGATCTGCAGAAGCTCAAGAAACTTAATTTGATCCATTTGGCGCTGTCAGCACTTGTGCCCATGCTGGGAATTTTACTCGTGACCGCGTCGGGTGGTGATGACTCCCGGCGGTGGGCGCTGATGGTGGTGAGCGGTGTGGGAATCATCGGCTTCGCGGCGATGTTTATTCTCGAGCGATACATCGATTCGAATATCGCGGCGCTGGAGAAGATCGCGATCGAGACCCCGCGAGGAGTTTAGGGAACGAGGAAAGCGGAGTTCGGATTGAATTATGAGCGAGCCGGCCCGTCCCCGGGCCCGGCTTTCCTTGAGCCCGAGGCTTAGCCGGGCCCGAGGACGGGCCGGCTCGCTAGGTTTCTTTTTCATGTTGCAGGCGAGGCTCTTTGACGTCGCGTAAGAAAGCAACTTCAAACACTTCGTTGCCCCCCTCAACGAATTCCAGCAGCCCCTCTTGTTTGCCGGTGGATAGATTCACGAGTGCAACGCCAGCCGTTAGCTCCCCGTGGCGCGCGCGGACCGGGGGGGCGTCGAGGATGTGCTTGGGGCGGATTTTGGAGAGGCCCACGAGCGCGTATTTGCCAGTGAAGCATAACCCCCGCGTGAACCCTGGCAGTGCGCAGACTTCCTGACATTCGCTGCTGCTGGGATCGAATCGCGAGAGCGAGCCATGGCCCGAGTTGCACAACCACCATGCTCGTCGATAACGACGGGGCGAGTGGGGCATGCAGAGATTGCGCGCGACGATCTCGTTGCGAGCCACATCGATGAGTACGCCAGAAGTGAAACGGTCTTCTTTGCGCCAATCATTTTTTTCATCGGTCTCGCAGAAAGCGGTGGCCATGGCTGGTGAGCCTGCCTGCATTCCAAGGCCGTTCAAGTGGCAACGGTCTTGGGCGAACATCGTGGAAATAAATGGAGGTAGCCAACACTGGACAAACTGTTTGCGGTCGGAGACGCGAGCCAAGCAATTGAATCGGGTATTGGCGAAGTAAATGCCGCGACGACCGAAGGCAAGGTCGTGGGCATTCACTTTGCCTGTGTCGTAGGTTCGCTCGGGGATGAACTTGCCATCATCTTGCAGACGGAAGGTAAGGATCTGCTCGCGGACCGCAATGGCGAGTCGGCTGCCATTGCGGGCCATGCCCATCGGGCGGGCGAATTTATGGGCGTTGATAGCAAGCTTGCTGTCGGTGCTGCCAACCAGAACCAGCTTGCCAGAGGTGTAAGTGGTGATTGCCAGACTCCCGCCCGAGCGGTGCAGCCATGCAGCGAAGTTGCCCTGCAAGCGGCACTTGAGCGGTCGCTGGGGTATTTTTTCGTCAGCAGAATCTTCGCTTTGCTCTGTCATATACAACTTGTCTCTTCGCGAGTGTTCCTTGGAGTAACTGTTATAGGTTTTTTCTAGCCTCGACCGGAAGGTCAGAGGTTGGTTGCGAAACGACAGGGGAAGTCTTAATCTGATATTTCTCAAGATTGATCACGCGAAGCCGCCCGCCACGGCGGATCTGAGACAAGAGGCAGGAATAGGGAAAGAAAATGAAAGTATTACTGTGTGGTGGAGCGGGTTACGTCGGTTCGCATGCTGCCAAAGTGCTGATGCACGAAGGGCATGAGGTGTGGGTCTACGACAATCTTTCCGAGGGACATCGAGCGGCAGTGCCCGAGGGGAGGTTGATCGAGGGAGACTTGCACGACCGGCTGGCTTTAGAGAGAGCCCTGCGCGAAAAGCAAATCGAGGCGGTGATGCACTTTGCTGCTTCTTGCTACGTGGGGGTATCGGTCACCAACCCAGCGGAGTATTACCACAATAACGTCGTGGGGACACTCTCACTGTTGGAAGCGATGCGCTATGTGGGGGTAAAGCGAATTGTGTTTTCCAGTACCTGCGCGACCTATGGTGTCCCAGACGTTGTGCCAATCACCGAGGCCGAAAAGCAATCGCCGATCAATCCCTATGGATTTACCAAGCTGGTGATCGAGCACGCGTTGGCCGATTATAGCCATGCGTACGGGTGGGGCTATGCGGCGCTGCGGTACTTCAATGCCTCGGGGGCTGCAGCGGATGGTACGATCGGCGAGGATCACGATCCCGAGACGCATCTCATCCCGCTGGTTTTGGAAGTGGCGTTGGGAAAACGCAAGAACGTGAAAATCTTTGGGGACGATTATCCAACTCCTGACGGCACTTGCGTTCGCGATTATATCCACGTCGACGATCTGGCGGCGGCGCACTTGGCTGCGCTGGAGCAGCTTGAGGATGGAACTCAGCTTAAATTGAATCTCGGCACCGGCAGTGGGGCGAGTGTGTTGGAGGTGATCGAGGCTTGCCGCCACGTGACGGGTCATGCCATCCCGGCTGTGGTGGCCCCGCGCCGTGAAGGGGATCCGCCGGCGCTGGTAGCCGATGCCCGCGAGGCGAACCGGGTGCTCAACTGGCAACCGCAGCATAAAGAGATCGGGTCGATTGTGGAAAGTGCCTGGGGTTGGCACCAGAAACACCCGGAAGGGTATGGGGATTGATCGTACCAAGTTCTCACTTGCATCAATCTTAATGATTGAATTACCCTCTCTTGGGGCACATTACTTATTTCTGTTTCCAAAGCCCCTGGTAGCTTTGCAGATTCAGACGAACTGCTATAGTAGCCCATGGTTCATCTCTCGTGATCGATTCTTATCGCAAGGGTTCTCGCCATGGTTTCCGATCGTTTCTTTCTGTTTCGTCCACCAGTATTTCTATTCTTGAGTCTTGTGCTGGCGATCCTTGTCAGTGCCTTTTTATTTTGGTGGTTACCTCAGCCCTTCTCTGTAACCGCCTATATGCAAGTCGATAGCAACACCTCAAGCATGAAGTTTCTTAATCCGGAGCAACGGTTTTCGGAGAAAGAATTTGAGATTTTTAAGGAAACCCAACTAACTTTGCTGAAAAGTCAGTTTGTCTTGATGGCTGCACTCAATCGAGGCGATATTCGCGAGCTCAATGTTGTGGTGAAGAATCGTCCGGATGAGCTTACGTGGCTCCAGGATGAACTGCAGGCGTCCTTCCCAGGTGAGAGTAAGATACTCATGATCAGCTATGAGGGTAATGAAGACCCCGACGAAATGAAAAAAATCATCGATGCAGTCGTTGAGGCATACATGAATGAAATAGTAGCTGCAGACAGGATCGAAGAGTTTGAAGAGATGGCGGGACTTGACACGGTATTGAGGCAATTGGAGGTCGAACTTCGCAGCAAGCTAGAAAAGTATTACATGCTTGAACAGGAGCTTGAGAGCAACGCGACTGCAAACGAGGGAAAGCAGGATGATGTGAATGAAATTAGCTCTCGTTCTTCTAAGCCGAAGGGATTACGCAATGGTGAACTGAGGATGCTTGAGCAAGAAATCGATGAGCTCGAAGAACTTCGACGCGAACTATCGCTTTACCTACGAAGACTGAAGATCATGGACATGGACAATTCGAGCGTGGAAAGAATTAAAGTCATGCAAAACGCATTCAACACGGAGGAAATCGATCCCGACATGAGATATGGCATTATAGCGCTGGGCGGAGTTGGCACATTCGTTTTGGTATGCGTAATCTTGGCCTTGATGGGGAAGTGTTTTGGTACGCGGAGTGTGTGAGGAATAATTCTGGGGCGCTGCCAGCTAACTCCTCACACTGGTGCTGCTTGGTCGATTGATTGCACCGCTTCGGGACACGCTTCGGGGACGGCCAGCTCGCAGTCTGCGGGTTGCGGATGATGGATCTGTTCGATCACGCGCATCGTGCGCCATTTGCCGCTGATGAAACGGAGCAGGTAGGTAACCGCCAGGATCGTAAGCCAAAAGACAATGATTATCCAGCAGGCATAGACGTCCAGATGCAGCATCTCGACGGCGAGGTAGGTCAGTGCTGCCAAGGCGGTGGCCATGACGAG
The DNA here is from genome assembly GCF_008065115.1 of Bythopirellula goksoeyrii. Classification (NCBI taxonomy): domain Bacteria; kingdom Pseudomonadati; phylum Planctomycetota; class Planctomycetia; order Pirellulales; family Lacipirellulaceae; genus Bythopirellula; species Bythopirellula goksoeyrii. The sequence continues at coordinate 5,562,326 of NZ_CP042913.1, read as the reverse complement.
GCTCACGAACATTATGAAGCGGGTGTCGCCGGAACCCTTCAGCGCCGAAACGAAGATAATCTGGGTGGTGTCGAATGCATTGTAAGCCGCGACAAAGTAGAGCAGGGAGAGCGCCATCTGGTAGAGGTCGCTTTGGGTTTCGGTGCCTATAAACGACGACAAGAAGAGATCCGGCAGTGCGACGTAAAGCACCGTTAGAAGTGCCATGTAGGCCATGCCGATTTGGTAGGTGGTCCAAGTGGCGCGGTTGGCGAGGTCGTCGCGGTTTTCGCCCAGTCGTTGGCCGACGAGGATGCCAGCGCTCATGCCAAGGCCCCAAACGGGCATGAACGAGACCGTATTGATGCTGAAGGCCATGCTTGAGGCCATCGCCGGCATGTCGCCAAGTCTGCCCACCAGGATGATGAAGATGGTGAATCCGCTGATGTCGAGCAGCATCTGCATTCCGCCTGGTCCGCCGTAATAAACCAGCCGGCGGAGGAGTGGAAGTTCGATGCGCCAATTATCGGTGTGATAGGTTGCCCGATTGGACCTCTGCCATATCAGTGCAAAGAAAATAAAGGGTTTTACCCAGATGCCAACAACGGTTGCCCATGCGGCGCCAGCGATGCCCATCTCTGGACAACCGGCGTAGCCAAAGATCAACAAGTAGTCGAGAACCAAGTTGACAGCGGTGCCGAACAGATCAATGAGCATGTTGACCCACGTCATTCCTCGGCCGCTGTAGAAACAGGAGAACGACGTGGCCAGCACCATCCCTGGACCGCCGAAGCAGAGGATTTTGAAGTACCGAATCTCTTGCTCGGTCACATCGGGGCGATGCTTGGCGAGGGAGAATATCCAGGGCGCGAGTGGAATGGCTGCCAGCGCCAACGGCACGGATAACATGGCCAACCAATTGCCTTGCCAAACGACGGGGCCGATACGCTCGGGTTGTTCATCGCCGTGGTACTGCGAGACGAACGTACTTACATAGCCGCAGATACCTAAGAAGACGCAGAAGAGCGCAAACCAGAGGATACCGGCAGAAAACGCTGCCGTCATGGCAATGGGGGAGTAGTGGGCAAGCATTGCCCGATCGACGTAGGTCATTACGGTCCACGACATCGTGGAGACGACCAAAGGCAAGGCGACCTGAAGAACCTGGCGACCGCCGCATTCCCGGAGCCACCAGCGTTTGGGCCATGAGAGCGAATCGAGTTGTGTGGGTGTCGGGGGTATCACTACCGTAGGTGCCTGATTCTGTTTGCTGGAATAGGGAACCGTGATTCTAGTCGAATCGGGAGGGAAAGATATGGTGGGAGATTAGTAACCGTCGGCGCCAGGCCGATAGTTTCTCCTGCGGAACCAACCATCGGCTCCCGCCGATGGCTATAAAAGAGGGAATGCTTGGGGCAGGGGTTCGCGCGAAATCGAAGAGCCAGTTGAGGACCCCTGTTTTGCAGATTATGATAGTGCCGAACTGATTCATGAACCTTTTCCACGAGAAACGTGCCAACATGTCTGTCGCCACTGCCGAGCCGAAGCCTGCACTGAAACCCCTTCCTGAAAAAGTGCAAGAGTATTTGGCGGAACTTGGCAAGCGCACCGGGGGCGATATTCGCTCTGATAGCTTTAGTCGAGTGCTGTACAGCACCGATGCCAGCATCTATCAGGTCATGCCGTTGGCGGTCGTGTTTCCTCGGGATGTTGAGGAACTGCAGGCCGGTGTTGAGTTAGCAGCCAAACATGGAGTGCCGATCTTGCCGCGCGCCGGTGGCAGCAGCCTCGCGGGCCAAGCCGTCAACGAAGCCGTCGTGTTCGATCTGACTCGGCACATGAATCGCATCTTGGAAGTGAACACCGATGAAAAATGGGTTCGTGTGGAACCGGGCAGAGTCCTCGACCCGCTGAATATCGAGCTCCGTACGCACGGCTTGCAGTTTGGTCCCGACCCAGCAAGCAGCAACCGCGCGGCAATGGGTGGCATCGTCGGGAATAACTGCACGGGGAGCCACTCGATCGTCTACGGCATGGCGGCAGATCATGTACTTGAGACGGGTGTGTTCTTGAGCGATGGAAGCCGTGCACATTTCGGCCCGCTGGAGAATGGATCGCTCACGGCCAAGACGCAGCTAAGTGGATTAGAAGGAAGAATCTATCGCGAACTGGCAGCATTGGTCGAATCGCCCAAGAATCGAGAGGTGATTCGCGAGAACACGCCCAACCACTGGCGTCGGTGCGGTGGATACAATCTCGATCGTCTCGTGCCGGGGGCGGCCAGCTACCGACGCCCACAGGATCCAAGATTCAATGTCGCCAAGTTGCTTTGCGGTAGTGAAGGATCGCTTGGTGTGATGCACGAGATCAAAGTGAATCTTGTGGACGTGCCGAAGATGGCCACAATTGCGGTGATCCATTTTGACGAACTCTATGCGGCACTCTCCGCTGTGCCCACGATTTTGGAAACCGATCCGACGGCGGTTGAGTTACTCGATCAGATGGCGATCAAGATGTGTCGGCAGGTTCGCGAATTTGCAGGTCCTCTTTGCAACTTTGTCGAGGGGACTCCGAATTGTGTGCTGATGACAGAGTTCACGGGCACGAGTGAAGCGGAACTGACTGACAAAGTTGCCCGGCTCCGCCAGCATTTGAAATCGCAGGGTGTTCCCGCTACGGCAGTCACCGAGGCGAAGACGCTTGCATTACAGGCCGACGTATGGACGGTGCGCAAGGCGGGCTTGGGCTTGTTGATGAGTATGAAGGGAGACTACAAGCCGTTGCCATTCATTGAAGATTCTGCCGTTCCGGTGGAACATCTCGCAGATTATGTGACGAAGATCGAGGAATTCTGCCAGGGGTTGGGGAGCCAGGTGGCTTACTATGCCCACGCCAGCGCGGGTTGTCTACACATTCGACCTTTGCTGAATGTGAAACAAGCAGCCGAGGTGGCGAAGTTGCCCACGATCAGCGATTTTTCGGTGAAATTGCTGAAGGGCTACGGCGGGGCACTATCGAGCGAGCATGGAGATGGACGCTCACGGAGTTGGCAGGCTGAGAAATTTTATGGCCCGGAGTTGTACGGACTCTACCGCCGTGTGAAGGAAATCTTCGATCCGAATAACTTGCTCAACCCAGGAAACATTGTCGAAGCACCACCCATGACCGAGCACCTGCGATATGGTGCGGACTATCACGTTCACGAAGAGCCAGAGCATGTGGATTTCTCCGAGGATCAAGGGTTCCATCGGGCGATCGAGATGTGCAACGGCGCCGGAATCTGCCGCAAAACAACTGGCGGAACGATGTGCCCCAGTTTTATGGTCACGCAGGACGAAGAGCACAGCACGCGCGGTCGGGCGAATTTGCTGCGGGCCGGGTTGTCGGGACTGCTACCGGCGGAGTCACTCACCAGTGAGCGAATGTACGAAGCGTTGGACCTTTGCATCGAGTGCAAGGCATGCAAGAGCGAATGTCCTTCGTCGGTTGATATGGCGAAGATCAAGTTCGAATTTCTCGCGCGCTACTACGAAAAGAATGGCGTACCGTTTCGGGCTCGGATGATGGCGGGAGTTCCGCGGGCGAGCCGACTTAGCGCGGGGCTGATGGCTCCGCTGGTCAATGGTTTGATTAGCAACGGGCTGGTGCGGAAACTCATGGATAAACTGTTTGGGATTAGCCAGCACAGAGTCCTGCCTCACTTTGCCAGCGTGCCGTTTACCACCTGGTTTCGAGAGCGTCCTTCCAAAAAGGCCACTGGAAAGAAGGTCGTCCTGTTTAATGACACCTGGAACACTTACAACCACCCTGAGGTGAGCATCGCTGCAACTGAAGTCCTGGAAGCTGCTGGATACGATGTTTTGCTTCCCGGGCATTTCTGTTGTGGAAGACCGATGATTTCCAAGGGAATGGTGAATCAGGCGCGAAGTGCCGCGCGGGATTGCGTGGAGAAACTTGCTCCGTTTGCCGAACAAGGGATACCGATTGTCGGCTTGGAGCCAAGCTGCTTACTCACGCTTCGTGATGAAGTGTTTGAGCTGCTGCCAGACGATCCTCGTACGGAGAAGATCGCCGAGCACTCGGTGTTATTCGAGGAGTTCATCGCCAAGCTTGTCAGTGAGGAGTCACTCGATCTCAATATCCAACAGTCCCTGGGCAAGGTGCTTCTCCATGGCCATTGCCATCAGAAAGCACTCGTGGGGACGGGGCCTTCGAAACAGACGCTTGCTTTTGCTGGCGGTGAAGTGGAGGAAGTCGATTCAGGTTGTTGTGGTATGGCCGGATCGTTTGGCTACGAAGCAGAACATTACGACGTTTCCCAGGCAATGGGTGAACGACGCTTGTTGCCGGCAGTTCGCGCGGCAGAAGACAGCACGACCATCGTGGCTGCGGGGATGAGTTGTCGCCATCAGATTATGCATGGCACGGGTCGGCGGGTATTACACCCAGCCGAGGCCGTGCATCGGGCTTTGTTTCCGGACCGCTAAGAAGTGCAGCGTAAAAAAACGGAAGTTTCCTAGTTTTTGCAGAAAACGCTTGCATTAAGGACACCGTCCTGCTTAGAATTAGAGCATCACTGAAAACGCTTGCAGTTTCATTCAGGCGTGTGTGATAAACTCCTCGTTAGGCTGTATTCCAGCATGTGCCTTGGCGTACTGGGCAATGCAACTACAGATGTTACTTCTTATGAAAGGTTGGTGTGTATAATGAAAAGACAAATGATCTCAGCCATCGTGTTGGGGATGGCATTCTCGACCGCCGCATCTGCGGCAACCCTGTTCTACGATTTCGGCGATAGCAGCCGCACGACGGCAGGCAACTACAACAACATAGTAATGAACGCTCCATCAGTGCTTAGCATTGCGGATTCGGTTGACTCTACTGGTGCGAACACGGGCATTTCGCTGGATGCCAGCGGCTTCTTTGCGGGTTCAAATCAATCAGGCCCAGGAGTTGCGAGTGGCGATGCTGCAGCGATTTTTGAAACTGATGCAACCGTCGACAACGCATTCGGACACGCTGGGGCCTTTGGCACAAACCCGTTAACTCCATTAGCCACAGTAACGATGGGAGGATTAGACGGGTCGGGAGCTACCAGTTACGACTTTACCTTCTTCGGCTCGCGAACCGGGGCAACTGACAACCGCGAGACTCAGTTTGCCTTAGCAGGTGCCAATAGCGGCGTTGGGTATTTGGATGTTACCGCTAATGTTAGTGAGGTGGTTAACGTAAGTGGAATTATTCCGACGGCAGGGGGCACGATTACTCTTGAAGTGTCGCCAGGACCGAATAACAACAATGGCAGTCTCTTTTACTACCTAGGCGCGATGCGAGTGGTCAGTAATACCATACCTGAACCAGCCACAATCGGTCTGTTGGCCTTCGCGGGTCTGGCATTTACCCTACAACGCCGCGGCAGATCTTAGTGTAAGCGGATATTTCTTCTGCCTAATCTTCGACACGCCCTACTCAAACGGGTAGGGCGTGTCAATCTTATGCTAGGCCTCGATTAAACTTGCCTCGGTTTGTGGAGATTGAACCTTATGTTACGAAATATAAATTGCAAGACGGTCATGACATTGGCATTGTTTGCAGCTGCTCAGTTTGGTGTGCGTGCGTCAGCGGAGGATCCCAAAGATATCCTTTGGTACGGCAATAGCTTCACGCTCGCCACATGCTGTGGCAGCAGTGTATCAGTTCCAAACACTTTCCGAGTAATTGCCGCGTCCGCTGGTCATCCTCTGCCTCGCATGTACGACGCTTCTATGAATGGGCAGTCCTTGCAGTGGCATCTCACGACTCCCGCGCAATTAGCAAACATCACAACAAGAATTACTGCAGGTGAGACATGGGATAACGTGGTTTTGCAAGATTTTTCGACGATGCCTACACATATCGGAAACTTGGCACAGCATATTTCCAGTACTCTGGGGATGTATCAGGCTGTCGCAGCGCACAGCCCTGATGTGGTGCCAGTGTTATATGAAACTTGGGCACGCGGATACGGAAATGCGTTTTACACGGGAGTCTCTCCGTCGTTTCCTGGTGGTCCAACTCAAATGCAACAGGAACTTCGAGACGGTTACCACCTTTCAACTAACAATATCAATTCAACGGTAGGCAATGAACTTGCCAAACTAGCACCGGCGGGAGATGCCTGGGAATTAGCGAACTTCCCAGCGAACTTTTATGGCGATGGTAGTTATCATGCTTCCAATCGGGGAACTCTGCTCAACGCGTTGGTGCTCTACGGCACGATTTACGACGATCCAACGACGAGCGACATCGATTTGACTACTGTGCTAAACGGTTTGCAACTCAGCGCCAGCGACGGCCAATACTTGACTTCTTTAGCAGATGCAGTGCTAGCGGTTCCGGAACCTTCGGCAGTAATACTGCTAAGCTTCGGACTGGTTGCTTTTGCGGGGCGGCGTCGTCGAGTTTGAGCAAGCTGTAACAGGTTCAGTATGCAGTATCGCACTCTAGGAAAGACCGATCTCCGGGTGTCGGAGATCGGCCTCGGTTGCTGGCAATTGGGTGGCGATTTCGGCACGATGGAAGATGAGCGGGCCGTCGCAATTCTCGACGAAGCCGCTAAGCAGGGGATCACTTTCTGGGATACTGCCGACGTCTATGGGGCGGGGCTTAGCGAATCTCGCATTGGACGCTGGTGTGAAGAAAACTGTGACCAAGCGGGACAACCTCGACCTACTATCGTCACCAAGGTCGGTCGAAGTGGCGAACTCTACCCAGACAAGTACACCAAGGAGCGGGTGCGGGCGAATTTGACGGCATCGCTGGAACGAATTGGAGGTGATTCGCTTGATTTGGTTCAGTTGCATTGCGTGCCAATCGATCTCATCAAGCAGGGAGACATTCTCGCCTGGCTGGAGGACTTCAAGAGCGAAGGCCTGATTCGCCATTATGGGGCGAGCGTCGAAACGATTGAAGAAGCACTCTATTGTGTCGCCCAGCCGGGGATCGCAACGCTGCAGATCATTTTCAGCTTGTTTCGGCAGGATGCCGTCGAAAAGTTGTTCGCCGCCGCTCAGCGGGCCAATGTTGGCATCATCGTGCGGTTGCCGCTAGCGAGCGGGCTCTTGGGTGGCAAGATGGCTGCTAGCCAGCAATTTGCTGCCGAAGATCACCGCCATTTCAATCGCGATGGGCAATGTTTTAACGTGGGAGAAACCTTCGCAGGATTGCCCTTCGAGAAGGGGGTAAGCCTGGTCGAAGAGCTCAAACAGCTAGCTCCGAACGACTTGCCTTTAGGACGGTTTGCCTTGCGCTGGATATTGGATCACCCGGCTGTGAGCACGATCATTGCGGGATCAAGCCGACCAGAACAGGTAGCCGAAAACGCCCAGGCCAGCGACATGGCACCCTTGGACGGCGCATTACACGAGGAACTCGCGGCATTCTATCTAGCCCGGGTCAGGCCTTTAGTGCGCGGTGCGGTTTGACGGGTTGAGATCGACCTTCAGCTGTATTAAAAATCTTTGAAAAGTCATCTTGCATCGGCTGGCAGGAGATCAGTACAATCCGCGCGAAGTCGTGACAATAGAGTGTCGGGATTTGTTTTTCTGGCAGTCACGCTCGGCCCCCGTTTCTTCAAAGGAGAAACTCAGATGGGTGATAAGAAAGTACAGAAGGGTAGCGCGAAAGCTACCGCCAAACCAGCCGCCTCCGCCAAGCCAGCTGCTAAGCTCGGCAAAAAGGGAAAGTAGTTGGCTGGTTGCAGAGCGATGCTCTGTGATTGTTTGAACGACAACGGCCTCGCCTGTGGTATAAACCCGGCGAGGCCGCTAGCATTTCTGGGGAGATCGCTATGCCTCAAGCGGCTATGTTAATGGTTTTACACCCAATATCGTGAGGGCGGCGTTGACGATGCCCATCAGGCCCTCGCCGGCAATGAGTCCTGCTGCGACGGCATAGCTTAGCTTCTCGAGGGCAGCAGGATTGATCCAACGCCAGATGTACCAGGCGACCAGTCCATAGAACATCACCAGCGAATAGTAGGGCGGGATGATAAAGGCGATTCCCAATGCCAAGCCGTTTGGGATATAAGGGCGAAGTGCAGCGGAACGTCTCAGCAGTGGCAGAATTGCCCCGACACAGGCGGCGATCAATAGTGCTTGAGGCGCCATCGGTGGAAGTGCACCCAAGCCATCAGCCAATAGCTCGGCCATGGCCTTCCAAGCTTGCGCAGCGGGCGCGGGAATGTCAGAGCCGCCAAGCTCATAGCCGCTGGTGATCAGCCAATAGGCTGGTACAGCAAAGAGAACTCCGGCACAGTTGCCAATAAGTTGGGCGACCAGTTGCTTTCGAGGCGAAGCACCCAATAGATGCCCTGTCTTAAGGTCTTGCATCATGTCTGCGGCTTGGCTGGCTCCACCGCCTGTGATTGCCGCCGCCATAAGGTTAATGTCCATCTGTCCGGGAGCAATTCCGCCAAATACCAACTGAGTCACTTTGCCAACCCCACCGACGGGATTAATATCCGTCTCGCCAAGTGATCGAACTGCCACCGAGGCAAGGACGGCGGAGAGCGGGATGGCCACGATCGTGAGATACCAAGGGATGTTGAATGTGTAGTCTGCCAAGATGATGGTGACGATGGATCCCGCCATCAGTCCTCCGATCCACCAACTATTCGGAATGGCTTCCGGGTCGGCTGCGGCCTCGCCAAGTGATGTCTTGGTGGTAAAGGTCCTCACAAAAGTTCGCCACGAAAGGGCCAAAGCCATGAGTGATTCGCAAACCATGATCGCGACCCCCGGCCAGAGAATCCAGCCTTTTGCGCCATCGGCATAACTCATATTCTCTCCCGGGGCCCAACCCTGAGATTGTGCTATCGGTCCAAGTATTGCCCACCCCAGCACTGCCCCAGCTAAAAGCGACCACACCACGCGAGGGCCAATCAGCAGGCCTGCTCCAAAGAGAGAAGGTCCTATGTAGAGTTTGAATCCCCAAGCGGCAGCTGTTGCAAGCATTCCCCAGCCCAACCATTCTTCAAGGGGAGGTTCCTCGAGTTGCGGAAAAAACTTGTACGCCAAGGTAAAAAGCCCGGCCCCCAGGGCCGACCACAAGAGTACACGCGCCTTGAGCACCGCGTCTCCCGCTTCGCTATACATAGCCAGAATGGTTTCAGCGGCAGCGGTGCCCGTGGGAAATCGAAGCTTCTCGACTTCCACGTATTGGCGTCTTAAGGGAACAGCGAAAAAGACACCGAGAAACGCGACTGCCACTGCCCACATGAACAACGAAGGGAACGAGACCTCGTATCCAAGCATGATCATCGCTGGAATGGGGGCTACTAATCCTGCTGCAGTGGACATGTAGCCTGCTGCCGAGCCGGCTGTTTGGGCAATGTTGGTTTCCATAACGGAGAGCTTGTTATTGAACCACGAAAAAATCGAGTAGCTCAAGACCGCGGTGATGATAGACGCGCCGAATGACCAACCAATCTTGAGGGCTATGTAGATATTGGTGCAGGAGACGACGCTTCCGACCAGACAACCCGCGATAAGAGCTCGAGCGGTGAGTTGGCGTTCGCCCGGTTGAGGGGTGTATTTGATGTCGGAGTCTACTGTAGGGACGGTTTCGTTTTCAGGCATGGTGCGGATTTTCATGTTGGGTAGGAATGTTTAGCCTCGACCCCGTAGGGGGAGCGCGCGTACGCCTGCGGCTGACGGCTAAACTTGCTTGCTAGCACAATTTAACCTGCCTGGAGAATGCATGCGAGACGAATCTGGAGGGATGCTGCACTTGACCCCCCTAGGGGCAGAGGTTATTTCTCTCACGCGACATGCGGTGCAAGCAGTTCGCTCATTGGATAACAAAGTACTGAGTCAACATGACGACTCTCACGATCCGTCTCCTCTTTAAGAAAATTTAGCAAGGCAGGTCAGGCATGAATGCCACTGCGACGGATCAAGATCCGACTACGGAGACGCTAGAACTGCGCGATCAATATCCGAGCATTTCGCTTGTGCTGCCGGCGTACAACGAAGCAGCCACGATTCAGCAAGCGGTTGATGAAGCAGTCGCGGCTCTGTCGGAGTTGACCCATGATTTTGAAGTGCTTGTGGTCGACGACGGCAGTACCGACGCCACAGCGGAGTTGGTAAATCAGGCTGCTGGCAAACTGCCGCAAGTCCGTCTGCTACGACAACCGCAGAATCTCGGTTATGGCGCGGCTCTGCGACGTGGGTTTAGTGAAGCTACGAAACAGCTTGTCGGTTTCACTGACGCCGACTGCCAATTCGATCTAACGGAACTCGATCGATTGGTGATGCTTGCACGAGATTACGATATCGTGACTGGCTATCGCATCGACCGTCAAGATCCTTGGCTACGGCGGATGTACTCGGCAGGGTACAACGTGCTCGTGCGAAACTTGTTGGGAACGCGGGTTCGGGACTGCGACTGTGCTTTGAAACTATTTCATCGCGAGGTGCTCGCCCAATTACCGATCACGACAGACGGGTTCCTAATAAATGCCGAGATGCTCTCCCAAGCGCGACAGCTTGATCTCTCGATTGTAGAAGTTGGCGTATCGCACCGGCCACGTGCTGGCGGAGTGAGCAAGGTTTCTGTGCTGGAGATTCCCGTGGTCTTTGCCACACTGGCGCGTTACTGGTGGAACAAGATGATGTTTCCTGCGACGTTTGCTGACGATCGCGCGGATCAGACGACATGGCCAACACGTAAGTTTGCCTTGATGACTCTTCTCTTGACAGTGATCGCGTCGACACTGTTGTTCACGAATCTAATGTATGCACTTATCGAACCCGATGAAACGCGTTATGCGCAAATTGCACTGGAAATGGTGCATTCAGGTGACTGGCTCGTTCCACGACTCCATGGCAAAGCCTATCTGGACAAGCCTCCCCTCTTGTATTGGCTCACAGCTAGTAGCTATTCGCTTTTTGGCGAAAACCAGATGAGTGCGCGTCTTCCGTGCGCCGTAGCCTCACTCTTGACGGTGTTAGCAACTTTCCTGCTGGGATGGAGACTTGTGGGAATGAGGTCGGCTTGGATAGGGGCCTTGATGCTAAGTCTGACTGGCGGGTTTGTCCTTGCTGGACGGTTCTTGTTGATGGATAGTCTGCTTTCTCTCTTCTCCACGGTGGGCTTGCTCTGCGCATTGCGAGCAATCTACGAACCTCGCCGTGCTCTCTTCTGGTGGTTGGTGACTGGGGTTGCTTGCGGGTTGGGAGTGATGACCAAAGGTCCCGTTGCCCCGGTGCTCTGTTTTCCCCCGATCGTGGCCTTGGCGTGGCTCACAAGAAACTACTCGATGTTTCGGTTGCGGAATCTACTCGCAGTGACGGTTCCCACGATGTTGATCTCCGCGCCATGGTTTTGGCAAGTCGCCGCGAGCCAGTCGGAGTTTATCGGCTACTTTTTCTGGAAACACAACATACATCGCTTCGTAACCGGACTGAATCATGCTCAGCCCTGGTGGTTTTATCTGCCGGTGTTAGCACTGGGGATGCTGCCGAGTACATTTTTTGTACCAGCCATGGTGGTCTTTCTCGGACGTAAGAATGCAGAGGCTTGTCAGGCCCGCACTCAAGAGTTGGGTGCACTGCTGCTCTCCAGCGCATGGATCGTGGGATTCTTTTCGCTTTCGAGATGCAAGCTCCCCACGTACATTCTCCCAGCGATGCCCTTGTTGTCGTTGTCTCTCGGGAAAATGTTGGGAGATTGTAGATGGTCTTCTATCCCTTCGCAGGCCAATGTCCTCATTGAAGAGTATTCGTCGCGTGCTGCCAGGCAGTTGGTACTCGGATGCACCGTGTTGGCTTTGGTGTTGTTGATCGCGCATGTGGTGGTTACGCCTAACGCAATATGGCTGGCACTTGTGATTGGCCTTGTGCCATTGGTTGGCTGTGTGCTGTTGTGGAAGAACCAACTCACGTCCGACCGGCGCTTGGTCGCTGCTACGGTGGGGATGAGTCTGCTGGTCACTATTATTGGCTACTGCCGAGTGGTACCCGAGTGTGCCAACCTCAGGTCTGTTCCGCAGTCGGCTGTTAGATTGCAAGCAGAGTTAAATGGATCGACGCCCATCGTGCTATTCGGCCAACCACCTGAAGTGACCTCTTTTTCGATCCAAACGGCAACCGTTGAATTCTCCCGTGACCAAAGCGCTCAATTCAAGAAGTTTATGGCAGAACACCTTGAGGCAGTGGTGGTGGCCGATCGAGCAGAGTTAAAAGAACTTGGCGAAATCTGCTCCGACGGAATCCAATTGTCGGCCCCCAAATCGAACGACCGAGTTTACGTGGCTACTTGGCGTGCTGGGTCGATAGTAGCGCGTCCCAGGCGAAGTGCCCAGCGAGATCCAATAGTTCCAATTTATAAGTAGCAGGAAGCTACTTCGTGCACGCAGTCATACTTTCTCGACCTTGGTAATGTGCAACGAAGAATCGCAAAATCTTTGTAGGTAGTTTGCGCATTTTTCATGGGTCAAAGCCTCATTCTGAGGGGGAAAGGGCTGGCCAGCTTCGTAGTGCAGAACTAAGTTGAATAGTAGGTAAAAGGTACCTTCGCTCAAGGCAATCGAACCAACTATGCGCGACTTCTTATTGCTCTACATCAATGGTGTCCGTCACCAAATTCACGCGCACCAGGCGCGGATGTCGCTCTCGGATTTTCTCCGTCGAGAGCTGGGCCAGATTGGTACAAAGATTGTATGCAGTGAGGGGGATTGCGGAGCGTGTTCGGTGTTAGTAGGTCGCGTCCATGAAGATGGGCTCCGCTATGAAGCAATCGATTCTTGTATCGCGTTTTTGTTTCAACTCGATTCGACGCACATTGTTACTGTGGAAGGACTTGCCAAGGCAGGCTCCATGAACGACGTGCAACAGGCACTGGTCGATTGCCACGGTTCGCAGTGTGGCTTCTGCACACCAGGATTTGCCATGGCGATGACGGCCATGCAAGAAAATGATTGTTCGAAAGATGCGGACTCGATGCGGACAGGTCTCACCGGGAACTTGTGCCGCTGCACAGGATATGTGTCGATTCTCGAAGCGGGGCTCACGGCGGAACTTGCCGAAGGCGATCGGATGGATGTGCTCTATCCCTCGGAGCCGATGCTGCAGGATTTCTATGCCCACTCGGCTGAAGATATCGCATTGATTGAAGACTCCACACCTCCGCTACTCAAGAAGCTCTCATCGCCGGCGAGCATTTCCACGAATGGCCAAGGAAAGGGGTTTGCCGCGTCACGGGTTCTTTGTCCAGTGACGTTGGCCAGCGCACTTGAGGTACTTCGCGAATGGCCGCAGTCTATGATCGTGGCGGGGGCCACGGACATTGGGGTGCGCGTGAACAAAGGGCAGGCGTTGCCGGAGACGATTCTGGATTTAAATCGCGTGAAGGAATTGGAGCAGCTGGGAGTTGTTGATGGAAAGCTTGTGATGGGAGCGCGGGCGTCCTGGACGGAAGTGGAATCGCTATGCCGCCAGCAGTTGGAGGAGTTTTATCAGATTGTGAAGGTGTTTGGGGCGCCGCAGATTCGCAACATGGGCACCGTGGGGGGCAACGTGATCAATGCTTCACCGATTGCCGACTCGTTGCCGTTTTACTTTGTGATGGATGCCGAGTTGGAGTTGCGTTCCGCTGAAGGCAGCCGCACGGTGAATATCAACGATTTTTACCAAGGCTACAAGAAGTTTGATCTACAGCCCGGCGAACTGCTTACACGGGTGACGGTGCCATTGCCAGACGAAGGAGAATTACTGCGTTTGTTCAAGGTGTCGCGTCGGCTAGATTTGGATATCTCGTCGTTCACGGCAGCGATTCGAATTCGACTCGATGGAAGCAGAATTGCTGAGGCAGCGTTGGCATTTGGAGCGGTCGGCCCGACGGTGCTGCGGGCTCGCAATACGGAAGATTTTCTCGTCGGCCGTGAATTCAGTGAAGCAACGATGCGAGAGGCGGGTGAACTGGCAGTGGCGGAGGTGACGCCAATTAGCGATGTGCGGGGGAGCGAAGACTATCGCTTGCAGCTAACCAGGAATGTATTCGTGAAGTTTTACTTGGAGCATCAACCGGATGCGGTGTTGTTATGAGAGTTCAGAGTCAAGAACCGTGCGACGCGTTGCGTCGCGGCTAGGTTGAATTTAGAAAATAGAAATAGCCGCGACGAGGGCGCGTCGCAGGGATTAGACTCCCGACTAATGAGGACCTTTCATCATGACCTCCATCGGAAAACCATTGCCACATGATTCGGCGCGCGGGCATGTTACCGGTAGCGCCTTGTTTATTGATGATATGCCGGCGCAGGTGGGAGAGTTGCATGTTGGATTTGTGGGCAGCCCGGTTGCTTGTGGTGAGATTGTGCGGATCGACGTGCAAGCCGCTCTGGAAACACCTGGCGTCGTGGCTTGCTACACGGCTGAGGACGTGGCGGGGCATAATGTCTTTGGCCTCATCGTCGCCGATGATCCTTTTCTGGCTCGTGAGGAGGTGATGTATGTCGGGCAACCGGTAGTGGTAGTAGCGGCGGAGACGCCTGCGGCCCTGGAACTTGGTCGGCGCGCCGTGGAGATTGAATGCCGAGAGAAAACACCGGTGCTGACCATTGAGCAGGCGATTCAAGAGAATCGCTTTCTGGGACCTGTGCGAAAAATCGCCCGCGGGCGTGTCGACGAGAACCTTACTTCCGCTCCACACCGTTTGCAGGGGACCTTCAAAAGTGGCGGGCAGGAGCAGTTTTACCTTGAATCGCAGGCCGCGCTTGCCTATCCGGGCGAGCAGGGGCAGATTGTCGTCCACTCGTCTACGCAGAATCCAACCGAGATTCAGGCGGTCATCGCTGAGGTGTTGGGACTCGGTCAACACGAAGTCGTCTGCATCTGCAAGCGAATGGGGGGAGCGTTCGGTGGCAAGGAGACCCAGGCGGCGATTCCCGCCATCATGGCGGCGCTGGTTGCCTCGAAGACTGGCCGTGCGGCTCGGGTGATATACAACAAAGACGACGACATGTGCGTCACCGGCAAGCGACACGAATATTTTACGCGTTGGGAGTGTGGATTCGACGATGCGGGGCATTTGTTGGCATTGCGGTGTGAGTACTTTTCAAACGGCGGGGCCACGACCGACCTTTCCCCCTCGGTGATGGAACGCACTCTACTCCACGGCGACAATGCTTATTACCTGCCGCATGTGGAGTTCACGGGCAAGGTGTGCTTTACAAACCTCCCACCCAATACGGCGTTTCGAGGTTTCGGTGGACCACAGGGGATGATTGTCATCGAGAATGTGCTGGAGTCGATAGCTGAGAAGTTGGGCCTTGATGCGCTGGAGATTCGCCGGGCGAATGTCTATGGCGTTGGCAGTCGCAATGTGACCCCCTATGGCCAAGTGGTCGACAAGAATCACTTGCCGGAGATTTTTGAAACCCTTGCCGAAGATTCGGATTACCAGCGACGTCGTATAGAGATTGCCGACTTCAATGCCAAGTCGCGCCTGCAGGTGCGCGGTCTAGCGCTCACGGGGATGAAGTTTGGCATCTCGTTCACGACCAAGTTTCTCAACCAAGGCAATTCGCTCGTAAATATTTACACCGACGGTACGATTCAGGTCTCGACCGGGGCCACGGAAATGGGGCAGGGGGTGAACGTAAAGATTAGGCAACTGGTGGCCGACGAATTTGCCATTGATCCGCGCCGGGTGTTGATGATGGCAACCAGCACAGAGAAGAACAACAATACTTCGCCTACGGCGGCGTCGGCTGGCACCGACCTGAATGGGGCCGCTGCAGTCGTGGCTTGCCAGGAAATCAAGTCCCGCCTGCGTACCTTCGCCGCCGAGCATCTGGCTGACAGTGAGTCGGGGCTGGTCGCCTCGCCGGAGCATATTTGCTTTGCCGAGGGGAGCGTGCATGACGACCGGCGACCTCAGGTGCGGATTCCGTTTGAACAGTTGTGCGAGGATGCCCGGCGGGACCGGGTTGATTTGGGTGCCCGCGGGTTCTTTGCTACACCGGGGATTGACTTCAATCGCGAGACGGGTCGCGGTACGCCCTTTTTCTATTTCACCCAGGGGGCGGCTGTAGCTGAGGTGGTCATCGATCGCTTTAATGGCGAGATGCGCGTCTTGCGGGCGGATCTCTTGATTGACATTGGCCGGTCGATCAACCCGGGGGTGGATCGGGGTCAGATCATCGGCGGATTTGTGCAGGGAATGGGCTGGGTCACGAACGAGTGTCTCACCTACAATGAGAAGGGTGAACTCCTGTCCCATTCGCCAACGACGTACAAGATCCCCGCTGTGACCGACATCCCCCCGGAGTTCAACGTCCGCATGTTCCCCAATCACGACAACACGCATAACATTGGCAGCAGCAAGGCCGTCGGCGAACCGCCGCTCATGTTGGCGCTCTCGGTGTGGGCTGCAGTGCGAAATGCGCTTTCCTACGTCAAGCCGGGCGCGGAGATTGATCTGAAGTCACCGGCCACGGGGGAGGAGATTTTGCGTGTGATGACAGCGCTGGAGAAAGATACAACGACAAATACTTTGGAAGTTCCCGCACGACTAGAATCGTGATCCATTCTTTCCTTGAGAGCCGTTGGCGGAAGCCAATGGTTGTCGCCTCGTAGAACCATGTGGCTTCCGCCAACGGCTATTTCATTTTATTCCGCAATCCGCACTCCCAATTCCGCATTCCATCTATGGCTCCACACGGCTTTGTTGAACGACTTGCGGAACTAGCTCGGGTTGGCGAACCGTTTGTCAGCGTGACCATGGTCGAAGCGGTCGGCAGCACTCCGCAGGACACCGGCAGCAAGATGCTGGTTACGACCGAGGGCTTATCGTCAGGCACCGTCGGCGGTGGCAAGGTAGAGCACAAGGCGATTCAACACGCCCAGGCGATGCTTGCCGATACTTCAGGACAGGCACCCGTGCATCAACTGGTCGAGTGGAACCTGCAGCGCGACGTGGGGATGACCTGCGGTGGTGTAGTTAAACTGTTCTTCGAGACCTACAACCACAGCGATTGGCAGGTCGTCATCTTCGGAGCCGGCCACGTTGCGTCGGCAGTGACAAGTTGCCTGGGGCAGATTAACTGTCACACCCGCTGCATCGATTCTCGCAGTGAGTGGCTAGACAAGATCGCCGACCGCGACCGGCTCACCAAGATCCGCACCGACGACCTCCCCGCCCAGGTCGCCGCTTTACCGAGCGATGCGTTTGTATTATGCATCACCATGGGCCACGGCACCGACCGCCCCGTGCTCGCGGAGATTTTCCGCCAAGGCCGCACTTTCCCTTACCTTGGTGTCATTGGCAGCCGCGCGAAGCGAGGCGTGCTGGTGCGGGAACTTGTCGCCGACGGCATCCCGCGCGAACAGGCCGAGGCATTTCACTGTCCGATCGGTTTGCCCCTGGGAACGAACGAACCGGGCGAGATTGCCATCAGCGTAGTGGCGGAGTTGATTCAGGAGCGGGATCGGTGGCGGGGAAAAAAGTGACAGATTACCACACTCGCCGTACTCCGTATTGATCGAACTCCGAGTCGATTGAGACTAATGTTAAATCGTACCGTAGACATTGCGCTGCGATAAGGCGGTCGAAGGGATCTTTGTGATCACCTTGCGACAGTAAAGCAACGTCAACAGCCTCAAGGGCCTGAACTTGAAGCAATTCGACCTCATTGTCTTTGATGATGCTCAAAAATTCATCGAGAGTGCCATGTTTCAAATCAAGCTTGCCAATCGCGATCTTGATCGCCATCTCCCAGATGCTCGCAACACTGAATAACCGTTGAGTAGTTCTATTGTCCGCCAGCGCCAACCCACGCTCCGAGAGGTTAGGATTGTCCTCAACGATCCAGATCATCGCCTGTGTGTCAATTAGCACCGAACTCATCAGCGGTACTCATCAAAACAGTCAAGCGGAGCATTGAAATCGTCCCCCATCCCAAACATGCCTTTGGCGATTCCACGTAACGAGCGACGTGGCTGGTCCGACTCCGCAGGGGCACGTTCGATAGTCACCCGGAGTTTCTCACCTGGGGCGAGTTTCAAGGGCTCGTCTGGCACGATCACGGTGCCATCGAAATGGGCATTTACAGTGGGTAGCGTGGCCATAGTAGATCTCTATCGGAACAGGTGAAAAGGAGCGTCCCTACTTTAATTATACCTCCATGAAGACTCAATGGCTATCGGCGGATTCACCTTCTCTCCGCCACCAGCGGCGTGTTCACCGCGTGGATTTTATTATCGGAGGTGATACCATTGAGCAAGGTCGCCAAGGCGTGGAAACGGCCCATGTTGATGGTGTGGGGTTTGGTTGGTGGGTTTGTGTCAGCGGCGAGGGTGAATTCTCCCCGCGAAGACGCCAGCGTGATGGTGGCATCGTTGTAGAGGTAGCAGTCATTGGTTTGTGTAAGCCTGTATTTGTCACCGTTGATGCGTGCCTGGAGAGATAGCTTTCCATTTTCATGTTCCAAGTAAAATCCATCATGCGGCGCACCAGCTTCAAACGCTTCTCGACTGCCGAAGAAACTGGGTTTCATCAGATAGGGGCCATCGTATTCGGGGCAGAAGGTGTCGCAGTTGCCGCAGTGGTTGCAGTAGTCGGCGAAGTTGGCAATTTGCTCTGCCTTTTCGACGCGGAACGGTTTTTCGTCGCCGATTTCGACCAGCGTACTGTCAGGGTGCACTTGTAGGTCACGGTAGGTGATGTCGACCGCCTCAACGGCATAAGTGAAATTCGCATCGTTGGGGCACACCGGGATGCACTTGTCGCAGGTGATGCAATCGAACGTCGTCAAGTGCGAGTCGATTTTCTTGGGGATGGTGCGATTTTGCTCGGCGTAGTAGCGAGGGTCGGCCTGCGTCTCAGCGACGATTGCTTCCATGTTTAGGAAACCGGCAAGTACTGGATCGCCTCCGGCGGCATCGCGGTTGCCTCTGCAGTCGAGCAGGTAGTCGTCGAGCGTCTTGGCGTTGCACTTGTCCATCTCCTTGCGAAGGTCCTGGAAATAAGCTGGCAAGCGGCCGTAGCCTCCAACCTTTAAGAGATCGGTGCAGGTGGTGATGGGGATGAATCCACAGGCGATTGCCTGGTGGGCATTCTTGCGATCGATGCCCGCCGAGAAAGAGATCGGCATCGCATGCCCTACGGTCTTGCGGAACTCATGGGCAAGGGTGAGTGTGATTACATGCAGTGGCAGGCCGGAGAGGTACATCACCTCTTCCTTCTCGGGAAAGAAATCGCGATGGTTGGTGACTTCCAACGTGTTAGAAAATTTTGCCCCGAGGCCGAGGTCGCGCTCTGCTGCAATCTTCGCCAAACGACTGCACATAGCGATGGACTCGTCATACAGCAAACCACTCGAGTAGGCATGTGGATGGACGGTGATTTCTGTGTAGCCCATCACGTCGTAGAGCAAATGTTCGAGCCGTTCTTTGCCCAGCATGGGGGGGTTCATCTTCACGATCACATCGGTGCCGATTTCAGTGAGAAGAAACTCGCAGATCTTTTCAATCTCATCGGCGGGGCAACCGTGGAATGTGGAGAGTGTGATACTGCGGCTTAAATTGGTGGGGTAGTCGAGGTCTCGCAGGGCGCGCAAACGATGGGGCAATTGATCGCGGAGGCGATTGACACTCTCGGTGGCATCCATCATGCCGCGAATGAAATTCACCACCTTTTCGGTTTGAATGCCAGCCAAATCGTAGCCGACGGACATGTCGAAAACGGTCTCACCAATCGCGCCCGCCATGTCGGTCGCCCCACACGGATTGCCAAACTCCTCAGGTGCATGGCGGAGCATGTGGATGAGCATCGCGCCTTGGACATATTGATCGAGCGACTCATGGACCTTGAGTTCCTGGGACCATTCGATGTTGTAGCCAACGTTGGTGGCATCGATGCAAGGCCTGGCAATCTCTAGTGCGTCATTGACCTGCACGGTCTTAAGTTCCATGATCCGCGAACCGGCGAGCCAGGAGAGAACCAGATTCTGGGCCATTTGGGTCTGTGGCCCCGATGCTGGGCCGAGGGGGTTACCAGCCAGCTGGCCATGGAAGCGCACCGAAAGATCCGTATCGTCATCGGCGGCAGGGACAAACCACTTTCGCCGTGGCAGGTCGAATATCGACGCGCGGTTTGCATACTCCAGTCGCATGCGGTCGACGAGTTCGACAAACGGTGTGCAATAGAGATCGACCATGGGGCTTAGCTGTAAACAGTAAGTAGAATCCGCAGGAGTACTCCCCTCGATTCTAACTCAGAGATTCACGTGGTACTAGCTTCTCGATTGGTGGTGAGTTAGAGTGCAAACTTGAAAGTTTGCGTGTGAGTCGGTGTGGGAAGGACTGCGATGATTGAAAAGTTGGTTTGCGTAAATTGCGGTGCTGAGTACTTTCCGCAGTCTGCGGATGCGCCAAATGTCTGGATGACATGCCCCACGTGTGGACCGGCAGAAGGAATCCTGGATTTTCGCTACGATCTAGAAGCGGTGCGCGACTCTTGGCTCGATAAGCCACTCTCGAAGCGTGAGCACAACCATTGGCGCTATGCGGAGTTGTTGCCGCTGAAAGAAACTTCATTGCGGACGGATTGGCAAGTTGGATGGACGCCGATTGTTGATGCCGAGCGACTGGCCACAGAACTTGATTTGGAACGTGTGCTCTTGAAGGACGAAGGGCGCAATCCGTCGGCATCGTTCAAGGATCGGGCAAGTTCGGTAGGCGTGGCCCATGCAATGGAAGTTGGTGCGAATGCGATCGCCTGTGCGTCAACAGGCAACGCCGCCACGAGCCTGGCTTGTCATGCGGCATTGGCCGGGATCGAGGCGAACATCTTTGTCCCTCATACAGCTCCCGAGCCGAAGCTCGCGCAGCTCTTGGTCTTCGGGGCGAGAGTGTTCTCTGTCGAGGGGTCCTACGATCAGGCGTACCAGCTTTGCTCCTCAGCTTGCGAGCAATTTGGTTGGTACAATCGCAACTGCGCGATTAACCCTGTGTTGGTGGAAGGGAAAAAGACAGCCGGGCTTGAGATCGCCGAGCAAGTGGCCGCGTATGGTGGCGTGCCGGATTGGGTGGCGGTGAGCATAGGTGATGGCTGCACGATTGCTGGCATTTGGAAAGGACTCTCCGAAATGCATGCACTGGGAATGATCGACCGTTTGCCTCGCTTGTTAGGTGTGCAAGCCAAAGAGGTTGCCCCGATTCCTTATGCTTTGGAGCATGGTGTTCTTCCCGAGCCTGGTGAAGGGACGACCATGGCTGACAGCATCGATGTGCAAGTGCCGCGGAACTGGCGTAAAGCGGTCAATGCACTCGACTCTGCGCACGGGCGCGTAGTTTGCGTAAGCGACGAACAGATTTTGGCGGCTATTCGGCTTGCAGGTCGGCACGGAGTGTTTGCCGAACCGGCGGCCGCGGCGGCATTGGCAGGAGTGGTCGAGGCGGTCGATGCTAAAATCATTGAACCCCATGAGTCAGTGCTAGTGATGATTACTGGGAGCGGACTGAAAGACATCCGCAGTTCGATTCGGGCTGGAGGAGAACCTCTGAGTATCAAACCCGACCTGACCTCGGTCGAAGCGGCGGTGGAAAATGCAATGTAGAAAGAAGTGATCTCTCGCAGAGACACAGAGACGCAGAGAGAATCAGGTATCCCTCTGTGAATCTGCGACTCTGCAAGAAGCCAACTTGATTTTTATAAGAGGACGCGCTACCACTATCAGCTCGTCCTAGGTGTTACTGGATCCAAGGTTATGAGATGCAAGTCAATAAAAAAGTATTAGAGCGGACGATCGAACGGTTTCGGGAGCGGCGGATTTTGTTGCCGACGTTTGCCCAGATGCGTGATCCGACGAAGATTCCTGAGAAGATCACCAGCCGACTCCGCGAAGTGGGTCTGTGGGACGTCGATCCTGCGAACTTGTTTCGAATTACTTGGAAGAACGAACCGGTCGACAAGGGAGGACTCTTCAATGAAGGGAACTGGGTCGAGTTTCCTTCGGCTTTGACTGGCGTCGACACGCGGATCATTGGGTTGGTGGGGAAGTATTTTCCTACCGGAGCGCACAAAGTGGGGGCGGCCTATGGGTGCTTAATTCCCCGCGTTGTCAGCGGAGAGTTTGATCCGACAAAGCAAAAGGCGGTCTGGCCCAGCACGGGGAATTATTGTCGCGGCGGGGCATTTGATTCGGCGTTGTTGGGCTGCACGGCCGTGGCGATTCTGCCCGAGGGGATGAGCCGCGAACGGTTTGAGTGGCTCAAGGAGATTGGGGCCGAGGTGATCGCCACGCCGGGTTGTGAATCGAACGTGAAGGAAATCTATGACAAGTGCTGGGAGATTCGCCGCACACGGCCCGACTGCGTGATCTTCAATCAGTTCGAGGAATTTGGCAACGCCTGTTGGCATTATCATGTGACAGCTGCGGCGATTCAGGAAGTGTTTGAGCGGGTTGCCAATGGGGGGCGTCTGGCGGGCTATGTGTCTGCCACAGGGAGCGCGGGTACAATTGCCGCCGGGGATATGCTTCGTACGCTTCATCCGGAGATGCGGGTGGTGGCGACCGAGGCCCAGCAATGTCCGACGCTCTACCAGTTTGGGTTCGGAGGACATCGCATCGAGGGAATCGGCGACAAGCACGTGCCGTGGATTCACAATGTTCGCAACACCGACATGATCGCCGCGATTGACGATCAGCAGTGCATGTCGCTCATGCGGTTGTTCAATGAAGATGCGGGCCAACAGGTCTTACAAAAAGACCTATCAGGGGACTTCATCGAGAAATTACCACAAGTCGGCATTTCGGGGATTTGTAATCTGGTGGCTGCGATCAAGACTGCCAAGCACTTTGACATGACAGGCAAAGACGTCATCTTTACGTGCTTGACTGACTCGGCAGGGCTGTACTCAAGTCGACTTGAGGAACTCACCGAAGAGTGTGGTGCCTACACGGCAGAGCGGGCTGCTTTGGATCGTGAGCGGTATCTTGAAGGGATAGCGACCGACTATGTTCGTGAATTGACTTATCAGGATCGCAAGGCATTGCACAACTTTAAGTATTTCACTTGGGTCGAGCAGCAGGGGCGTAGTGCCGAGGAACTCCGTGAGTTGTGGGATCCCGAGTTTTGGCAGAAGACTTTCGAGCAGGCGACGGAGTGGGATCGTCAGATCGAAGATTTCAATCGGCAAACGGGTGTGCTGGAGTTGCTCTAATGTCGACGCTTTTTCGCGACGCGATGCTGGTCGAGCTCGATCCACCGATGGTTCGACAGGGGGATCTGCGCGTATCCGATGGCCGGATTGCGTCCGTGGGGCGGAATCTCACATTGCAACAGGACGATGAGATTGTCGATTGCGGAGGTGCCGTGTTGATGCCGGGGCTTGTGAATGGGCACACACATCTCTATTCATCTCTTGCTGCTGGCATGCCAGCGCCCCCACGGCAGCCGACCAACTTTCTGGAGATACTAGAACTCATCTGGTGGCGGCTTGATCGGGCACATAACTTCAAGAGCGTCACCGCTAGCGGCACCGTGGGAGCACTGGCCGCTCTACGTTGCGGCACGACGACGCTCGTCGATCACCATGCTTCCCCCAACTGCATCGCGGGGAGTCTCTCCGCACTGGAGGCGGGAATTGCTTCAGTGGGTTGTCGGGGTGTGTTGTGCTATGAAGTGACCGACCGCAACCGAGACACCGAAGCCCGTGAAGGATTGGATGAGACGTCTCGGTATGCAAGGGAATTGAGCAGTAGGAAAAATCATCGATTCTCTGTTCTGGTGGGGGCACATGCCAGTTTTACTTTAGAAGAGGAATCATTCGTCGGTTGTGTTCGGCTGGCTCGCGAGTTGGATACCGGGGTGCATATCCACATCGCTGAAGATCCCTGTGATGAACGGATTACCCAGGAGAAATTTGGTTGCGGATTGATGGAGCGGTTCGAGCGGGTGGGGCTCCTTGAGATTCCTGGTACTATCTTTGGGCACGGTACGCATTTGTCGGCGGAGGAATTTACGAGATTGGGGGAGCATAAAGACTATTTGCATTTAGCTCACAATCCTAGTTCGAATATGAACAATGGAGTCGGATATACGCCAGTCGTTTCAGCGACAATGCCGGTAGTGTTGGGGACCGATGGCATCGGGGCGGATATGTGGCGAGAAGCACGCGTGGCGGAATTTAAGAGTCACGATGCTCAGTTGTCTTTGCCATTCGGTAAGTCGCTAGGCTTTCTGGCGGAATCGGCACGGTTGGCCTCTCGGGCCTTGGGAATCACCCTGGGAAGTTTAGGTGTGGGCGCCGCGGCCGATCTGGTACTCACTGGTTATCGCCCAGCTACTCCGCTGACGACCGACAATCTGGCAGGACATTTTCTCTATGCACTGGGGCCAGAATTCGTCCGCGATGTCATGATCGATGGGCGCTGGTGTTTGCGAGGGGGGGAGGTCGTTTCGTGCGACGAACGAGCTCTTCGTGCTGATGCAGCCGCTCAGGCAGGCGAATTATGGTCGCGAATGTGAAGTTTAGCGGATGATTGCAAAGCCACAAGTGTTTGACATGTCCTAGATCTCTCAGTATCATCGGTGAAGCGGAAATATTCTATATTTTGAGTTAGATATGCTGTGAAAAGGGTAAGAAGTCCCATTACCACTTCAGTATTATCTTGCTTGTTTTCACGTTTCCATTTTTTGTTGAATTCTGGTGCAAGTTCTTATGCCGTTTTGTGAGTCTGATTTTCATGCAGACTCCTCTTATTGTTTCTAGCTAGCGGCATTCCATCAGAATTGGTTTCTGCAATTGTGGTGATGCACTTTGATCGTGCCCCACACTATTGATGCACCTGAGATCTTCCCACCTATTGAATTGACTATGTCACGACCTACGGAGTATTAGATGTTTCGAAGTTTTTTAGTTCCATTGATTGCCTTTGCCACTCTAAACGTCTGTTTGAAATGCTATGGACAAACGATTTGGACCGGTCCCAATATCACGTTTTCCAAAGCATCAGGAGCGGACCCCATGTCGGCAGCCAATCAAGATCGCATTACAGACAATGTCTGGCTCACACGAGACAGCAGCCGGGGAATCTATAATATTGCGGCGGAAGATTTTTACACAAACAGTTTGAGTCCCGCTGATACAGAATGGGCATTCCCATTCAACAATCCACTTGCTCAACCCACTGATTTGACGGCAACTAACTGGGCGGCACTAGTTTTTGAGGATTGGGAAACAGCAAACGGTGGTGCTCCGAGCGGCCCGCCGGACACAGTAGACCAACCGGCAGTTCTGCATTTGATCAGCGACAATATCTACCTCAATATCATGTTTACTGAATGGGGTGGCGCGGGCGGCGGCCCATTTACTTACGAAAGATCGACAGCCATTCCTGAGCCCGCAAGTCTGGGCTTGATTGGAGTGGCAATTGTGGCAGTGCTAGGAATGAGAGCGAAGAGGACCTGAAGTGCTTAAGCGATTACTGGCATTGTGTGGGATGCTATGGGGATTACTCTGCGGATCAGCAGGCAGTTTGGCTCAACACCAAACGGCAGTTTTCTCTCCTGTGTTCGTGAATTCTGCTCTTCCCTATCGCTTGGAGCTACAGGAAACGACCTTTGGCACAGCAGCCATGCCGACTTTACATTCCTTTTCTGCCGCCATACATGATGGCAAGTGGTTTCTCATCGCCGGTCGCACGAATGGGCTGCACGATTTTACTAATTCACCATCAACGAATTTCCCCGAGCAGTATCAGAATCGTGATATATGGGTGATTGACCCGCTCACGCAGCAGTCGTGGAGCCGCTCGTTGGAGGATGTTTCTTCAGGTTTGGACGCCAACGAAATCGCTTCACTCACGCCCACCAACCAGCAGTTCACGCATATTGGCGACCGGCTCTACATCACCGGAGGCTATGGAGTACCCGGATCTGGAAATGGTTTCACTACCTTTGACACACTTTCGGCGATCGATCTGGATGGCATGATCGATTGGGTTGTCACTGGTACGGGGCAAGCGGCCGATCATATTCGTCAACTCAGCGATCCGATATTCAAGATCACGGGTGGGGCGATGTATGAGATTGATGGGCGCACCCATCTGGTCTTCGGTCAGGATTTTACGGGAGGCTACATCCCTGGAAAGACTGGTGCCTATTCGGAGCAGGTTCGATCGTTCGATATCGTAGATAATGGCACGACCCTGTCGGTGACCAATGCAACCACAACTCCACAAGTTGCCGCCTATCACCGAAGAGATCTGAATGTCTATCCCGTTGTAAAACCTGGGATTGGTGGAAGCGTAGAAGAGGGCCTCACTGTGTTATCAGGCGTTTTTACACCAGATACGGGAGTGTGGACCGTACCTGTGGAGATCGACCAGAGCGGTCTGCCGACGATGGCAGATCCATTGGCGGTGGGAACTTTCAAACAGGCGATGAATCAATATCACTCGGCAAAAGTGGGACTCTACTCGGCCGCGCAAGGAGCCATGCATGAGTTGCTCTTGGGCGGGATCACACTGAAGACCTATGACGAGGGATCGGGCACTTTCGTTCAAGACGACGATATGCCATTCACTAGCCAGGCGACATCCGTCGTGGTTGATAGTAGCGGGAACTATTCTCAACACCTCATTGGAGCATACCCTGAGTTGTTCGATACCGAGAGCAACCTGCTTAGGTTTGGGGCAAACGGAGAGTTTTTCTTGGCGCCGGGCATAGCCACATACGACAACGGTGTGATCGATCTCGACCTATTGCATGGTGAAACGGTTGTCGGCTACGTGTTTGGCGGGATCGTGTCGAATGCACCCCATGTGCGTGACGTGGAAGGAGCCATGTCGTCTGCCTCGAACCGTATCTTCGAGGTGGTAATCTCATTGCTCGACGGCGATTACGATCGCAATGGAATGGTTGATGGATTGGATTTGGCCCTCTGGCAGTCGAGCTATGGTACTTCCGTTGCACCGGGATCGTATGCCGACGGAAATGCCAATGGACTCATTGACGGTGAAGATTTTTTGATCTGGCAGCGGAATGTGGCTGCGACTTTTGCTAGTAATTTAGCTGTCCCAGAACCGGCGACGTGGTTGCTGCTGGTTGGATGTGCACTAATTTGCAGTTGTAGACGTCGCCGGCAGGCAAAGGTTTAGTACGGTGCAGACCTTTGCTTGCGCCAACGGCTACTAAGGACGTAACAGCCTAACGGGTAACGCGCGTGCCACTGGTTCCTGCCAGGAGTTCTGTGAACTTGTCGAGATGGCCAATGAAGGTAACGGGGTTGGGATGAGCGGAATTGGTGACGAAATCTATCGCGGCTTCGATTTTGGGGCCCATCGAACCCGAGCCAAAATGTCCTGCAGCAAGATAGGCTTGTGCCTCGGCGGTGGATACTTCTCTGAGTGGCATTTCATTTGGCTTACCGAAGTTGAGGCACACGTGTTCCACACCAGTGAGAATCACCAGGGTGCCTACGCCAAGTTCGCGGGCCAGTAGCGACGAAGTAAGATCTTTGTCGATTACCGCAGCAGCACCACTCAATTGACCTGTGGCGTTGCGACAGACGGGAATGCCTCCTCCACCACAGCAGATCACCAGTTCCTCGGCGTCGACCAATTGGCGAATAATAGGAAATTCTAGAATATCTCTAGGGCGGGGCGAGGAGACGATGCGACGAAAGCCACCATCTTCGAGTTCGCGCACTTTCCAGCCGTCATTGTCACGATGTGCTTCAGCGACAACGCGATCCATCCGTGGGCCGATAGGCTTGGTTGGATTGTCGAATGCAGGATCATTCTCATCGACTACTACTGAGGTCACGAGAGTGGTTACCTGGCGAGGTTGCCCACGTACGGCCAATTCATTCATCAGACATTGAGCGATCATGTAGCCCATGCCGGCTTGCGTGTCCGCGACACAGAGTTCTAAAGGAATTGTGTAGAGTTCATGTCGGGCAAGTTCCACACGTCGGAGGATGTTGCCGACTTGCGGACCGTTGCCGTGAGTGAGGATCGGGCGAAAGCCGGCAGCAATTGCGTCGGCGAGAATGCTTGCTGTCTGGCGAGTGTGGGCGAACTGTTCGTCGATATTGCCCTGTTCGCCGGGGACACTAATTGCGTTGCCCCCAAGTGCGATCACCAGTTGTTGTGGTGGGATGGACATCAAGAATCGAATTCCTTTGGCGAGCCAGAAGCGTGAGCGCCTGGAGATCTAGCGGCGCGAACAGATCCAGGCATTCACGCTTCTGGCTCACCGTGTATTAAAACGGCCGCTCGCGCATTGAGCAGGACATGATCGCCTTGGCGGTGTGGAGACGGTTTTCGGCTTCGGGGAAGACAATCGACTGGGGGCCGTCGATGACGGCATCGGTTACTTCCGAGCCACGATCAGCAGGAAGGCAGTGCATGTAGACGGCCGACTTCTTGGCGAGCTTCATGCGGCGTTCATCGCAAATCCAGTCTTTGTACTTCGCGTTCATAGCAAGGCATTCTTGTTGGTTCTCAGCAATTTCTTCTTTGGTATTTGCGTTCTGGCGGGCAAGCATGAGATCGTAGACGCCCCAACTCTTGGGGTAGACAATGTCAGCGTCCTCAAACGCGGCGTCCATGTCGTCAACGATCTCAAATGAGCCTCCCGACCCGGACGCGTTCGCTTTGGCAGCCTCCAATGTCCGACCCACAAGGTTGTATCCTGGCGGATGAGCGAGCGTTACGTTCATGCCATAACGGGTCATCAATGTGATTAGGCCTTGGGGAACACTCAAAGGTTTGGCATAGGATGGGGCGAACGCCCAACTTACGGCTATCTTTTTGCCGGCCAAATCGGTGCCAAAATGTTCGCGGAGAGTTTGCAGATCGGCCAGTGTTTGTGTGGGGTGATCGACGTCGCACTGCATATTAATGATCGGCACATCGGAGGCTTCCGCCATCTCACGCATATAGCGGTTGCCTTGGTTGAGAACCAGGTCGTGGCGGATGCAGATACCGTGTCCCATGGAGGAGAGGATCTTGCCGGTGTCGGCAGGAGTCTCGCCGTGGCTGATCTGGGTGACGTCGGCATCAAGAAAATGGGCATGCCCGCCAAGTTGCGTCATGCCGGCTTCAAAGGCATTACGGGTGCGGGTCGATTTGTCGAAGAACAGCAAGAATGCCGTTTGATGGGGGAGTAGCTGCGTTGGTTCACCCCGGTGGAATTTTTCTTTGAGTTCGGTCGTCGTATCCAACAGCAAGTCGAGCTCATCGCGGGTGAGGTCGTTGGTCTCGATATAGTCGCGGCCTTTAAGGTTTGCCATGAATCTCACTTTCTATTCTTATGCATTGTAGGAGTTGTTGATTAGAACCACTGAGGCCTCAGAGGTACTCAGAGGAAGAATCATTTTCTATCATGTACCATGCGAGTTATGCCATCACGAAGATGTTCAGTGTGAAAATTAAGAAGTAGTCCAACTCTTTGATTACTCAATTTAAGGTAAGAAAGTAACTGTGCCTTATGTATAGGCAAGATTCGTTCCACGGTCTTTAGTTCGACTATCACCTGTTCTTCAACTAGGAGATCAAGCCGATATCCCGCGTCCAAAGTCACTTCACCATAAGTGATCGGCAACTCAACTTGAGATCTTACGGTCATCCCCTGCTGAGACAATTCGAAAGCTAAGCACTTCTCATAGGCACTCTCTAGCAAGCCCGGGCCAAGTGCGGTATGCACCTTCATAGCTGCTCCGATGATTCGCTCAGTAATCTGATTGTTTTCAAGTGTCACAGCTAGTCTCTGTGAACCTCCGTGCCCTCTGTGGTTCTACTTATGATTTCTTCCGTTTGAATGTCATGTTGGTATCGTTGGGCCGACCCGCGGCGAGGTCGCAGTAGCTTTGGCCAAAGGCGGCATAGAATGCGGCGCAGTCGACCATGTGTTGAATCGGCACAGAATCGTTCACGGTGTGGGCGACATTCTCGGGGGCAGGACCAAATCCGACGCAAGGAATATCGTACATGCCGGCAATCGAGACGGCATTGGTGCTGAAGGTCCAACGATGCACAAGCGGCGCTTTCCCCAACACATCGCGATGAGTCTTGATCGCGGCTTGAACTTGGGGCGATTCTTCGTCAAAGCACCAAGTGGGAAAGTATTTTTCGGTTTCGTAGACGAGACCGGTGTAACTGGGTTGGGCGTAACGGAGCACTTCAACCTTCCCCTTAACTCCGGCCCGCTTGATCGCGTCTTTCACTTCGGCGACGGCGGACTTCTTGGTATCGCCAACCGTGAGGCGCCGATCGAGATGGATGTATGCCTGACCGGGGACCGCGCAGAGGCTAGGGGTCTTGCAGTCGATGTAGCTGACCGTGATTGTCCCTTTGCCGAGGAATTCATCGCGGTGCAATCGCTCGTTGAGGGCCTCGATCTCGCGGACCACCTTGGTGATTTTGTAGACGGCATTGTCACCTTTCTCAGGCATCGAACCATGGCACGACTTGCCGTCGCAGGTGACGCCGATTTCCATACGCCCACGCTGGCCACGCAAGATGGTGCAATTCGTGGAGTCGGTGATCACTACCACGTCGGGCCGGATTTTTTCTTCCTGGACGATATACTGCCAGCAGAGCCCGTCGCAATCTTCTTCCATCACCGTGCAGGTGAGCAGCAGATAATATTCGGAGAGATCGACTTTGAGGTCGCGCATGATCTTGGCGGCATAGACCATGGCGGGGATCGCCCCTTCCTGGTCGCCCGCGCCGCGGCCCCATACTTTGCCATCGGCGACCTTGCCCTTGTAGGGATCGTGTTGCCACTCGTCGCGGTTTCCCACACCGACCGTGTCGACATGGGCATCAATCGCGATGAGCTTCTTGCCTTTTCCCGGTTTGCCAACTTGGCCCAAGAGATTCCCGAGTTTGTCGGTCCAAATCTTATCAAAAGCCCCGGTGGCTTCCATTTCTTGCCGAATGCGTGCGATGACCTGACCCTCTTCGGCCGATTCGCTGGGGATGGCAATGAGGTCTCGCAGGAAGCGGACCATCTGTTTTTCGTACTTTTTAGCAGCGTCAAGGTAGGATTTTTTATTTTTCATAATCGGAGCAATCTACCAAAAAGCCTAGGTGTGTCTATGCGGAACAACCACATTCTGCTTGTCTAGCGACGGGTTCTATGGCAAACTAGAGCTAGTGGAAGGATAGTCCGGCAGCTGGCCGGGCAAGAGTTGGCCACTGCGATCCCAAACTTGGTTGGCTGAAGGCGGAAACTGCCAAGCGGTTTTCCACATTCACACGACCATCGTATTCACTCATTAGGGAGGCCAACACTCGTGGCTACTGTCACCGAAAACTCTCTCACGCTCGCTTGTCAGGTCAATGGGGCCGACGTCGAAGTTCAGCTTCCTGCGGATGATGAGCTGACCCTGTTGGATGTGCTGCGCGACTATCTGGGGATCACCTCTCCCAAGAATGGCTGCCAACCCCAGGCACAATGTGGTTGCTGCACGATTCTGATGGACGACAAGCCGGTGCTATCATGCGCCATCAAACCCGTTAAGGCTGCTGGCAAATCGATCACCACGCTCGAAGGACTCGACGAGCAACACCGCCAGCAGATAGCCGATTCCTTTGTGCAATGCGGCGGTGTGCAGTGTGGATTCTGTATTCCCGGTATGGCCATGCGGGGTGTGGGTTTATGCGACAAGAATCCCGAACCATCGCGAGAAGAAATCGCCACGGCTCTTAAGCCACACCTCTGTCGCTGTACGGGCTATACCCAGATCGTCGATAGCATCGAGCAATATGCCAAGCTTCGCCGTGGTGAAAAACTACCCGAGCCGACGGCGGCGGATTTATCGGGCAAGGTGGGGACCAACCTGCCGCGCTTTACGGGTCACGACGCCGTGTTAGGGGATCGCAAGTTTATCGACGACATGACTGTGCCAGACATGCTCTACGGAGCGGTGCGGCTGACCGATCATCCCCGTGCCAAGATCCTGTCCATTGATGCCAGTCGCGCGCTTGACCTTGCTGGCGTCCATCGCGTGGTAACTGCTGCCGATGTGCCGGGCGATCCCTTGGTAGGTCTCATTGCCAAAGATTGGCCCGTCTTTGTCGGCATAGGTGATGTGACTCGGTGCACGGGAGATGTGATTGCAGGAGTGGTTGCGGAGAATCAACGATTAGCGCGCCGTGCTGCGGAATTGATTGACATCGAATACGAAGTTCTCGAGCCGGTAACAAGTCCCCGCGCGGCACTTGAGCCAGATGCTCCACGAGTGCATCCTCATTTAGAGTCGAACTTGCTGAGTAAATCGTCGCTCAAGCGGGGAGATATCGAGGAGGGGTTCCGAAACTCGGCGTTTATTATTGAGGACTCTTACGTCACCCAGCGAATTGAACATTTATTCCTCGAGCCGGAAGCGTGTTTGGTGATCCCCACCGATGAGCGAGCCGGGCGGTCCCCCGCCCCGACTGGCTCCCCGAATGGCGCCCCGACCGGGGTCGAGGACGACCCGGCTCGCTCACTGTTTGTTTACACTCAGGGCCAAGGAGTGTTTGACGATCAGCGTCAGATTTCTTCTGTGCTGGGGATTGATCCGTCACGCGTACAAGTTGAACTCGTGAGCAACGGTGGCGCGTTTGGGGGCAAGGAAGACATGTCGATTCAAGCCCAGACGGCATTGATGGCATGGTTGGTAGGTCGCCCCGTGAAGTTGACACTTACGCGTCCTGAAAGTTTTCGGATTCATCCCAAGCGGCATCCGATTGAATTGGATTACAAGGTCGGTTGCGATTCCGAGGGGCACATCACTGCCGTGCAGGCGCGGATTATCGGCGACAAGGGGGCCTATGCGTCGGTCGGTGCCAAGGTTCTCGAACGGGCCGGTGGCCATTGTACCGGTCCCTACCGTGTGCCGGCAGTCGACATGGAGTCACTGGCCGTCTACACGAACAACCCTCCCTGTGGCGCGATGCGAGGGTTTGGTGCAAATCAGGCGGCGTTTGCGATCGAAGGATTGCTCGACCGGCTCGCCGAGAAGGTTGGCATCGATGCCTACGATATGCGAGATCGCAATATTCTCGAACCTGGTGAAGCATTTGCGACGGGCCAGATTCTCGACAAGCCATTTGGCCTGCGAAAAACGCTCGAAGCAGTGCGCGAGATCTACAAGAGTGCCCCCTACGCGGGGATCGCTTGCGGTATCAAGAATGTCGGCATCGGCAACGGCATGCCGGATATTGGTCGCGCGGCACTAACGGTCGAGGATGAAGGAACGATCCATATCCGCACGGGTTTCACTGAAATGGGGCAGGGGTTATTTACTCTGTGCATCCAATTCGCGGTGGAAGCAACGGGGCTCCCACCAGAGTATTTTACGGTTTCCACCGATACAACCTTGCAACTTGATTGCGGACAAACAACAGCCAGTCGCGCCACCGTGCTGGCTGGCAATTCAATTGCCGCGGCAGGTGAGATGCTCAAGAACGCGCTCGACGGCGGCAAGACGCTTTCGCAACTTGTTGGCCAGGTGTATCAGGGAGAGTGGGTTTGCGATTACACCAGCAAGCTCGGTTACCACGTCGACAAACCGGGCGGTCCGAAGACCCATCTTACCTATGGGTTTGCTACGCAAGTTGCGATTCTCGATGAGAACGGACGCTTGGCAAAAATGGTTGCTGCTCACGATGTGGGGCGGGTGCTGAACCCCGTGCAACTCGAAGGGCAGATGTACGGCTCGCTGCACATGGGAATCGGCTATGCGTTGACGGAGGATTTCCAGAGCGATGGGGGTGTTATCCAAGCCAAGAAAATGAACGACTGTGGTGTGCTGCGGAGCCACCAGATGCCAGAGATGGAGTTGATTTTCGTCGAAGAGCCCGATCCGGAGTGCCCGTTTGGTGCTCGCGGCGTGGGAGAGATTGGCCTCGTGCCGACAGCTCCGGCCATCGCGGGGGCGCTTTATAAATATGACGGCGTCGTACGGCGCAGCCTGCCGATGAGTGATTCCCCAGCGGCGCTGGCCATCACCAAGCCACAAGCGATGCGCAATGGTCGAGCAAAGTGACGTGGTGAGCAATCAACCGATTGGTGTGTTGCTCGCAGCGGGCCGCGGCAGGCGGATGGGCGGTCGCAAGCAATTGCATCTCGTAACCACTGCGTCAGGCGAAAAACCCCTCGTGGCGGCGGCGTTTGATTCAGTCGCTGCTGTATGTCGGAAGATGATCATTGTGGTGGGTCATCGGGCCGAGGAAGTAACCGCCGTGTTGGGTGACCGCGAGTTTCAACCCGTGCTTGCGGATGCCGACGCGCCCATGTTTCACTCACTCCAAGTGGGTCTACATGCAGCACAGAACATTGATGGAAAGGCCAGCGTACTTCTACAGCTGGGTGATCACCCCCATGTTTCACCAGCGACTCTCATGTTATTGCTGGCCATCGCGACCGAGCAACCCACCAAAGCTGTGATGCCAGAGTATCAAGGGCAGGGGGGGCATCCGGTATTGCTGCCCGCCCCGCTGATTCGCGAGTTGCTTGCCGCTGAATGTCCCGACGGATTGCGAGGATTCTGGAATCAATACCCCGAACGATGTCTCCGCGTGACCGTTGAGGATGCAGCGGTGGTACAAGATATCGATACGGTCAATCAGGCTATCGTGGAATGACAACCAGATAGCAGGCATTTCGTCTGCTTCATCTTTAACATTTACTTGATTTGTTGTAGGTTGCAGGTTGCCTGGATGCCACCTGAGAAGATTCGGAGAACTTCTTTCTCTGCATAGGTCGAGCGCTAAGATTCAGCCAGGCACTGAATGAGATATCGGAGCGCACTATTATGTTTACATTCAAGCGATTGTTTTTGGCCCTCGCGATTCTGGTAGTAGTGGTGATGATTGCGATCGTAGTTCGTACCTACTATCGCTACCAAGTGGCGGAGGTAATGGACGTGCCCGTCACGGAGTTTACCAATGCTGAGTATCCCGAGGATCCGGCTGGGCGTAGCGAATGGCTCACCGAGTATCAGGGAAGGCGCCTCAAACTGGTTCGCAAGGATGACACGCATTTCGACTTCGTCTTTGAGCCGCTACACGACCAGGTAGCGAAAGTCATCGTCAAAGACGTCGACGTAAGTCTAATGACTCCCAGCTTGCCTGAGTGGACCAAAGAGGACCCAGGTCTGGAGCGGATTGCGCTGACCGATCGAGAATGGAATCGCCAGCAGGTTTATTTCGGCGGGCCTGAAGACGGGCATGTGGAAGTGAGCGGCGGCAATGGCTGGGAAGTTGAGAATCTCTATTCGGTCGCATTGGCAAAGAACTGTCTTAATGCAGGGCTCTGGGAGTTGATTCTAACCGTCGAGCAAGATGGCCAGAAGAAAATGTATTATCAGGGATGGTTCACTTTTCCCCTGGGACTCTACAAAGAGATCTTCGAACACAACACGGGACTTGCGTATTCGAAGCACTGGTACTATCTGGAGCATTGGTTTGATCCTGCCGGGATGGCAATGCACTTGGATACACTCCGCGAGGTGGAGCAAGAATGGGTGCCATTGGCCAAGTTCGATCCTGATGAACCGCTAATGATTGCAGGAGAGCAGGTACGCAAACGTCGGACAACCGTGGCTGAGAACATTCGCACCTGGGGTGATTTCTACAAACCTCAAGAGGTTCGGTATGCCAGCTTCATTCCGCCGGGGCGTTACTCGGTCGACCATCCTTGGGAAAATGAATACCAAAGATTGGAAAAGTTCGAGAGAGCTGTGTTGCGCAAAGTCCGCACTCCGGCCTCGGATGAACTGCGCGACGAATTGGAACTAATGTTCTCCAGTAGTAAGCATCCTGGCAAGGTGCGTTTTCTGGTCGGTGGGATCGATATCGAGTCGATACCTCAGCTATCGACGGATGACTACCCCAAGGGTCTGTATATGCCAATGGGTATCGGCGTGCCGCCTTTCTATCAGGACTATACGGCTCTCACGGAAGATCCTCCCAGTAAGACGGGATATTTCAGCCTGCTGCTGGACGAACAGGATCGCTGGATCGACCACCATAGCTTTGCGATTGATGGGCCGGTGATTCATCGCGACGAGACCGATCCCAATCTGATACACTTGTACTTGCTCTCCTACGAACGACATTCGCTCATCGGGCACTGGGTCATCGATGTTTCTGGGCCTTCCGAAGCGGACGCGACGGAGAACGCAATATCTTCTGTCTCGAAGTAAATCTAGTTGCAACCAATATGACAACCCAGATTGAATCTGCGGCCGCCATTCGCTTGGGTTCATTTGTTGCCGTGTTTGCTGTGATGACACTATGGGAGCTATTGGCTCCGCGTCGCTCCTTAAGCACGTCGAAGACTCCCCGTTGGGGAAGCAATCTGGGGCTGGTAGTTCTCAATACTCTCTCGCTGAGATTTCTTGTACCGATGGGATTAGTCGGTGTCACCTATCTGGCTCAATCCAAGGATTGGGGGCTCTTTCATTGGCTTGAGACGCCCTACTGGCTTGCAGTGCTTGTCTCCGTCATCCTGCTAGATTTGGTCATCTATTGGCAACATGTCTTGTTTCACTTGGTGCCATTCTTGTGGAGGTTTCATTTAGTCCATCACGCCGATCTAGACATAGACGTTACCACCGGTCTGCGTTTTCACACGATAGAGATCTTTCTCTCCTTGGGAATCAAGGCTGTAGCGATTGTCCTGCTGGGTGCGCCGCCGGTAGCTGTTGTTGCATTCGAAGTACTCTTGAATGCGACCTCGATGTTCAATCATAGTAATGTTCAACTTGCGTTGGGTATCGATGCCGTGTTGCGCTGGCTAGTCGTTACCCCCGATATGCATCGAGTACATCATTCCTGGCGCGAGCGGGAGACGAATAGCAACTATGGTTTTAATCTTCCGTGGTGGGACCGGCTCTTTCGCACTTATCGTGCTCAACCGCAAGACGGACACTTGGGTATGACCATAGGCTTGAAGCAGATTCGCGATGAGCAACAGGCTGAAAGGTTGCACTGGATGTTGGCGTTGCCGTTTACTACGGATCCCTCCCCAACTTCTGAAGAACCACAAGAATAGCATGCCGGATACTAACGGACCGAAGTCACGACTCAAACTCGTTCTCTTCCTCACATTGGCAGGGGCGATCGGCGTTGGCTATTTTCTTTTGCGGGATGTGTTGACACTGGAGGCGATGGCCGAGCAGGAAGCCCGGCTCCGAGACTTTCAAGAACACAATCCTATTTTTTCGTATTTCGTTGCATTCGCCGTCTACGCGGGAGTTACCGGCTTGTCCTTGCCAGGAGCGACCGTGTTGACGCTCTTTGTTGGGTGGTTCTTCGGGTTTTGGCGAGGCGTAGTACTCGTGAGTTTTGCGTCGACCACGGGAGCGACGATCGCGTTCCTGTTGAGTCGATATCTATTTCGCGATGCGGTTCAAAGTCGTTTTGGTGAGCGACTTGAGAAGTTCAATAAGATGCTTGAGCGCGACGGGGCTTTTTATCTGTTTACCCTACGGTTAATCCCGGCAGTTCCATTTTTCGTCATCAATGCGGTGATGGGTCTGACGCCCCTCAAGACTTGGACCTATTGGTGGGTGAGCCAACTGGGGATGTTAGCGGGGACATGCGTCTATGTTTATGCCGGGTCGAGTGTCCCCTCCCTGCAAAAGCTCGCGGAAGAAGGTGTCGGTGCTGCTTTTTCAGGAACACAATTAACACGTTTGGGTACCGCGTTTGTACTCTTGGGTGTCTTTCCGTTGGTCGTACGGTGGATCCTGCGGTATTTTGGCAAAGTCCCATCGGTCGATACTGAGGGGAAAGAAATGAAACGCTGATGAACACGGATCAAGCGGATTTACGCGGAGGGGAATGTAGGGTTTCCTTCTAATCCGCGTCGATACGTTAGATCCGCGTTTCTCCGCGGCCTATTCCTTGCCTTTTTGATGGAATGCATCACAGAACCTTAACGCATAGAACTCCACATGACCTACGAATCCATTCTAAAACCTGATGGCCCTTTCAATGATGAATTGGAGTCGAACGTCCATCCTTCTCAGTGGCAGAATCCGACTCCAGCGGGTCGCTACAATCTCGTCGTGATCGGAGCGGGTACGGCGGGGCTTGTCACAGCGGCAGGGGCGGCGGGTTTGGGAGCCAAGGTTGCATTGATCGAGCGCGGCCTGATGGGAGGAGATTGCCTCAACGTGGGGTGTGTTCCCTCCAAGGCTATCATCGCTGCTGCGAGGGCAGCGGCAGCCGTATGTTCTGCCGGCGAGTTCGGAATAAGTGCCACGACGGACAAGATCGATTTTGCCGCCGTTATGGAGAGGATGCGGCGATTGCGAGCAAAAATAAGTCCAAACGATTCCGCGAGACGGTTTCAAGAACTTGGCGTGGATGTGTATTTTGGACAAGGTCGGTTCGTCGATTCCAGCACATTAGAAGTTGATGGCCAGAAACTTTTATTCAAACGGGCTGTCATTGCCACGGGTGCCCGGGCGGCGGCACCGCCGATTGCCGGGCTCGATTCGGTTGACTATCTCACAAACGAATCGCTGTTCTCACTCACCGAGTTGCCCAGGCGATTGGGCATTATCGGTGCCGGGCCGATCGGGTGTGAAATGGCTCAAGCCTTTGCCCGGCTTGGGTCGCAAGTGTTTCTCGTTGAAGCCGAGCATGGAATTCTTCCCCAGGAAGATCGCGATGCGGCAGAGATCGTCCAGCAGGCACTGGTCAATGACAAGGTGACACTCCTCTGCTGTGGTAAGAAGTTGGAGATAAAGGCTGAGCAGGGTAAGCCGCGCCTCACGGTTGATTCGCATGCTAAATCATACGACGAACGACTCGACCAACTGCTCGTGGCAGTGGGTCGCAAGCCGAATGTGGAAGATCTCAACCTGGATGCAGTAGGCGTGGACTACAACGAGAAAGGGGTCCAGGTCAACGACTATCTACAAACTTCCAATCCGCGGATTTATGCGGCAGGAGACATTTGCTCGAAATACAAGTTCACTCATGCGGCGGATTTCATGGCCCGGATCGTAATCCAGAATGCACTTTTTATGGGGCGAGCGAAACAATCGAAGCTCACGATTCCCTGGTGTACCTATACTTCGCCGGAAGTTGCCCATGTCGGCATGTCTGAAAAGGATGCGCGAGCCAAGGGCATCGAAGTGGATACGTTCGTGCAACCCTTGCAAGATGTGGATCGCGCAATTCTGGAAAGTGAGGAAGCGGGTTTTGCGAAAGTGCACGTCAAACGGGGCACAGATAAGATCGTTGGCGCGACGATTGTCGCTCAACATGCTGGCGAACTAATCGCAGAGATCACGCTAGCGATGACTGCCGACGTGGGGCTGAAGAAAATCGGCAGCACGATTCATCCGTATCCGACCCAAACCGAAGCGATTCGCAGGTTGGGAGATCAGTACAACAAAACGCGACTGACACCACTGGTGAAGTGGCTCATGGAAACATGGCTGGGATGGACGCGGTGAGCGCAGAACTACCTAGCCGGACCGCCACGCGGTCCGGGAGGAATCCCGGAGGCAGGCTTGCCTCCGGCTAGTTTGCTTGTTGAGTGACGGACACACGATCTTGCGGCGCAACTGCAGTGTCGAGGTGCCCATCAAAAGAACGATCCAAGTTGAGGGTTCAGGCACCGCAGTTGATGCCACAACTAGTGACGTGCCATAGCTTGCGTGCCACGCGGCGAGGTCACTTGGGCTGAGTGGATTCGGTGAATCGCCGCGCTGCCAGATGATAAAATCATAGCCATCGATGTCGCCATCAAAGTCGAAATCGCCGGGGAGTGCGGAGACTAACTCGACCACGACTTGATCTGCCAAATATTGCACATCATAGAAAAGGCCTCCGCCCGGATTGCCGTTGACCGAGTCGAAGGTGCCTGTCCGGGTGCCAGCTGTGAGAATCGTAAACGTGTTCCCGGCGGCAGGAGTGAATCCGAGGAGAGCAAGATTCAAAGTTCCTGACAGGGAGGCCATACCGGTCACGATGAGTTGGTCATGCTCGGATCCTGCAGCAAGACCATTCAACTCAATCGAAAGCGAACCGGTCGCATCAAAAGGGGCATCCCCTGTAATGGTTAGAGTACCAGCCGAATCTCCCGGAGCGATGTCTCCGCTGTTGAGAAATGTCGTCGCTACGACGTTCAACTCGCCATTGCCTTGAATCACACCGCCGGGTTCATTGGTGAACGAGTCGCCCACTATCATCGCCGTTGCCGACAAGTTGAATTCACCCGAATTAAGATGCGTCTGACCGGTGGCGCCGATTCTCGCATCGACGTCAACTTCAATCTCTCCACGGTTGTCGAGTCCGCCACGAAGCTCGCGGATTCCAGTACCTGTGCCCCCGAAGGTAAGTGTCCCGCCCGATTGATTCGTCAGAACACCTCCTGAGAGAGTGAGCAGCGAACTACCGCCACCAGTGGTCTCAATGGTGAGGGTGCTGTTGTTAGTGAAACCCGTAGCGGCCGTGACAGCCGTGCTGCTAGCGGTTCCTTGAATGGTGAGCAGCTGTCCCGGTTGTAGGTCACCACTAAAGTTGCTGGTGTTGCGAAGTAGAAAAGACCCACTGCCAGCGGTAGGTGCGATGTTCAGCGTTGAGTTGGTGAGCACCATCGAGTTCCCTGTGACGTCGCCACCATTGAAGTTGAAGGTGGCAGAACTGGGATTGAAGGTGCCCTGGATATCCAGCGTGCCAGCATCCTGATTGAATGTTTGATTTCCAATCTGCATCGAGAGCGTTGCGCCAGCGGCAACGTTGAAGGCGTTCATATTGGTAAAGGTATCCCCATTGCGATTGAAATCCGTATCGCCATTCACATTGACGGTCCCCAGGTTATCGAGATCGCCTTGGAACCGACGAACACTTGCAGAGCCATCGAAGTTGATGATGCCGGCAGCCTGATTGGTCAGAGTTCCGCTGGTGATCGCTAGCTGTGTTACCCCGCCACCGGTGGTTTCAATGGTGAGGGTGCTGTTGTTAGTGAAACCCGTAGCGGCCGTGACAGCCGTGCTGCTAGCGGTTCCTTGAATGGTGAGCAGCTGTCCCGGTTGTAGGTCACCACTAAAGTTGCTGGTGTTGCGAAGTAGAAAAGACCCACTGCCAGCGGTAGGTGCGATGTTCAGCGTTGAGTTGGTG
Source organism: Bythopirellula goksoeyrii (assembly GCF_008065115.1). Classification (NCBI taxonomy): domain Bacteria; kingdom Pseudomonadati; phylum Planctomycetota; class Planctomycetia; order Pirellulales; family Lacipirellulaceae; genus Bythopirellula; species Bythopirellula goksoeyrii. The sequence continues at coordinate 5,521,216 of NZ_CP042913.1, read as the reverse complement.
AGCACCATCGAGTTCCCTGTGACGTCGCCACCATTGAAGTTGAAGGTGACAGAACTGGGATTGAAGGTGCCCTGGATATTCAGTGTGCCGGCATCCTGATTGAATGTTTGATTTCCAATCTGCATCGAGAGCGTTGCGTAGATGGCAACGTTGAAGGCGTTCATATTGGTAAAGGTGTCGCCATTACGATTGAAATCCGTATCGCCATTCACATTGACGGTCCCCAGGTTGTCGAGATCGCCCTGGAACCTGAGTATACTTGCAGAGCCATCAAAGTTGATGATGCCAGCAGCCTGATTGGTTAGAGTTCCACTGGTGATCGCCAACTGTGTCGACCCGCCACCGGTGGTCTCGATGGTGAGGGTACTATTGTTAGTGAAACCCGTGGCGGCCGTGACAGCCGTGCTGCTAGCAGTGCCTTGAATGGTGAGCAGCTGTCCCGGTTGTAGGTCACCACTGAAGTTGCTGGTGTTGCGAAGTACAAACGAACCACTGCCAGCGGTAGGTGCGATGTTCAGCGTTGAGTTGGTGAGCACCATCGAGTTCCCTGTGACGTCGCCACCATTGAAGTTGAAGGTGGCAGAGCTGGGATTGAATGTCCCTTGCACGTCGAGTGTACCTGCGTCTTGGTTAAAGATTTGGTTGCCGGTTGCCACGGTGAGCGTGGCGCCAGCGGCAACATTGAAAGCGTTCATGTTGGTGAAGGTGTCGCCATTGCGATTGAAATCCGTATCGCCATTCACATTGACGGTCCCACGGTTATCGAGATCGCCTTGGAACCTGCGTATACTTGCAGGGCCTTCGAAGTTGATGATGCCGGCTGTCTGATTGGTCAGAGTTCCGCTGGTAATCGCCAACTGTGTCGCCCCGCCACCGGTAGTCTCGATGGTGAGGGTACTATTGTTAGTGAACCCCGTGGCGGCCGTGACAGATGTGCTGCTAGCGGTTCCTTGAACACTCACTGTTTGCCCTGGTTGCAGATTCCCACTGAAGTTGCTGGTATTGCGAAGTACAAAAGACCCACTGCCGGCAGTAGGTGCGATGTTCAGCGTTGAATTGGTGAGCACCATCGAGTTCCCTGTGACGTCGCCACCATTGAAGTTGAAGGTGGCAGAACTGGGATTGAAGGTGCCCTGGATATCCAGCGTGCCGGCATCCTGATTGAATGTTTGATTTCCAATCTGCATCAGGAGCGTTGCGTCGGTGGCAACGTTGAAAGCGTTCATGTTGGTGAAGGTGTCGCCATTGCGATTGAAGTCTGTATCGCCATTCACATTGACGGTCCCCAGGTTATCGAGATCGCCTTGGAACCTGCGCATACTTGTAGAGCCATCGAAATTGATGATGCCGGCAGCCTGATTGGTTAGAGTTCCGCTGGTGATCGCTAGCTGTGTTACCCCGCCACCGGTGGTCTCAATGGTGAGGGTACTGTTGTTGGTGAAGCCCGTGGCGGCCGTCACAGACGTGCTGGCGGTGGTGCCTTGGATGGTAAGGAATTGGACTGCCTTCAAGTTTCCACTGTAGCTGCTGGTGTTATGAAGTATGAACTTTCCTGAGCCAGCACTGGGGCCAATCTTGAGTGAAGAATTAGTCAGAGTAATCGGGTTGGTATTGGCATTGTCAGCCACATTGCCGCCGTTGAAATTGAATGTAGCGGAACTGGGATTAAACGTGCCCTGGACCACAAGCTCTCCGGCATCTTGATTGAAGATCTGATTCCCAGCCGTCATCGTGAGCGTGGTATCGGGAGCCACAAAGAACGAGCCCGTGTTGGTGACGGTCGAACCATTTGTGCCGAAGACCGTGTCGGCCAGCACTTGGACGAATTGAGAGTTGTCCAGGCTGCCGTTGAACTGTCGCTGCCCAGTGCCAGCGCCACTGAATCGCAGTTCACCGCTCATGCCTCCAACAATGTCGTTGACCAAGGTTCCATTTGGAATACTCAGCGTAGAGCTGCTAGTGGAAACGGTGGAGATATCGATCAAGCCACGATTTGATAGCCCATGGGTAACGGTGAGCGCCGTGTTGGAATCGTCAGCCAGAACGTTAACTGTCCCCCGCAGATCGATATTAGCAGTGTCGATCAGCACTGTGCGAGTGACATTCATTGTCGCTGGCTTGCTTTGAGTCAGTGTTCCCGCGCCACTGTCCAATACCTGACTGTTGTCCCAATTGGCGATGCCTTTGTTGAAATTGCTCATGCCATCGACGCGAAACACCCTGCTCACGGCATCGAACGTGGCATCCTCGGAATCAAGTGCAAAAGTTCCAATGTGCGTGTCGAGGTCAAGCGTTACCACATAGTCAGGTACACCCGAGAGACCAATGATGGCAGAGTCGTTGGCCGTGCTAGGGATGAAAGTGCCATGGTCCCAATTCCCGACAGAAGACCAGTTGCCGTCGTAGAAAGGATTCGGATTGGGAGGCACGAAGAGGGCTTGCCAGTTGTAGTCGATCGCCGAGGCACACGGAAGCGAGGCGAGGGTAAAGCACCAGAGCATCGCGCTCGTCATGGATTGGAATAGAAAGTTGGTAGTGTGACGGGTAGTCATAATGGTTGCCTCTCTCGATTGGGAGAAGGAGTAGAGAGCAGCACGATTCGTTATGCTGACAACACGTTCAAAGCAGGTCCCTCAAGTTGTTTCGAGAAGTGGATGAAGAGAATAAGAGGATTAATTGCTCAGCCCACTTGTGATTATGAACATTCGCTGAGCCAGAATCAATCATTTCGGCAGGTAATTATTGCACGTCAGAATTGCCTTGCAGATCGCCAATTGTCTGCTCTAGCCACTCAAGCAGGCAAATCTGCTCAGGAACTTGTGCGGAGACCGTGAGCAATTCATTTCTCAGGATTGCCAAATCCTCCACCACGTCGACGTCGGTAAGTCGAGCAAGTTCTCTAATGTTACCCGAAGGGAGAAGGTTCGCAGCTAGAGATTCGGCAGTGTTTACCGTGCTGTAGGGAATCGTAGACCAGGCCTCCTGTTGAATCTGGGCATTTGAGCCAAATAGATAAAAACCCCCATCATGGGTGCGACCCAAAACATAATTGAAGTGGTCATGTGGATCGATCAGAAATTGAATCGCATGTTTCAGAATGGTCGGAGTCAGTTGCGGAGAATCGGCCCCAATGAGAACGACTGCGGTGTGCTGTAGAATCAACTCGTCAAAAACTTTGTGCAGCCGATCTCCCAAGTCCCCCTCGCCTTGAGAGACACAGGGGAATTGCTGCCAAAGTGGATCGTCGAGTCCTGCTTCCTCTGCCACTGCCCAGTAGGGAGTGGCGCCCGTAGACTTGGCGACCGCAGCGACAGTTGCCGCGATGCATGTCACTGACAAGTGGTAAAACTCTGCACTTCGTTCCAACCCGATGTCAGCGGCCAGTCGCGTCTTGATGGGTGAAAGCCTTGGAGTTTTGACAAACACAGCAACGGCGGCAGATTGTCTACTCATCGCATTCGACTCCGCAACAGAGCGATGAATTCGGGAAATGCCTGCGCCCAAGTTCGCCAAAGATGAATCGAAGTAGTCTTGAGCCAACCCTGCGATCGATACTTGCGGGCACTGGTCGAAAGAGTTGCGCTTACTGCCCGCAGGGTGATTCGATGCCGGTGGGCCTGCCAAACGAGCAGGTGGTCTTCTCCGTAGGACGCGTCTTCGGGGAATCGACCCAGTTGATCAAACGTATCACGGCTCATACACAGTCCCTGGTCTCCGAAGGGAAGTTTCAAGATGTGAGACCGCAGCCAGACTCCCCAGGCATTGAGGCGTGCCATCGAGGGTCCGTCGTGCTGAAATTGCAGATCGAAAAAGTGGACCGCCTCGGGAGATGTCGTAAGCGAAGTATTCAAGGCAGTCAGTACGACGTTGTCGAACTGGCTATCGGCATGGAGAAACCAGAGGAAATCCTTCTTGGATAGTTGCGCGCCGGTATTCATCTGATGGGCGCGACCCACCGAGGTACAGAACCATTCGATATTGCAACTGAAGCCGAGTTCACTAGTCAAAGAAGTAAAATCGGAGGGTTCGGCTTTGGTGCCAACGAGCCACACTTCCGCTTCACTAGGTAGTTGGGATAAGTAGCCTAGTAGAGTTCGCCAAGAGCTGTCTCCTGGTCCTACGGGAATAACTACCGATACGCGTCCAAGTTCGCTCAGTTTATCATGGGGAGCTTTCGCCGTTTGCGAGAGTGTGTCAGAATCAGATTCTGATAGGCTTCGATGCATAGTTGATGGCAAAAACTAACCAACTGGAAGTCGCTTCAAGAGTTGGAGCTAAGAATTGCATCTTACACTATCTCACGCGTCCGGAGCGGAGGAAAGATCCAGCAATCGCCAACCACTGGCAACAGGCAAGATTTGAGGAGTCCTACCATTATTCAACTTTCACTCTTACGACAACACAGCCCGCTGGCGGAGGCTTCGGAGCAGATCGCGATTTTGGAGTCGCAGGACGAACATGCATTGCCAACATTTGCTGCTACTCTGGCTGAGAATGAACTTGAGCCTCTCGAGGCGAATGGTATTGACGTACTGCAAGTCAACGTTGGCAAGCTCTGCAACCAGACCTGTCGACATTGTCATGTCGATGCGGGGCCCGATCGCCGCGAGAGCATGTCTCGGAAGACTGCCGAAGCCGTGATTCGAGTGTTGAGAGAAAGCGACATCGGTACGCTCGACATCACAGGTGGTGCGCCTGAGATGAACTCCAATTTCAATTGGATAGTCGAACAAGCTCGGCAGTTGGGTCGGCATGTGATTGATCGCTGCAATCTCACGATCCTGGTTGCTCCGGGCTATGAAAGTCTGCCGGAGTTCTTGGCGCACCATCAAGTTGAGGTCGTCGCCTCATTGCCATGCTATACCGAGGAGAATTGCGACAGCCAGCGTGGGGATGGTGTCTTTCAAAAATCGATTCAAGCCCTGCGGCGGCTGAACGAACTGGGCTATGGTCAGCCCAACAGCCCATTGTCCTTGATATTGGTTTACAATCCCGTCGGACCTTCACTGCCGCCGTCTCAGGCTCAACTTGAAGCAGACTATCGCCGTGAACTACGTAAGCAGTACGGCATAGAGTTCACCAAGCTCTACACAATAACCAATCTCCCCATCAGCCGGTTTCTTGACGATCTGTTGCAGTCGGGACAATACCAGAGCTACATGCAGAAGCTGGTCGAGTCGTTCAATCCCCGGGCGGTAGAGGGAGTGATGTGCCGCTCGATGCTGTCGGTTGATTGGCAGGGAAGACTGTACGACTGTGATTTCAACCAGATGCTGGAACTGCCGTTGGTCGCTAAAGCTGCGCAAAGCATTTTTGATCTCGATATTGCTGAACTTGCAAAACGGCAAATCGTTACGGGGAGGCACTGCTTCGGTTGCACGGCGGGTGCCGGCTCTGGGTGCCAGGGAAGCTTAGTACCGTAAGCTTGGAGCCGCGCTCCGCGGTGCCAACGTCCGCAGCACCCTCAACGGGTGAAAATCGGTAGTTCTATTTCTATTTTCGGAACTTACCTCGAATCGCCAAAATCGTTACCATAAATACCCAAGTTTATGGAATTTGCACCTTTTCTTGAGTGATCACTTGTCTCAACTAAGAAACCGGATTTTTATATGTCGGAAGACCTGCAGTTAGAAGCTGATCGGCAAGTAATTCTCGATGGGCAAGCCAAGGGGGGATTGGCGAAGTTTCTGGCCTACACCAAACTCTCGGGGCCAGGGTGGATGCAGAGTGCTATGACCCTTGGCGGCGGCTCCATGGGTAGCAGCTTATATCTGGGGATCTTGGCCGGTGTGAGCATGATTTGGGTGCAGCCCTTCGCCATGATCCTGGGCGTAATCATGCTGAGTGCGATTGGCTACGTTACCCTTTCGACTGGCGAACGACCCTTCCGTGCCATCAACTCGCATATCAACCCCGTGCTGGGTTGGTCGTGGCTGTTGGCCTCATTGATGGCCAATTTGGTTTGGTCGATGCCGCAATACTCTTTGTGCTTCGCCGTTTGTGAGCAGAATCTATTTCCTGGTATTTTCCTCGGAGACGGCATCTTGTCTGCCGGCACCGAATCCACCGAAGCAGGCAAGTGGTTGGTCTCCATCGCGATACTTGTGCTGTGTACTCTCGTTACCTGGAGTTACGGGAGCGGTAGCGTGGGTGTGAAGATCTATGAGACAGTGCTCAAGAGTGTGGTAGCTGGGATCGTGTTGTGCTTCTTTGGGGTGGTCATCAGGATGTCGATGGTAGGCGATGGGGTCGATTGGGGGGCAGTCTTTTCGGGGTTTATCCCAAAATTCAACCACCTCTTCCATCCTTCCAGTACCTTTGATTCACTGCTCAATGCAATTTCTGATCCTGCGGCGCGGGCTTACTGGAGCGATTCGATCGTAAGCCAGCAGCGCGATGTGATGCTAAGTGCAGGTGCGGCTGCGGTCGGGATCAATATGACGTTTCTGCTACCCTACACGTTGCTCGGACGTGGGTGGGATAAGGACTTCCGAGGACTCACAATCTTTGATTTGTCCACCGGCATGTTTATTCCTTTCGTACTGGTCACAGGCTGCGTCGTGATTGCGGCAGCAACTCAGTTTCACGCCAAGCTGCCAGCCGGATGTATTGTGAGCAACGGCGAAGTGCAGGTTCCGCCTCGTTTGCAAAAAGACTACCAGACGATTTTGGGAGAAAGGGAGGCTGCTGGGAAAGCGGGGCAATATGATTTTTCCGGCGAGCCATCACTCGCGGAGACCGAGTTAGCTGCCGTGCTAGTGAAACGCGATACGTACGATCTGGCCAATTCTCTCCAGCAACTGTTTGCCAATGACAAAGGAGAAGGAGGTCGATTCTTCTCGAATATCGTATTCGGCATCGGCGTGGTCGGAATGACGCTATCGTCAATTTCGTTGATGATGTTAATATCTGGTTTCGTCGTGTGCGAAGTGTTCAACATACCGCCGCGCGGCTGGATCTTCCGGCTCGGGTGTTTGCTATCTGCCAACGGTGCGTTCTGGCCTCTTATTTGGCAGGGAAACGCCAAGGCTTGGTTGACTGTGGTGGCTGGTGTCTTCGGAGCGATGCTGCTGCCTATTGCTTATGTCACGTTCTATCTAATGATGAATCAAGAAACACTATTGGGCAAAGAACGTCCCACTGGTGTGCGACGAGTAGTGTGGAATGTGTTGATGAGCATTGCCGCCTTGGCGGCGACCGGCGCGGGACTCTCGGCCATCATGAAGAAGGGGGGATACACGGGGCTGGGCTTCGCGGCTGCGTATATCGGCCTGGTACTTGTTGTCCAATTGATGCGGAGTAGCCGGAAAGCGGTTGCTTAAACACAGAGAGCGGTAAGCGTCATTCGTTCGACGAAATAGATATGCTCGTTGCTTCGAGATCATCTGCGTCGGCAGTTACAGTGATTTGTCCTGGATGCCCCTCGTTGGCTCGGACGATGAGCATCGCTTTGCCGTAGAATAGCCGCCGTGAATTGGTTTGGAACAGTTCTTGCGACATGGGATTGCCATTGCCGACTGCTGCGATATCTGCTGGTCCTTCGACTTGGAAGCGGATTTGATTTTCGGCCAAGGGGCAAAGCACTCCGTCTTTATCCAGTGCTTCTACCAGCACATAGCATAAATCGTCACCTGTCGCATCAAGTCTTGTGCGGTCGGGAGTGAGGCGGATCTTCGCCGGCTCGCCGGCAGTTTTAATTCGGGCCGTGCCGAGTTGCTTGCCGTCTTTGTATGCGACTACTTTAAGTTCGCCCGGTTCGTAAGTCACATCATTCCAGCGCAGACGATAATCATAAGTTGAATCGTAGTACATGGATTGCGCGGTGTCGGGATAGACCGCAAATTCGCTGATGCTCGCGTGATTGCCATCGCTCAAGCTATCAAACTCTATTCGAGCATAGCGAGCTTGGATGTCTGTCTTGTGGATTGAGGCTGTCGATCCGCCCCATTGAGGGAAATCGCTGACAGGTTTTCTCGCTACGGTTTCCCAGTGAATCATGTCGGGAGAAACCTGCAACTCATAGCCATACCACTTGGCTTCCTTTTCAAATTCAATCACGATACACTTAATAGACTCGCTCTTGCCAAGATCCACTTGGAGCCACTGTACTGGCGAGTCGTTCTCAGCGGACCACTTACTATCCATGTCGTCGTCGCCTGCCAGGTCGGCTTCGAAACTTGGTCGTGTGGAACTGGCCGAAAACTGCTTTCCGACTGCCAGATTGGCTTGACGGTCGGAACGTACCCCTTTTTCCTGTCGACCGAGCGATTGGCCATTAAGAAATAGTTCTGCCGAATCCCCATTAGTGTAGACAAATACCGGTACTTTTGCGCCGACGTGGTCAGGCCAATTCCAGTGAGGAGTGATATGAACCGTCAATTCCTCAGGGTTCCAATAACTGCGATACAACCAATAACGGTCTTTGGGGATGCCACACAAGTCTACTATTCCGAAGTACGAGCTCTTGGCTTCATGGCTATAAGGGGTCGGTTCACCGAGATAGTCAAAACCTGTCCAGACAAACTCACCTGCCACGAAGGGGTCCTTTTTCATTAGATCAAATTCGACCTCGGGAATGTCGGACCACGCCGCTGCATTCAGGTCATAGGAGCTAACTTGCAGTCCAGGGTTGTAGTCGGTCTTCGTGTAGGCCAATGGCAGAGCGTAGAATCCTCGGGAGCTCAGGGTCGAAGCAGACTCGCTATAGAGAATTGGTTTTTCGGTCAATAACTTGCGATGATTCGCATAGCGCCGAAGATAGTTCCAGCCTACCACGTCGAGACTATCGTAGACCCCTTGAGCCACTTGATGCGGGAAGCATGTGCCAATCGTCGTTGGTCGTGAGGTGTCGTATTTGCGCACGATCTCTGCCATCAGCTTGACTCGCTCTGGTGTTACCCCTTCTTCATTATCGGGGATTTCATTACCGATGGACCAAACAATGATTGACGGATGGTTGCGATCGCGCAAAACCATACTCCGCAAGTGGCGCTCGCCGTGTTCCTGAAGTGATGGCTTGCCGTGAATGCGGTCGGCAGTTCGATCCCATTTGTCAAAACATTCGTCCCAGACGAGGATGCCCATCGAATCGCATAGATCCAGCACCTCGGGCGCGGGTGGATTGTGGCTAGTGCGGAGCGCATTGACGCCCATGCTTTTCATGATTTGTAGCTGCCGCTCCGCAGCTCTGGTAGAGAAAGCGGCCCCGAGTGGCCCCAGGTCGTGGTGAAGGTTGACACCCTGCAATTGAACTCGCCGTCCGTTAAGATGAAAACCGTCGTCGGCCGTAAACTCGATTGTGCGAATACCCAAGGAAGTCGCTTGCGAGTCAGCTAGTTTGCCGTCAACGATCAATTCGCTTGTAAGTCTGTACAAGTGGGGATGGTCGACGTCCCACCGCTGGGGGTCGGCAATCGTGAGAGTCTGTTTGAACTCAGAGTCCCCCGGAGCGATTGTCCCATCCATGCTGGCAGAGGCGACGTCATTTCCTGATGCATCAATGAGTGTGAAAGTTACTTTGCTGGAAACTTCTGCTGGTTTATGGTTTTCAACCTGCACAGCGATATCGATCGTGGCAGAATCGTCGGTCACCTTCGGAGTGGTGATGCAGACACCCCACGGGGCAATGTGAATGGGCTCTCGTATTTCCAGCATCACCTTGCGGTAGATGCCCGCACCGGGATACCAGCGCGTGCCGTGATTGGTTGTGTCAGCACGCACAGCTATAACGTTCTTGCCCGAGAGATTCACATAGTCGGTGGCATCCACTCGGAAGGAGGTGTAGCCGTAGTCCCACTTCCCGGCGAGTTGACCGTTAATGTAAACCTGGGGGAAGGCCATCACGCCGTCGAAATCAAGATAGATGCGCGAGCCTGCAGGCCAGTCGAGGGTAAACTCCTTTCGATACCAACCGACCCCCTTCCAGGGTAATTTGCCGGCATAGCCGTCTTCGTCTGGGTTAAAGGGACCGGCGATCGCCCAGTCATGCGGCAGCCGAACTGTGTTCCACTTGGAGTCGTCGAAGTCAACCGTTTCGGCTGCGGCAGGGTCGCCTTTGGTGAATCGCCAATCTTTGGTGAAACGGATCGACTGTGTGCCTTCGTCAGCATTCGCCAAAAGGGTGCCAAGACACATCATCGCAACGGTCAATGCGAGCGTCATATTTCTGTCGCGCGCACAGCAGATTTGCCAGGAATGTTTTGCAAAAGCCGTAATCATGCCTTGTTTTCTACCCATTCGAATCATTTACTAACTTTCCCGATGCCGTCTAAAACTATGAATCAAAGTAAATCGCATTTGTTCGTTCGTTCGACCCATTCCAAACAATATCAGAAGCCCGGCAACCAACCCAGCAGTAGTTGGCTCGGGGACACTTACTGTGGCCGAAATCTGAGAGATGTCGCCGTATCCATTTTGCCAGTCGACTAGGTCGCCAACGCTGGGGTTTCTTTGCCAAGCTAAAAAATCGTGGCCATCAACATCACCGTCGTCATCGAAATCACCTTGGAGGTTAGTTGCGTGTAAGACAAGTGTGGTGACGCTGTAGGCTGGCATCGTGTATTGGAAGGCGTTGAGCAAGTCGATATCGATGTCGGCCACCCTTTGCGGGTTTGGGCTCGAGCCGGTGAGTTGGTACACTTCGGCGAGATCGAAAATCTGATCGTGGGCCACCGAGATACCTGTCGTTATCTCTTCACCCGTGCGGTTAATTGCGACAACGAGCAACCGGTTCGGATCGCTCTCATCAATGCTTGCATACACGGCCGACTCGGCGATGCTCGAAGTTTCGGCTTCGATCGAGGTACTACCGAAAGTGCCACCTGCTCCATCGTAATTAAGGTACATATCGAACGCGCCGTTGATGTAGGTCCCACCTCCCCAGACATTGGCCGCGAAGACGCCTTCGCGTCCAAAAATTCCCAGCGCGTCGGCTTGGGCGATCGCGCCGGAGATATGGTTGTTGCCGCCATAGTTGTATTCGGTGATGGCAATCTTGGTGCCGGGATTGAAATCGTCGATGTCACGCTGGACGCGCGGGAGCAGCTTAATTGGTCCATTATTTCCCGGATTGCCCTCCCAGGTGCCCCACTGACTGATCCAACTGTCTTCGACGTAAGTCGGGTCCCACAACGAGCGAGTCGCCTGGACACGAGCAGCCACGGCGGCTCGTGTCGTGACATCCCCCGTAATGCGCTGTCCGTCTGCATAAACTTCTGTGTACCAATGCAGATCCAGAACGTCCATTAGCTTTCGGCCTTGGGCGACTTCCGCATCGTGCACTTGCTGCAGCAGCCACTCGTGGTAGTGCATCTCGCCCGTCTCATCACCTGCGGGGTGCGAAGGATTAGTGACAGCATCCGGGGCGTCTGATAAGTTCGTGAAATCGGTCCAACCGTAGCCGACGCCACCGAACACGATCGCGTTGGGATTCACGTCCTTGATTGCGCCGGCGTGAGCGATCGTTTTGTCACGCAATTCAGCAAATGAAGGATTAAACGGATGAATCGTCGGATGGGTTCGACCACCAGAGGTGGGTGGGACCGCTGGCACCGGTGGGTTTTCCCAAGGTCTTGGCTCGGCGCCCGATTGCCATCCGGGAGGCAGCGTCTCTCCCCACAGGCCTATTTCATTGTCGAGACTGTAAAAGACGGGTTGATTGGGGGCTTTATAATCCTCGACCCAATTAGCCAGCTCATCGGTAAATACGTAGCCGTCAGACTTATTCGGGCTAGTTGAGAGCGAAGAGCCAGGGTAGATCGTCGACTTTTGTGGAACCACTTCCTTCCAACGCGGCGAAGGAGCGATCTCCGTTTCGTCGACGGTACCATTGCCGTCAGCTGCCACGTAGCCGGCCATGGGGACCGTGACGAGCACGGCCTCTCCATCTGTAGCGTTTTGGATCGCGCTGCGGAAGGCGTATCCCGGAGGATCATTGGGTCCAGTTGCCATGCCGAAGTCACTGTGATGATACCAGTCCCCCCCGGCGTTCGACGCATTGTTTTCCCAGTTATAACCGGTCAACCGATTTCCACCTATGCGGTTGGACATTGCGTTCGGGACCGTGCCGAAATTCGTTCCGTAGATCCAGGGCGAGATAGCCTTTACATTTTGTGAGGCGTTGATAGTGAACTGCACCTGGGCCGGGCCGGGATCATCGGGGATGATCGCCAGCGCCATCGAGGCGCCAACTAGCGAGCTCAGAATTGCGGCGATCGCCGAACCAAAACAACATAAATTCCACATTGCCATCTTTCTGGTCAAATGATGTTAATTTGCGGGCTCTCTCCGCGTCGAAGCTGACCGTTGGGCCGATGCGAGACTACCCACCAACATGGCGAGTGCAATCATCTCCCAAATCGACGGTTCGGGCACAGCCGTACTCGCCGCAAGGGAACTATCTCCATAAATCGCTTGCCAATCGGCTAGGTCGCCAACGCTGGGGTTTCTTTGCCAAGCTAAAAAATCGTGGCCATCGACATCGCCATCGGCGTCAAAGTCGCCGGGTTGGTTGGCGCCACCGGTCACTGCGGTCACTGTGTCCTGGTCGAAGACCGTAGTGGAATTGCGGTCGAAAATCCCAGACCCGTTGGCGCCAGTCCAACCATTGTCCCAGTAGAAGGGTGCGATTCCCAAGCTGTTGGCCGTATCGACAAACAGCTGATGATAATACTCTCTTGAGGCAAGATGCAGATCCAGGTTGTCGCCGGTCAGCTCTGGATTTCCCGTGCGATTCATGGCACCGAACTCACCCAGGATCACAGGTATTCCCTGGCTGACGAACTTGGTGTTCATTTTTTGTAGTTGTGCTGCCAGATGGGCTTCCCCACTGTGGGTCGCGTTGCGTGAAGGCAGCGTAGAAGATTCGTAATCGTCTCCCCAAAAGTAGAACATGTCGCCCCAATTTGCATCTTCCCCCAGTCCGGCAAACTGCCAGGGGTCGTAATAGTGAACTTCCACGGCCAAGCGGTCTTCGGTCGGGTCGTTCGGCAACGTGTTCATCAGCGAGTAGGTCAGGTTGATATCCGTGTTCGGTCCCTGGACCACCAACCAGCGAGACGTGTTGTTGCCGCCCGTGCCGCGAACCGCATTGACAAAGGTCTGGTAGTAAGCCGTCAACGTGGACATCTCAGCGGCAGTGTCGACATTCGGTTCATTCGCGGCAGCAAACAACAACCGATCATCGTAGCTGTCAAAGGTGTTGGCGATCTGAGTCCAGTAGGAATTCATCTTCGCGTTGATCGTTGGATTTACAGAGTTTCCAATGTTATTTTCCAGCCAACCACCATCCCAGTGAGTATTGACCACCACGGTCAGATCCGCGGCAAGAGACCAGTCCACCACCTGTTTGACTCGATTCAACCAGGAGGCGTTGATCGTGTATGGCGCCGATTGGTTGGCATGACTGTCCCACGCCACGGGAATGCGGATGGTGTTGAACCCGGCGTCGGCGACCGCGTTGATCATCGCCTGGGTTGCCGCTGGGGCCCAGCAACCTTCGCCGCAAGGCGGCTCCAATGTATTACCCAAATTCCACCCATACGTCGGCGAAGGTAGTTGCGCGAACGCGCCCGCAGGCAGCATCAGCAGGCAAGCGATGGCAATCACCAGAGCATTCAATTTCTTGGTCATCTCTGAACCTCTTCAAGTCTGTCGTCGACGAGTGAATGACTGATCGCGTTGTAGTGCGGCAAGGTGTGCTGCCCGAGCCCCATGGCCGACATGATCGAGCGCTCGTGTGCCGCATCGACGTTCACGATCGCCGAGATGTATGCGTACGAGGGAGTCAACGATCAAAATCGAGCAGGTAAAGACTAAAACTCTTCTGCGGACAGAAGTCGGCATGGCGTAGAGGCTTTCTGATCACAAAGGTAAGTACGACAATGCCGCAGTGCGAGTATTTGGATTCAAGTAGATTTGATTCAGCCGCCCGAAAATCAACGGAAGGACTTTTGGTCAGTTGAGCCCGGTGAGGTCGAGTACTTCGTATTGTCCCGCTTCACCACCTTTAGTACCCAAGCTGTTCAGCACATCGATGGGCACGTCATAGCTAATCGAGTGAACCGACCCGTCGGCAAACACGCAATTGAAGCCTGCCGGATGGGCTGAGCCAAACATGTACGTCTGGTTGAAGTAATCACTTTGGTCTGAAGGATTATCTGGTGCACAAAGCTTCCGCCATACCGCATCGCTTAGTGGCTGGGCCATCGTGCATCGCATCGTGTCCGGGTCCCAGCCGTCGAGCCATCCTCGATCATCGGACGGATCATTACCATGCCCGTCATAGTCTTTCTGGTAGACGTATTTCTCGCCGATCATCAGCGTATTAGAAGTGCCATCCGTTATCTGAGCAATTCTTGTGGGATTAGGTACACCATTTAGGAATGCCCCTGGGGCTGGGTTGGGTCCACAGGTGGCAGGGTCGACTCCATCACGTTTCCAGGGAGAGCGAACAATCACGCCGTCAAACACACCGAAATCTCTGCCCCAGGAGTACCCACCTCCGTTGGGGCTCCAAAAAGCTCTTTCCACCCGTCTGCAATTCTCGAAGTCCCGGGTGGCGATGTACATGGCTGGTGCGGTGCTCTGCCCGAGTGTTGCCGGTTGAGCACCAGCGTAATCCATCAAATAACTCGGTCCCCAAAAGCTATCGTGCAGTGTAGGTCCGCGACGTGATGGGCAATTATAGAGCGACACAGGAGTACTTTGAACGAGATCGGTATCGCCAATGTCGTGCAATGCCCCTTGCTCCAAATAAGGGAGAATCTGGTAAGCCCAACTTAAGCCTTGTTTCTTGCCCACCCAGGCCTTTCCATTCACAGCGTAGCATTCGATGCGATCTCCATAACTCGCGCCACCCGTAGGAAACTCTCGGTGAGAAGATTCGTAGTTCAGCATCGACAATCCGATGTTCTTTAGATTGTTTTTGCATTGAGAGCGGCGCGCTGCCTCACGCGCCGCCTGGATGGCGGGGAGCAATAGTGCGACCAATACTCCAATAATGGCAATCACCACCAAGAGCTCTACTAGGGTAAACGCTTTTCGCACTCTCTTTTCTCCATAGGTTTGTGATTGTGCAGGGCAACCATTGACGCAGATTACTAGGATCGCCTGCGGCGGAATCCTGCGAACAGCGCTGCGGAGAGAGCAAGCAAGAGACTCGCTGGCTCAGGTACAGACGCTATATTCACAGTCGACGCGGGAGCATTGTAGTTGTCTTGCCAGTCGCTCAGGCTACCGACGTTCTGATCACGCTGCCAGACCAGGAAGTCGTTACCGTCTACGTCGCCATCTTCGTCGAAGTCACCGGCAACGATGGTCGGAGGAATGAATTCCAGCTGGATGTTGTCGAAGTTGATAATATTCCCACTGTCGATGTCAAACCCGCCATTATTGAAGAAGAGTTGGAATGAAATGTTTGTTTCATCATCAAAGTACGGTGTAGGAACAGCAGCATCAGAAGTGGGAGGCGTCCCGCTATCGAGTTGCCAAACCACATGGTTCCAAATTCCGTTGGTGAGAGGAGTCACTGTGAATTCCGAACTCCAAGTATTGGCCCCATCATCTCCTTCGGGATCTTCATCATCGTTTAAATCTGGATCGTAGGTTGATACCGAGCCACCGACAGGTGTATCCGTAGTGTTTCCCTGGACCATGATGTCAAAAGAGAATTCGTAGTTGGCAGGATTACCAGCACCCGCTTGTCCTGCGGCAAAACCGAAGCCAGGACCATAGAAGCCAAAAAATCCGCCAAAACCTCCGTACCATCCCCAAGTGCCAGCATGTGGCGTTCCATCAATGTCAAGCTGGAAGCTTTGGATACCTGCGGCAGCAACCTGATCACTGATCTGAGTTTGCATGATTGGCATCGGAGTTGGATCTGCACCACCGCCGGAGAAACTCCACCCACCAGGATACTCCTGAGGTCCGGGCAAGGGTCCTTCAAAATCTTGCAAGACGACTTGAGCCTGCGCGGTTTGGCACTGCAACAGCGCTGCCAATGTGATCAAACTGAAGATAGTACCTGAGCACCTCATGAGAGACTCCTTAGAGAAGTATTTCCCGCTGTCGACGAGTACAAAAACGTTCAGCGACAGCGTATTGTTGGGATAAAATTTTGTTTCGTAAGTAGTGTTAGCAACGCTTCCGGCGCGAGCCGATCAGCAAAAGACTGCATGAACCGAGTAGGAGCAATGAAGTAGGTTCGGGAACTACACCAGTCCACTCGACGTTGTCGATGTAGTAGCGGGCATCGTAAGGAACCGCATTCGGGTTCGCAGAGTCCCACTCATAGGCATAGCCGGGATACAAGTTGATTGAGAGGTTCCAGTAAGTGGCGGTAGGATCAAAAGGCTGCATGCTTGCAAGAGGAATTGACACGTGCTGAATTGTGTCCTTTAGCGAAGTATCGATTGTGGGATTGGCATACTGATTCACTTCGCCGGCAGAACCGCCTCCGACTTGAAATTCTACTTCAACGTTTGTTGAAGCACTGGGAATCCACGAACTATTGACAATCACATCGAACTCAAGATTGGTATGCGAGTTCCAATCGGATACTGTAATATCGGGAGTCGCCCAACTCTGGCTTGTCATCTTCCCGTAGTACTGCTGAGGTTGAACCTCCATCCATAAAGTCGTACCACCGGTTGGAGTCGTAGTTGTAGGAGGATTGGGGCCTAAGGAACCACCGTAATTGAACCAACCCTCGGTACCACCAAAATAAGTCCCTCCCGGATCAAAGTCCGACTGAACTTCTGCCCGAAGATTTGACCCGCTTAGGAGTACAAAACTCAAAGCCATCAGGACTCCCCAGGAAACTCGTGTAATTTCAGTCAATTTCATCTTCATTAGAAGCAACTCCAGAAAAGTGTGAAAAAACCGATACGTGCCACCTCAAATGCAGCGGCACCACTCCAATTGATCAATTATTACCAGAGACTGCGGGACAGCTACGTTCTGATTTCCGCAAAACTGTCACGATTTGTGCTCTTCTGTAGATTGTCGGAATCGTTCCTCGCACTTCCATCTCCGTGAAGATTCAGCGGATGAAAGTAAAATATCGCAAACTTTTTCTTAATTTTTGCGATATTCTGTGATCATTGGCTGAATCCTAGTGCTGATGTGTACCATATCGTGGCAGATGTCGGTTGCTTCCTGGTCGAGATCCCATTTACCATGAGAAAACCGTGAATTCAGACGACACTCCCCCCTTAAGCCCTGAAAGAGCGTCCCGCTTTGTGGATCTGCTCACATCGCATCAGCGCAAGCTCCATGCATACATTTGTACGCTAATGCTTGGGGACGCAGCCGCAGCGGATGTCTTGCAGGACACGAATATTGACCTTTGGGCTAAGATTGGCGAATACGATTTTGGTCGCCCCTTTCTACCGTGGGCATTTTCTTTTGCACGCCAGCGAGTGATGGCGTTTCGCAAGAGTCAGTCGCGATCCAGGTTGCTTTTCAGCGAAGCTGCCATGGCACGCATCGAAGAAGAATGTTCACGGCTGGCTGAAGAGGCGGACACGCGAATGGCTGCTTTGCAGAATTGTTTGAAGAAGCTCAACGAGCGGCAGCGGTATCTGATTGACGAGCGCTATGACGCTAGAACCTCGGTCAAAATGCTTGCAGCCAGGCTGGGCGAGTCAGCCCACAACGTGGCCTCCCAGTTGCACCGAATTCGCGCAAGTCTCGCACGTTGCATCGATGTCACCCTGGCAGCGGAGGAAAGAGCATGACCGCGCCGGAAAAACGTATTCACGAATTGATTGATTTTGTTTTGGATGGTTCGTGTACCGACAAGCAGCGACAGGAATTTGCCGCGATCCTCGACGAGCATCCTGAATTAATTAAGGGGCTAGCTAGCGAGGTCTTCGTCCACAGCCTGCTGCTCTGGCAACGAGAAGACATCACTCGCGATTTATCATCCTTGGACAAGGCTCAGACTGTAGAGAAAGGAAGTTCGGCATTGACCGCCGAGAGCCGTTCCGAATCTGTGGATGGGTTGCGCCGTTTTACGACGTGGGCCATTGCGGCAGTACTCTTGATTGGAGGGGGATTCGTTTTCTGGCAGACGCGTCCGCAATCGAATTGGCAAGAACGTGCCGTTGCAGAGATTGTTGATAGTGATAGTGTTTCTTGGAAGGACGGATCAACGGCCCTCAAGCAGGGCGATCTCGTAGTACCGGGTCGATTGCGAACCGAAGGTGGAGATTTCACCATGCAGTTTCGCTCGGGGCCAATCGTACATGTGATCGGT
Organism: Bythopirellula goksoeyrii; assembly: GCF_008065115.1. Taxonomy (NCBI): domain Bacteria; kingdom Pseudomonadati; phylum Planctomycetota; class Planctomycetia; order Pirellulales; family Lacipirellulaceae; genus Bythopirellula; species Bythopirellula goksoeyrii. Next base: position 5,502,960 of record NZ_CP042913.1, on the reverse strand, counting down.
GCCGTCTCAATGATGGTTGAGTCGGACATGTTGGTGCATCTTGATAGCGGCCAGGCAACGGCTCGTGTTCCCCATGAGTTGAAGGGCTTCACGATCAAGACCCCCGTGATCGACGTAATTGATCAGGGCACCGAGTTCGGTGTAGCAATTCGTGAGGATGGCTTTACGGACGTGGTCGTGTTCGACGGTAAGGTGGACTTAGCTGACCATATCAGCAACAAAATAGACCCTACTCGCTTAGTGCAAGGACAAGCTGCTCGCGTCAGTCGACAAGGCACAATGCAACGCATCATGCAAGTTGGCCGAGATCAAAAAGGAGGTTGGTGGACTTCTGACTACCCCAGCTCAGGCGTCAATGTCATTCAAGAGGTTCGGGACAATATCCCTCCAGCGGACGGATTAGATTATTTTTGTTACCAGATTTCCTATCACGGCCTGGACGAAGATGTTTTTGCTTATGTCGACGATCCCCACCAATGGAATGGTATCGACGAACGAGGACTGCCAAGTTTTCTGCGAGGAGCAGATTTCGTCAAGACGTTTAACGACTATCGTTATATGGAATATTTTCAGATGACTGTATCGCTTTCACAGCCTGCAAATCTATATGTTTTTTTTGATGATCGTGTACCTCCACCCAAGTGGCTCACTGACCAGTTTGAAGACACAGGAGAGAACATTGGCCTGGATGAAGGTCCCTGGCCTGCGCGTGATAAAGCCTTGCGGCCCGATCTGCCGGTGTATCAAAACGCCGTGGGTGCTGGTAATAGCATCGACAACATATTCTCGGTTTGGCAGCGACGGTGTGACGACACAACTCCAGTTGTGCTGGGTATCATGGGGGAAGAAAGGCAAGCACGTGCCATGTATGGAATCGCTGCAACGCCATTGGATGTCACGTCTGTTTCAGCGAAGGATCATTCGATTCTAAACTAGTGGGATTGAACGAGTCTTGAAAACGACGTCGGTGCAGTATTTTGGTGATTTCGTCATTTTCTCCGAAGTGTCTGGGAAAACGACTTTTGTCTGCGGAGGTGCTGACGGTCTCTCGCAGAGAAATATCATTATTTTCCTTTGCACTGGGAAGGTGTTGCGTTAGGATCTCGATGTTGAGTGATATTGGTATTAGTAGAAAATTCACTCGTATCAACTCGAATCCATCTCTAAGCAACCGATGTCCGCGCTGCTAAAGTCAACTTGGTTAAGTCTTGCATTGTTTCTGCCTCAAAGCTTGCTGGCAGCCAATCGCCCGAACGTTCTATTCCTCTTTGCCGATGATTGGGGGAGGCAAGCGAGTTTCTACGCGGAGTTGGAGAAGGAAAAGGGGATAAGCGATGCGGTGAGTACGCCCAATTTCGACCGCATTGCACGTGAGGGCGTACTGTTTCTCCAGGCTTTTGTGAATGCACCCTCTTGCACTCCGTGCCGAAGTTCTTTGCTATCGGGCCAACATTTTTGGCGGACCGGACGCGGTGCGATTCTGCGGGGAGCTGTGTGGGACCCAGAAATTCCCAGTTGGCCCCTGTTGCTAAGAGATAGCGGATACCACCTTGGAAAGAGTTGGAAGGTCTGGAGCCCCGGGACTCCTCGTGATGCCCCCTTCGGAGAACAAATGTATGCCTATGAGGAGACAGGTGGACGCATCAATCAGTTTTCTCAGAATGTTACCGAGCTTTCGGCCTCCGGAAAGTCGGTAGACGAAGCGAAACAAGCACTTCTGGATGAGGTCCGAGAAAACTTCCGGAGTTTTCTTGCTGATAACAAGGACGACCAGCCGTTCTGTTATTGGTTTGGTCCCACGAATGTCCATCGTAAGTGGGAGCGAGGCTCGGGAAAAGTGTTATGGGGGATCGACCCCGATTCTCTCAAAGGAAAACTACCTCCGTTTCTCCCCGACGTGCCTGAAGTCAGAGAGGATATAGCGGATTATCTGGGAGAGGTCCAAGCATTTGATGCCGAGATGGGAGTACTGTTAGACGAATTAAAACAGTCTGGCAAATATGAAAACACGCTCATCATTGCCAGCGGCGATCATGGGCCTCCTGGTTTCCCACATGGAAAATGCAATCTCTACGACTTTGGGACCCAAGTCGCACTAGCGATCGCCGGACCAAGGGTTCATGGCGGTCGGGTTGTAGACGACTTTGTTTGTCTGCCTGATCTGGCGCCGACGATTCTTGAAGCGGCGGAGGTGTCGGTTCCTGAAGTGATGACAGCTCGCAGCCTTTGGCCGGTACTCGCTTCTGAACGATCGGGCCAAGTGGACCCGGCCCGCGATGCGGTGTTTATGGGTCGTGAGCGACACGTCGCAAGTGCCCGCGCGGGCTATCTGCCATATCCGCAGCGCGCCATACGCACAGCCGACTACTTGTTCATTATCAATTTTCATCCGGAGCGGTATCCTCTCGGCGATCCTACCGGTCTGGAGGGAAGCAATCCTGCTACAGAGGAAGCAATTCGTGAGAATACGCATATCACGCTGGCCGATGAGGATGCGGGTCCAACCAAGGCCTGGCTCGTGGAGCATCGCAGCGATTCCCAATGGAAGCGATACTTCGATAATGCTTATGGAAAACGGCCACGAGAAGAGTTGTTCGACCTCAAGAAGGATCCAGACCAGATGCACAATGTAGCGGCCGACCCAGACTACGCATTAGTAGTGGATAATCTCCGGGAACGGCTATTGACCGAATTACGTGAGACAGGCGATCCACGCCTGATCGACGATGGCAAATATTTTGAAACACCGCCGCTAGCGGGGCCGCTGCCTGAGGAGAAGATCGAAGTCAAGAAGCGAGAATGAGCAGCGGTCTACGGAGTGAGATTGATTGAACAGATAAGTATGGGGGAGTACAATACATTGAGAACGATTCGGCAGGCGTACAGAACGTAGTAGAAATATGTAAGAGTTTCGTAGGATTGCTGGGAAAATTTGCAGAATGAAAAGTTGTGTACGCTGGTCTGTCCTTGTGGGCGTCTTGTTTGCTGGTTGTGACCATTGCAGTGCTGTGGAGTTTGAAGAGAGTGAGAAACCCAAGGATGTTATCCATGACCTGCAGTCAGGCGCGATTCTCTCGAAGCGATCTGTCGTTGCCCACTGGGGTGTTGATACAGAAAATTACAAGGGTTGGGCCACACATTCGAATCGCTTGATTCCCATCTACACCTTTGGAACTGCTGGTGCGGGACCCGGAATCGATCTCAATAGCTACCTGGGCAAGAATAGTGTTTATCGCGATTCGACTCGACTCAAGAAACTCTATGACGGTGAACCCATCGAGACGCTCAATCCCGCTGCCGAGTACTGCGATCAGACGGACATCGCTAGGTTGCAGCAAGCGGCTCTCGCTGCGGGGCGGAAGTATCTTTTTCTGATCATCTTTGATGGCATGGATTGGGAAACTACCCGTGCTGCCGCGATCTACAAGTCCTGCCGCATTGGCTATGATTCCGGCCGCGGGCGGGGGCTTCATTTTCAAGACGTCTCTGCCGACGGGACTAGCCAATTCGGCTACATGGTAACGAGTCCCCATAACACAGGCACGGAGGTCGACGTCGATCTACAAACAGTCAAGAACCCGAATGGCACATTGGGAGGAGGATACAATGTCGAACGCGGTGGTCCGAACCCTTGGACTCCAGGGAGTGATAGCAGCTATGCGATCACCGAAAACGACGAGGATATTGTCCGCCATGCCTACACCGATTCCGCAAGTTCCGCGACGAGTATGTGTACCGGTATCAAAACCTTCAATGGCTCGATCAACATCGACCCGACAGGGCACAAGCTGCCTACGGTCGCCTTTCAGGCGCAGCTTGATGGTTATTCTGTGGGTGCCGTCAGCAGTGTCCCGATCAGCCATGCTACTCCGGCTGCTGCTTATGCTCACAATGTTTCAAGGAATGACTATCAAGATCTAACACGGGACCTTCTCGGCCTTCCCTCGGTAGCGCATCCCGATCAGCCATTGCCGGGATTGGATGTCTTGATCGGCGGTGGCTACGGAGTGACTGCTAAGACAAATCGTCCACAAGGCTCTAATTTCGAGCCTGGCAGTATCTATCTGACCGACGCCGACCTGGAGGCGATTGATAGCCAGAATGAAGGAAAATATCTAATATCCGAGCGGACCGCAGGGGTCAATGGTAGCGACGCTCTCCAGGCGGCTGCTGAGCAGGCCGCTACCACAAACAAACGGCTGCTTGGATTCTACGGCGCCCACAAAGGGCATCTTCCCTTTGCCACTGCAAACGGCGACTATCAGTGTGCCCCTGGTATAGCCGAGGCCGAATGCTATTCGCCCGCCGACCTGGACGAGAATCCCACTCTTGCTGAAATGACGCAAGCGGCAATTACCGTGCTTTCAACAAACCCGAAGGGTTTCTGGTTGATGGTCGAAGCAGGCGACGTTGATTGGGCCAATCACGATGACAACCTCGACAATTCTATTGGGGCCGTCTTCAGTGGCGACGAGGCTGTGAGAACCGTCACCCATTGGGTCGAGCAAAACAGCAATTGGCAGGAGTCTGTCGTCATCGTCACGGCAGACCATGGGCACTATCTCTTTCTGGACCAGCCAGAGAGCTTGATTCCAACGGCAAGCGAGACGAAGTAGCCGAGCGGCGGGCGACGCTGTGGCGGACTAGCGGAATGGCGGACTGGCGGTGGAGCTGAAACTCGTTTCCCTTCGGGGTACGGCTAAACGGGGTCACACGCTTTGGGTGATTTCTTCCTCTTTGTGGCCAGTACATGCCGAGCAAGCATCCAGTTCTTCGCCGATGATGTGGAGGCGGGTCGCCAGCAGGGCATCGAGTTGCTGTTTGGGTGGCAATTCGACCAGGACCTTCCCTGCTTCGACTTTGATAGGGAACACCTTTACCGAGAAATCTTCGCCGGAGAGGCTCTCTCCGCTCTTGAGGGAGAATGGTTTCTTGTGCAAGGGGCAAGCGACTTTGGGTTCTTCACCCACACTACCGAGGATGCCTCTGGAAAGTACGAAGGCATTCTTGTGGGGGCACATGTTTTGGCAGGCGTACCACTCGCCGCGGCTGCTGAAGTTGAACACGGCGATTTGCACGTCGCCATATTTGATGGCGGCGCCGCCGTCGCGGGGAAAGTCGGCGACGTTGCCCACTTCGATCCACTCCGGCTTGGGTGCGGGAGGTCGCTTGGATGTGCCGTTGGCTTCGTGCTTTACTGGAGACGATTGAATCTGCACGAGATCGCCATCCTTGGGCCAATAGACGGGGCGTTGCTGACCTCGCTCGTCGACGAACTCGATGTCTCGCTCATGTTCCTCGGTATTGATGAACTGGCGATAGAGTTTGCGTTTTTCGGGGTCATCGACGACAGCTTTCCATTCACATTGATACGTATCAACCAGATGTTGCATCCGCTCTTCTAGTTCGTCACAAAGGCCAAGCTTGTCGTGAATCACGACATCCTTGACGTGGTCGAGACCGCCGTCGAGTTGCTCGACCCATGTAGCAGTACGCATAAGTTTGTCGGCAGTGTAGATGTAGTACATCAGAAAGCGGTCGATATATTTGAGGGCGGTCTGTTCATCAATGTCGGTGGCAAATAGATCAGCGTGACGTGGTTTTGCACCGCCGTTGCCGCAGACATAGAGGTTGTAGCCATTCTCAGTGGCAATGAGGCCGACGTCTTTGCACTGGGCCTCAGCACACTCGCGGACGCAGCCGGAAACGGCGAACTTGATTTTGTGAGGTGCTCGAATTCCGCGGTAGCGCTTTTCCACCTCAATCGCAAAGCGGACGCTGTCTTGAACTCCGTAGCGGCACCAGGAGGTACCAACGCAACTCTTGACGGTTCGCACGGCCTTACCGTAGGCGTGGCCGCTCTCGAACCCTGCATCGATCAGCTCTTCCCAGATGTCGGGGAGTTGGTGGAGCTGTGCACCGAAGAGATCTATGCGTTGTCCACCAGTGATTTTTGTGTAGAGGCCATACTTCTTAGCGACGTTGCCGATAACAATCAACTTGTCAGGCGTGATCTCGCCGCCGGGAACTCGAGGTACGACCGAATACAGCCCCCCGCGCTGCATGTTAGCCAGGAAGCGGTCGTTCGTGTCTTGGAGGGTTTGGTGATCGGCATTGATGATCGTGTCGTTCCAAAGGGAAGCAAGAATCGACCCAACGGCCGGTTTGCAAATCTCACAGCCGTTGCCGCTGCCGTAGGACGTGATTAGTTCTGCGAAGGTCTTGATTTCTTTGACTTTGACGATGCCAAAGAGTTCCTGTCGTGAATAAGCAAAGTGTTCACAGAGGTTGTTGTTTACCTCGACTCCGGACTTTTCTAGTTGCGCTTTGAAGACATCGGCAACCAGTGGCATACATCCTCCGCAACCGGTGCCGGCTTTGGTACAGGATTTCAGGTCTGTGAGTGAAGTGAGACCTCCTTCGGTGATGGCTGCGCAAATGGCACCTTTGGTAACATTATTGCAGGAGCAGATTTGGGCATCGTCGGACATGGCATCCGCTCCACCGAGCGCTGCCGCTGCACCACCGCCAGAACCTCCTAGCAGATCACCCGGCTGACAGGGGAGTGGATCACCACTCTTGGCGAGGATCGACAGAGTGCCATAATCGGAGGCATCGCCCACCAGGATGCCACCCAGCAGATTCTTACCTGCCGGATCAAACAGTAACTTCTTGTAGACACCGCCGATGGGGTCTTCGTACACCAAAGGGGTCGCCTGATCCGCGGGGAGTTCGTTTTGGCCGAAGCTGGCGACATCGACGCCCATGAGTTTTAGCTTGGTCGAGAGATCAGCACCTGTGAACCGAGCTTCACTCCCGGTGAGATTCATCGCCAGGATTTCGGCCATTTCGTAGCCAGGTGCGACCAAGCCATAGACCATGCCACTGTGTTGGGCGACTTCTCCAACGGCATAGATATCGGGATCGGAAGTCTGCAAAGCATCGTTCACCAGAACCCCTCCGCGTTCCCCCAATTCCAGTCCGCTTTCGCGAGCCAGGTCATCGCGAGGACGGACTCCGCAGGAGACGATAATCATGTCGACATCCAACTCCTCGTCGTTGTTGAATACCATTTTCTCAACTTGGCCGTTGCCGAGGACCACTTTGGTGCCCTTGTTCAGGTGGACACGGACTCCCATTTCTTCGATGCGTTTGACGAGAATCTGTGAGCCATGATCGTCGATCTGCCGTGGCATGAGTCGCGGGGCAAACTCGATTACGTGGGTTTCTAGTCCCAAGTCATAAGCGGCTTTGGCTGCTTCCAAGCCCAGTAGTCCGCCGCCGATGACGGCGCAACGCTTGGACTTCTTGCCGAATTCGATAATCCGCTCCAGATCTTCAATCGTGCGATACACGAACACGCCACGGAGTTTGAAGCCTTCAACAGGAGGCACGAAGGGATACGAGCCCGTCGCCATTACGATGTGGTCGTAGGTAATTTCTACGCCAGCCTCAGATCGCACGAGCTTTTTATCGCGATCGATTGTGCAGGCCCGATCGCCAATGTGCAATTCGACACCATTTTCTCGATACCAATCCAGTCGGGCGAGCATGAGTTGCTCGGCATCGCGGTGGGCAAAGAACGAAGTCAGACCGACGCGGTCGTAGGCAGCGCGTGGCTCTTCGCAGAATGTGACGATCTTGTATTGTTCGAGAGTATCAAACTCGACCAGTTTCTCGACAAACCGGTGACCGACCATACCATTGCCAATGACGACGACTGTTTGTGGGGAAGTGTTCATGGTTTTTGAGTGAGAGTTTTCTGTTAAGAGTGTCGTTTGTTTGTCATTTCGAGATACTCCGAGAAATCTGGCCAGATCCCTCGGAGTACCTCGGGATGACAGATAACTAGCCGATCACGGGTACATGAGCCGGGGATATTCTTACGGCGCAGTTCTTATAAGAAGGTTGCCGGGAATAGGGGTCAAAATGGGCGTGGGTAAGTTGGTTGGTTGTTTCGTAGTGCATGGGAATAAAGACCTGACCAGCTTGAATTGTGGGAGTTACGAAGGCTTTGGCTTGGATGCTTCCACGCTGCGAAGTGATTGTAACCAGGGAATCAGGGCGTATCTCTTCGTTGCGGGCATCTTGGGGATTGATCTCGACGTAGGGTGAAAGTGGATAGAGCCCTCGCAGAACACTGGACTTGGAAGTGCGTGTCTGAGTATGCCATTGCGATGCGCTTCCTCGGCCCGTTAGCAGCAGATAGGGATAGCGGGGATTGGGTGGTTCTGGCATTTCGCTGGGGTCTTCGAAGAGCATTTTGGCACGACCATCGGGATGGTAGAACTGGCCGTCAGCGAACAAGCGCCGCTCGCTTTGCTCGTCTTGACAGCCCTCGGGATAAGGCCATTGAATGCCACCACGGTCATCGAGCATGCGGTAATCTTCGATGCCGGTGATATCGCACGGTTGATCCCGAGAAAGCTCCTTCATGGTCTGGAAGACATCTTCGGGCTGCTGCCAGCGTGAGAACATTTCTTCGCAGCCCCAGTAGTGTGAGACGAGTCGAAAGATGGAAAAATCGGAGAGCGCCTGCCCTGGCGCTTTCGCTACCTTCTTGATAACTCCGATTCGACGTTCTGAGTTGATGAACGTCCCTTCCTTTTCACCCCAGCCAGCCGCTGGGATATACAGATCGGCTTCAAGAGCCGTTTCAGTCGAGTGATACATGTCCTGCACGACGAGATAATCGAGTCGTTCGAGAATCTCCCGACAGGTGTTCTGGTTGATCCATGAATGAACAGGGTTAGTGCAAATAACCCATAGACCCTTGATCTCATCACGCAGTATTCCTTCGATGATCCGGTCGTAGGCCCAACTGTTCTCCGTGGGTATGTGACTCTCGTCGATGTCGAGTACGCCAGCCACTTTCTGGCGATGGGCTGCATTCTGGTAGTCATGGCCTCCGAGCAAGTTGGTCGTATTGCTGAACAGCCGCGAACCCATGGCATTGCATTGGCCGGTGATCGAGTTGGCACCTGTGCCGGGGCGACCGATGTTGCCGGTGATTAGCGCCAGATTGATGATTGCCTGGGCTGTGCGGACCCCCTGGTAACTTTGGTTGACACCCATGGTCCACCAGAAGCTCACTCGCTTGCCTCTGTGAATTGTGCGGGCAGCGTAATGGAGGCGTTCCTTTGAGATGCCGCTGACTTGTTCGACATATTCAGGAGTGAAACTTTCTACATGACGGCGGAAATCGACATAGCCCTCGGTGTGCTGGCTAATGAATTTGTCATTTATCCAACCTTCAGCAATGAGAATGTGAGCCAGGCCATACAGTAGGGCAAGATCGGACTTCGGTTTGAGTGCCAGGTGCTGCGTGGCAGCAGCGGCGGTTTCAGTGGTACGAGGATCGAGGACAATGATCTCAGGCTCGTGCGGATTGCGGCAGACGCGCTGCCACATGATCGGATGGGCGATGCAGAGGTTCGACCCCACCAGGACGATAACATCTGACTCTTCGAAATCCTGATAGGTGTAAGGCGGTGCGTCGAATCCGAAGGCTTGCTTATAGGCGACAACCGAGGTGGCCATACACTGGCGCGTGTTTCCATCGCCATGGAGCATGCCCATGCCGAACTTGGCGAGGCTACCCAGGTAGGCCATTTCTTCAGTGGGTATCTGCCCCGTGCTGAGAAATGCGACGGAGTGTTTACCGTGGCGTTCTTGGATCTTCTTAAAAGAATCGCAAAATGCGCGCACCGCTATATCCCATTTCACCGGCACACGGCGACCTTGGTCGTCTCGCAGGAGTGGCATCGTGCCGCGGTCTGGGCAGTCGAGCACAGAGAGTGCCTCCCAACCCTTGGGGCAGGCCATCCCTGCATTGACGCTGTAGTCGACCGTTGGTGTGAGATTAACTGCCTCGCCATTTTTGAGATGGATGTTCAGGCCACAGCCCGTGGAACAATACCCACAAACCATCGTCGTGGTCGCATCGGGCTGCTTGGAGGAAGGGACCTGACCGAGGCCGAAGTTTCCTGGTGCGCGTAGTAGCTCTTCGGTCAAAGGGCCTTGCCACTGACGTAGTAAGGAGTTGCCAGCCGTGGGTGATGTGGTGATCATGGTGCCCCCGGCATTTTTGGTGCGACCGAAGCGGCGAAAAACAGGTAGCGTTCGAGCAGTTCGCCGATCAAAAGTAACCCTGCAATCAGGATAACTATGAACCCCATGAAGAGAGGTTGATAGGCACCCTCTCCCACGGTGGTCGCCTTGTGGGAGAGCAAGACCAGCGGCAGAAGCAACCCCCCCATGATGCCAAAGAAATACCGCAGCATATTGGTCATGCTCAGTTCACCCGTGAGCAGGAGGGCCGTGCGTTTGAGGGGAGTGAACTGGCGTTGTTTTAATCGAGCTAAGACTGCTGTCTCGAAAAGGAGCTTCATGGCAACCACTATCATGAGCGCCTTGCACAGGGACTGGCCATAGTTTTGCATGATCGAGTGGGCGGTAAGCTGCTGGTTCCAGACACAAGCGACCAACGAGACTAATAACGCGATTGGCAGCCCCAATACGAGGCAGGTCAGCAGGAATTTGCTGCCGGTACGCGAGCCAGTCCAGAATGGCCGCTGCGTTTTGACATAGATCATTACCGAGCACAGGACCCCAACCGCTCCGGTGATGGCGGTTGCCAGTCCTAAGCGATCGGCCCAGGGAACCAGACCGGGGTGATCTCCCGCAAACCAAACCGCGGCGGCGTATGCGAGCGCAGCAGCGGCGAACACACCGAAGGCAAGAATTTCGCGGCTTAGCCAAGAAGTACGTAAACCTAGCAAAGCGCGAAATGCATACAAGGGGCGGCCCAAGTGAAACACCGCGGCATTCATGCCTAGGAGACCGACGACTAGTCCCGCAATCGCATAAGCCGGGCGAATCGCCGTCAGCATGAGTTGATCTGCCCACGGGCCGGAAACGAGCACTTGTCCAACGATAAAGGCGCCCACCGAGAGTTGTGTCAGAACCAACATGAATACCAGCGCCAAATGACTATGTTGCCGATTGGCAGAATAGTAGTCGGCAGGAAGTAGGTTGCGGGGCAACGGTTTACTTGATTTGTAGGACGTTGTGGGGAGGGTAATCCCAGGTTCGGGCGCCGTTGGCAAGAATTGATTGGATTCGCTCTCAGCAATTACGGACTCGGTAGAAACTGTGCGAATCCGAATGGCTCCGTTGGGACACGACTGTACGCAGGCGGGCGCTTCGCCGACAGCCAGGCGGTCGTGACACATGTCACACTTGCGGACGATGCCTCGCCCGGGGTTGTAGTGCGGCACATCGTAGGGACACATGAAGATGCAATACTGGCAGCCAATGCATTGATCGTCCAAGTGGCGGACGATTCCCGTTTCCGGATCCTTGTCGTAGGCCATGACGGGGCAGCCGGAAAGACAGGCGGGATCGACACAATGGTGGCAAGCCGTGGTGATGTGCTGCAAAACGGGGAGTTGCTCGCTGCCGCCGTGCAACAATCCTACTTTGCGCCATTGTTCGGATTCGTCCAAGCCATTGAGGTTATGACAGGCAACCACACAGGCTTTGCAGCCTGAGCAGGCATCGAGGTCAACCTCGAAGGCGTATTGTTCCCCAGGTTTCGGCTTCGACAGGGGAATAAGATCTTGATAGTGCCCAGCAAGGAGCGGCTCGGTAGCGGTAGAGTGACGCTGAGAGAAACGCTCGACAACCGTCGTACGTTGCTGTTCGTCCAACAGAGCGTTGACCAAAAATCCATTGGTACGCGAGGTGGGAGATTCTGCGACAGCCGCCATTCAAAGTGCTTTTCATATTTAAGTTCAACTAAGTGCAAAATGGGGGCGCACCGCCCACTGATCTAGCTGTGAGCAAGTTGCGCGCCATTTGCACACTGCGTTGCGTTTCAGTCAGTATTTTCGCCGGGAGAATCGACTCTATGTGAAGCAAGTTACATTGGAAATGCCCGCCATCTGGGCAAAGTGTGCGCACTAATGTTGCTACTGTGAATTGACCTTTCGCAGAGGCGCAAAAGAGTAGAGCAGTAGTTGGATTTCTCCGTGCCTCTGCGCCTCTGCGAGAAATACCTTCTCATCTCGTGTTGAGATAGATTGTTCGGTCGACCAATGGGGGTCTCGGCATGGCATTTGCTTTTTAACGATTCATAGGCGGAATCCGATTTTTCAAACCCTCTAAGAGAGTTGTGTAACTAGCTACCAACGATACCCACCGAACCGCCGTCACAGACCTTGCTTAGCTAGGTCTGCCATCTTTGATCGTTCGTCAATCCTGAGCGCAATAGCGTTTGTGGTGAACCTGCGCGCGTCGAGAACAATTGAGTACCTGAATGGATATCAAGAACAAAACCACCTCATTGTGGAGCAATTTCTTTAATCTCAACATGCCGCAAATCAGGGCGTTTCATATGTCCTGGTTTGCGTTCTTCCTCTGCTTCTTCGCCTGGTTTGGGATCGCACCTCTCATGGCCGTGGTGCGTGAAGAGTTATCGCTCACCAAGGAGCAGGTGGGTTGGTCGATCATCGCTTCGGTGACGATTACGATCTTTGCACGGCTGGCCATCGGCTGGTTGTGTGATCGAATCGGACCACGTTTGGCTTACACGTGGCTTCTAGTTTTGGGTTCGTTACCAGTCATGGGGATTGGTCTGGCCCATGATTTTCAAACATTTCTGATTTTTCGGCTCTTGATTGGAGTCATCGGTGCGTCGTTCGTCATCACGCAATATCATACCTCGGTCATGTTTGCCCCGAATATCGTTGGCACGGCAAACGCAACGTCGGCCGGTTGGGGCAATCTGGGAGGAGGAGTTACCCAGTTCGTCATGCCGCTTCTGTTTGGGCTGTTTGTCACTACGATGGGTTTCAGCAGCGCCATGGGTTGGCGATTGTCGATGGTCGTGGCAGGAGTTGTCTGTTGCCTCACGGGAATTGCCTACTACTGCTTTACCCAGGACACTCCCGAAGGGAGCTTCAAAGAGTTACGAGCAGCTGGCAAACTTCCTTCGACGAAGAAAGCCAACGGCGAATTTTGGGCTGCTTGCCGTGACCACCGGGTCTGGGCCCTATTCGTAATCTACGGTGCCTGTTTTGGCATTGAGTTGACGCTCAACAACATCGCTGCTCTCTACTTTATCGATTACTTTGATCTCGGACTGGCAACAGCCGGCATGATGGCAGCTTCGTTTGGTCTGATGAATCTCTTTGCGCGGACCTTGGGTGGTGCGTCGGGCGATCTGTTCGGATCGAAATGGGGATTGCGAGGTCGTGTGACTTGGCTGTTCTTCGCGCTCTTTTGCGAAGGGATTGCCCTGATGTTTTTCTCTCAGATGACCGCACTTGCAGTTGCCTTGCCGGCACTGGTCGTGTTTAGCCTGTTTGTGCAGATGAGTGAAGGGGCCACCTTCTCGGTGGTTCCTTTCGTCAATAAGAAAGCACTTGGGGCAGTCGCAGGCATCGTCGGTGCCGGCGGCAACGCAGGTGCTGTCGCCGCAGGATTCCTGTTCAAGGGCTCGCTAGAATGGCCGACCGCACTGTTGATCTTGGGGGGATTAGTTACGACAGTCGCGTTCTTGGCATTCGCGGTACAATTTGATGAAGTCGCAGAGTCAGCCGCCAGAGAAGAATACAATGACGCTGTGAAGTGTCTTCCTCGCACCACCCGCCCCGAACCGGTTGGAGAGTTGGAACCGGTATTCAATGCCTGAGTCAAGAACGCCTAAGCGACTGATTTCTTGATTTGATAATTGCTCTGCGATGCGATTGCAGCGACGCCAATTTGGAAAACTTGATTCTCACGTTGACTGGCAAACTGCTGACAGTCGCTACGGAGAGGGCGTTGCACCTCAATACACTTGGCCATCCAACCGGTTGGCTTGAAAGCGATGCACGTCGCGGTCGATGTCGTAACTCACCGTGCGGACCGAGCCATCGCAGTAACTCATGTTGAGAGATTTTGGGTGGGCGCTGCCGAAGGCGAAAATGTTCGAGAAGTTGCTTCCCGTTCCATCTTGACTAGGCTGATAGCTCTTTTCTGGCCAAGCCGTGTTCGGGTTCCAAGCGACGCGATGGTTGTCCCACTCGTAGCCTGCCCAGGCCGATTGGTTGTCCCCCATGTGGTCGACACCGTTGGTAATGTTCACATCTACGTAGAGATTTGGCGCCAGGTATTTTTCACCGTAGAGATAGGTGCGGCTTAATCCATCCTCCACCTGGGCTAGGTAGACTTCGCTACGGTAGTAAGAAATGCCCGTCTGCCATAAGGGTGAGTTCGGGTCTTCGGTGTTGGACCACTGGGGTTCGCTGCCATTCAAAGCGGCGTAGCTGGAAGGGATCCACATCTCGGGTTCGTGAGAGAAAGATACCCCAGCGTGATACCTGGCATCGCCGCTGTTTGCCGCGTAGTCGATTTTGGTTACCCCTGGCAGTTGCAGGACACCCTGGGCCACATTCAAGCTCCACTCTCCGTTACCTGTGCGCTTTATGGGATAGGCTTGAGCCGATCGGCGACTGGGGCAGTAAAAAATGGACGGTGCGCTCTGATAGAGTCGCACCAGGCCTGGACCCAAAGGAGTATCCTCGAGTCGGTCCGTCGTCGAGCGGAGATTCACCTCTTCCATAAACTCCAGTAGACTAAACGGCCAGCCGCCGGGCTGCGACTTTCCATAGCCGCGGTGCGGGTCGGCAATATAACCTGCCGACCATCCCCCACTGGGGAAAAACTTGTGCGTATCCAGATGCAACTGAGTAGCAATCGCCAATTGACGAAGTTGATTGGCACACTGGTGTCGTCTCGCCGCTTCTCGCGAGGCTTGGACAGCTGGCATTAAGAGTTGCAGCAAGAGGGCAATAATTGCAATCACGACCAAGAGTTCAACGAGTGTAAAAGCGGTTGGACGGCGCATGACATACTCCTTATTGCAGGTCGATACGAGTGGAGTGAGGTCCAGCAGGGGAACTCGTTCCGGCCTTCAGGATTACCTTTCGGAATCACTCTCTGGCATACCCTGATTGTCCTCTTCTTTCGCAAGCAAACGCAAGTCCCTTTCTGGATCATCGGCGGGGGTGAGTTTCCTTTGAGGCTGGCAGCGCACCGGGAGTTGAGGGCCGTGCTTTGTTTCCGGCCTCCCTTGGGCTGCGATCCAGGACGAAGCCCCTCTTGCCAGCATGCTATCGTCGATAGAATGCATTCATCGAGGATTGTCCAGGCGACTAAGCAATTGAGAGACCTATGAGTCAAGATAAGGCGATCGAATTCAAGGACGTGTCGTTCCGCACGACGAAAGTAGAAATACTGCGCGATGTGAACTGGAGCATTAATCGCGGAGCGATGGCAGTGATTCTCGGGCCCAATGGCTGTGGAAAGACGACGCTGCTCAGGCTCATTACCGGATACCTGTGGCCCTCTGAAGGAAGTGTGGCCACGCTCGGCTGTGAACTCGGAAGCGTCGACGTTCATTCGCTAAGAAGACGGCTGGGAATTGTCGATCCGAGTGCCGTGGCGCTCTTAGATGCTAACATGACTGCCTTGGATGTTGTGCTGACAGGGTTTTTTGGAACCTTGACGATTTACTTTGATAGGCCTACTAGGACGCAAGTTGAGATCGCACGAAAAGCGATGCATGAGGTGGGGTTGTTTGAGAAAGACAACCAAAACTTCCAAACCCTCTCGACGGGCGAACAGCGACGAATCTTGCTCGCCCGGGCGATGGTTGGCCGCCCAGAGATGTTGATCCTGGACGAAGCGTGTGCTGGGTTGGATCTACTCTCGCGAGAAACCTTGCTCGCCACCGTGTGGAAAATGCACTCGGCGAGACCCGACATGACCTTGCTAGTGGTCACTCACCATATCGAGGAAGTGCTTCCTACTGCAACCGATGTGCTACTGATGCGCGAAGGCAAGATTGTCGGGAGTGGAAGTCCCAACGAGCTGCTCACCAATGAACCTGTGAGCAAGGCGTTTGGTTGTGCGGTCGAAGTTTCTCGAATTGGAGAGCGTTGGACCTGGTCGGTTACGCCGGAGATATGGGAAGGGCTACTATCGGGTGGAAAAGCTACGTGACAAAACGTAGGTCAGTTGCTGAAGTATTTAAACTCTCCGATCAAAGTCGCTGCGAAAGAGTAGAGGACGTGTCAACTGTGAGAGACTCATTCGTTGACGGCCAGCACTGTCGAAATTTGCAGGATCGAGCCATTCTTCAAATGCACACTTCAGCGCTGGCCAATCCCGATCCGTAGCAGCATACCAAGCGGTGTCGCGATTCCTTCCTTTGTAGACCGCTGCTTGGCGGAATACGCCTTCAAAAGATAACCCAAGGCGCTCGGCAGCAGCGCGAGAACCTAAGTTGAGCGCATCGCATTTCCATTCGTATCGCCGATAGCCGAGTTCGAATGCCTTCATCATCATCAAAACCATTGCCTCGGTGCCGGCAATTGTTTTCATTAATGAGTTCGAGTAATGAATGTGACCGACTTCGATCGATCCACTGCTGGGAAAGATTCGCAGATAGCTCGCCACTCCTGCAGCTTGTCCGGAAGCATGATGAACGATCGAGTAAAACTGAGGATCCGTTGACAGGCAACAGTCTGCGAGCCACGTTCGATAATCGGCCAATGAAGTAAAAGGACCATACGGCAAATAGGTCCAACTGTGCCCCTCCACATCGAGCGCATTAGCCGTGTGAAGTTCCTCGGCATGGCGATCAATATTGAGCGGTTCCAGTCGACAGAATCTGCCTTCGAGCACTTCATGTGACGGATGCGGAGGGGGCGTCCAATCAGCGATTGAGAATCCGACAGGTTGATCCATTTGGCTACCGATTCGCGGGAAGAAGCTTTTACTCGTCTTCCGCAAATGCATACAAGTGCTCCGCAGTTCGAATGTAGAGTGTGTCATCCGCGATCGCGGGGGTGGCCGAGACCTTCTCACCGAGGGCAGGATTTTCGACGACCACCTCTGGACTCTCAGTGCCAGCTTTCAGGACAGTTACGATCCCTTCGTCGAGAGAAGTAATATAGATGTTCCCATTAGCGGCAACCGGCGAAGCATAATAAGTCCCCGATGCGGCAGCACGTTTCATGTAAAGCTGGTCGCCAGACTCAGCATCATAGGCGGTGACGATTCCGCCATCTTTGATCATGACATACTGCTCACGGTAGACGATGGCCGATGGAATGTAAGGCAGGCCTTTGTTGGCTTCCCAAATCATTTCAGATTTCGTCACATCTCCAGTTCCCCCAGGCTTGAGTGCGAAGGCGATGTTCTTTCCCTCGGCCATGAACTTGAGCATCGCGTCCCACTCGTCTCGAGTGATCTTGTTGTCATTGTTTTCATCCTGCACGTCGAAGAAACTTGCCATCTCCGTGTTCTCAACCTCTTCTCGCGAAAGGGATCCGTTCTCGTCCTTATCCATATGCGCTAACAAGCCATCGAAGGGAGGCATCTGGAATTCCTTGTCGTCCGGTCCACCCGGCGACCAACCGGCAAAGAACAACTTTCCTTCGGCCGTCACCGGCGAAGGGCAGCATCCCGAGGGGAGGCCGACCACGAACCATTTTTCGGTGCCGGACTTCATGTCGTAGCCGACCATCCGCCCATGGCCAGCTGCCGCGACCTGTTTTCCCTGGGGAGTGTCCCAGACGACAGGCGAGCAGTACGAGGCAGCTGATTTCCTTGGTTTCTCCCAGAGGAGGTCTCCTGATTCGGCGTCGAGTGCGATGATCTTTGCATCGCTCATTTCATCACGAACGAGGATCACTTTGCCGTCAGAGAGAATGGGCGACACGCCGCTGCCAAAATTTCCAGCGACCGTCGCCGCCGGCATTTCATATCTCCAGAGTTCTTTACCCGCCAGATTATAGCAAAACAACCCACAGGAACCGAAGTAGGAGACGATCCGCTCGCCGTCGGTCGCGCAGGTGGAAGCGGCCGGGCTGCCTGCTTCCTTGTAATACGGTTCAATTTCTTTCGCTGGCGCTTCGGCACGCCAAGCTTCGCTGCCGTCCGCGCGACTGAAGGCGATTGTGTAGAGCTTGTCATCTTCAAAGGCAGTCAAAATGAGCTTGTCACCCGCGACTATGGGAGACGAAAGCCCGCTTGGCACGTCGACCTTCCACTTCACATTTTTCTCGGGCCCGATATCGATGGGCGGTTTTTGCTCGTCGGCGATGCCCGAACCATTCGGCCCACGAAATTGAGGCCATACAAGTGCTTGCTCGGCTGCCAAGCCGACATTCGTGAACAACAGAACAGCTGCCAGCGAGATTGAACCCTTCATGTCATAGTCCTTCTTCGTTGATGTTGTCGATAAACGGAACACTCCCAGGTAATTGAATTGGTCTCGTACGTTGAGCGAGACTTCATTGCACTTCCGAATATCACAGGAATTCGATCCACTGTAAAGCACATGCGGCATTCTTCGGATGAGGGAAAGCAGCTGTGATGCCGATCAGAAAGTCTATAGGCTGTCACATTGCCGAATCCTAGTGACAGGCTGCATACCTGCCTCACGATTAACGAGCGAGCGGGGGAATGACCCCTTGGTCTGCTAGCTTGCCAAGGTAGAGCGCGGCGTTGGCATGTAACTTCTTGGCACAACCGGGACAACAGAGATATACCACCCGTCCTTCGACCACGGTCTTATAGGGTACTCCCATTCCGCCAAGTGGCTCGTCCATAACGGGACAGAGCTCTTGGTCAGCAATTGCAGTTGTATCCTCATCGGTTATGGGAGAGATAGCAAAGGGTGGTTTGGGTGTCAGGTATTTTTCAGGATTCTCTTTCACTGCGTCAACACAGCCCACGCAGCAAACATAAACCGTTTGGTCGCCAATTGTGACCGCTATTGGACTACCCATCGAACCAAGCTGGCCTCCGCTCACGGGGCATACCCCTTGAGCCTCGATAGCTGCTGCAATCTGCCGTGCTTCGGTCATGGGAACGAGTACGTCAGATTTGAATGTCAGCGGACGACGCGATTGTTCCTGCAGGCCGTCTAATTGAATGGAAAGTTCAACTTGTTGGCCAGTATATTGAGTAAGATCTGCTGTTGCGGTTAGAGATGTTGCAGACTTGTCCTTAAGTATATCGGGAAACAAATCGTAGCGATACTTTTTTGAGCTGCCCTGTTTTTGCAATGTCGCAAGTCCTCTTGCCGTGGTTAGATCAATTGGTTTGCCTTGCTGGTCGTAGACAAATACCCTCAACTCACCTGCTTCGATAACTGTTTCTATTTGTCGTGTATCAACCTTTTGCAGCATGCCCCCGTGTGAGCCCTTTGTGGACGTAGCCGTTTGAGTAGACTTGTGCACCGCCTGAGCACCTTGATCGCTTTGAGCGATTGCTTTGGGCAGTGTGATCACCAAGACGGCTACTATCATAGCTAAATTTCGAAATATCATTTCAAACATCCTTTCTTAAAAAAGCAAAAAGCTCTCAAATCAAGTGGCTGGTAATAGATCTGAAGATGTTCCCGCGGATTCGATTCCTTCCCAGTGTCGGTCGGCTAGACCCATTCGCATTTTGAATTCTTTGTAGCCACAAAAGACAACAGGAACTACGAATAGCGTGATGAGCTCTGTCACCATCCCACCAAATACCGGAATGGCCATTGCGCGTGCTACGTCCGCTCCGCGGCCTGCTGACATGAGTATTGGTAATAGTGCCAGCACTGTCGTGGCTGTGGTCATCAGGCAAGGTCGAATCCGTCGCTTACCGGCTTCGATGGTGGCGTAGCGAATGTCCTCTACGCTTTTTAACTTCAATCGAGTGAAGACTTGATCCAAATACGTGGCGATCACCACCCCATCGTCGACCGCAATGCCAAATAGGGCGATGAAGCCGACCCAAACAGCGGTGTTCATCTCCGTGCCATAGATGGCAAGCAATATCATCCCACCGGCGAACGATACAGGAATTCCTGTGAACACCGCCAGAGTGATCGGCCAGTGGCGGAACTGCAAATAAATAATCAGCAGATTGATCAGTACCACTAGCGGTACGAGCCACAAGAGTCGACGATTCGCTTCGATTTGATTGGTAAAACTCCCCACAGCTTCGAGTGAGTAGCCAGCAGGAAGATCCAATTGCTGGGGATCATCTGCAGGCAATGCTTGTGACTCGCGGAGTGATTTCTCAATTGCTGAGACAGATTCCAGATCGCCAGTCACACCGCTAGAGGCGAAAGCCACATGGGCCACTAGTCGAGCGTTTTCGCTGTTGATTGCGCCAGGGCCCCATGTAGTCTCTAAGTTAGTCAGTTCTTCAAGCGGCACAACGGCTCCGCTGTGCGTTACGATGGGGAGTCGAGCTAGTTGATCGATCCGCTCTCGCAAGTCGCGCCTATAGCGAAGACGAACTGGATAGCGCTCGCGACCTTCGACCGTCTTAATCAGATTCATACCGCCGAGTGCAGTTTCGACCACCTCATTTACCATTTGCACAGTCATGCCATAGCGAGCGGCCGCTTCGCGGTTTACGGTGAACTCAACGTATGGTTTGCCCAGCACAATGTCAGGATTCACGGTCGCTGCATTGACATAGGGTGATTCCTTAAGATGTGCAGCGACCGAAAGAGCTGCATCGGCCAGTTCACTCAGTTTGTCGCCGTAAATACGTATTGCCATCGGGGCCTTGATGCCACTTTGCAGCATGACGACGCGACCTTCGATTGGTTGGAGGGGACTGGCGGGGGTTACTCCCGGTAGGGTGGCAACGGCATTGATTTCGTCCCACACATCGCGTTGGGTAACCCCTTCGCGCCACTCGTCGCGCGGCTTGAGCATCACATAGGTTTCGACCATTGCCGCTGGTGCGGGGTCGAGTGCCGATTCGACGCGGCCAATTTTACCAAGCACATCCTGCACCTCAGGTATCTGATGAATCAAAACATCCTGCGCCTGCAAGACCTGCATGGCTTGGCTAAAACTGGCTGCTGGATAGAGTGTTGGCATGTAGAACCAGCTTCCTTCGTCCAGTGCAATCCAGTCGTCCGTTTCTAGTCCCGTGAATGTGTGTTTCACGTGGACATAGCCGGGTAAGTCATTCGGTTTCATGCCAAGCATTTCGACAAATCGCTCGGCAGGTTTCAATACGGTTGACAACCCGAACCATCCACCGAGTCCAACGATGACAATGGAAAATGGCAACAACAGGAAAGCGACCTTGTGGCGCAAGAAGAGACTCAATGTGGGGACATAGGCTCGCACAATTGAGCGACTTATGAAGCTATCTTCGATAGGACGCACTCTCTCGCGGGAGAAAAGCCAACCAGCGACCGCGCCGAGTAATACTGATGTGAGAGTAGAAAGCAATGGAGATACACGGTAGATGGACTGAATCGAATCCGCCCAGAGAAAGAACGTGAGTATTCCGGCAAATACTCCACCGAGAATAGTAGAAAGCGCGCTCAACTTGCCAGGCCAATTCGCACTACGAAGCATCAAGCGACAAAGGGCGGGTACGAGCGTGATTGCTACGACCAGTGCAGAAGTGATAGCGAATGTCTTCGTCCACGCCAGTGGGCTGAAAAGTTTGAAATCTCGACCTGTGAGAAAGAACACTGGCAAGAAGCTGACGATGGTAGTCGAAACGGCTGTGACCACAGCGGGGGCAACTTCTGCAGCAGCTTCTGCAATTAGTGTGCTTCTCCGCTCATTGCCCCCTGGTGCTCCCTCTTTTTCCCAATCAGCCAAATGCTGATAAATGTTCTCAGAAACAATGATCCCCATATCTACCATTGTGCCAATCGCGATGGCGATCCCAGCGAGCGACATGATATTGGCGTCGACATCGAACGTCTTCATGGCAACAAACGATAAGAGTACTGCCATGGGGAGCGTGGCCGCCACGATAAAACTGCTACGGATATGCAGGAGAAATAGTAAGATCACGACCGCAGTGATGACGATTTCTTCTCTGAGTGCTGCCGTAAGTGTGCCGACGGTCTCATCGATCAGACCCGTACGGTCGTAAACCGCTTTGATTGTCACACCGTCGAGCGAGGGAGTGATTTCCTGGATGCGTTCTTTGATGCGGTCGATAACAGCGCGCGGGTTTTCTCCATACCGCATCACAACAACGCCGCCGACTGCCTCGGCACCATTGTAGTCAATGGCACCACGGCGGAAATCGGGGCCGAGTTGAACCCGGGCTATGTCTTTGATCCGCAGGGGTACGCCTTCGCTTTCGCTGATGACCGTCTCTTCGATGTCGCGAATTGCCTTGGTTGTGTCTCCACCGCTTCCCAGAAAACCCTTGCCGCGGACAATGAATTCCATGCCGGTGGATTCAATTGTCTTCGCTCCGACATCTACATTAGAACCCTTGACTGCCTTCATTACCTGGTCGAGTGGTAGGTTGTGGAACCGCAGTTTATCGGGGTCCACTTCAATCTGATATTGCCGAACGTAGCCGCCAATCGAGGCAACTTCGCTGACCCCCTCGACGGCTTGCAATTCATACTTAACGACGAAGTCTTGAATGGAACGCAATTCGGCCAAATTCTTGCCCTCATCCGGAGGGACTAGGACGTAGTAAAAAATCTGACCGAGTCCTGTAGCATCCGGGCCGAGTTGCGGTGTCACTCCCTCCGGCAACTGCTCTGACGCCGAGCCAAGTTGCTCAGAAACTCTGCTCCGAGCCCAATAGAAATCGACGTTATCCTTGAACGTGACCTGCACGAATGAGTAGCCAAACATGCTCTTACCACGTACGCTTTCAGCACCGGGAACGGCGAGTAGCGACACACTCAGTGGATAAGTGACCTGGTCCTCGATATCCTTAGGCGACCGACCTGGCCAGGGAGTTAAGACGATGACTTGGTTTTCGCCGATGTTGGGAATGGCGTCTATCGGTACGCTTTGAAAGCAATACCAACCGTAGATGCCAAGCCCTATCGCCAGCAGCACAACCAAAGCGGCTTCTTTCACACAAAACTGCACCAACTTAGTGAGCATGCTTTGACTCCGGCTTTGGCGACGAGGCATCCTTCTTGTTGCTTCTTCCCGGATCGAATAGCGATGGCTTGCCTCCTAATTGCATCTGCGAGTCGATGAGGAAGTTGCCATCGGTAGCCACAGTTTCGCCATTTTTGATTCCATCCAGAATTACGGCTTGTGTATCGGTTAGTGCACCGAGTGTCACCTCTCGAATTTCAAACACTCCTGGTTCGGTTTCAACGTAAACGACCGAATTGTCTCCTGCCATAAGAACAGCATTTCTGGGTACGCTGATAACTTCTTGATCGGGTAGAGGTTGGTCGACGTATCCCAATTCGCTGGTCGGGACCAGAGCCATATCACAAATAGGACATTGACCAGGCTCGCTACGGATAATCTGCGGATGCATCGGGCTGATCCATTTTCCTGCCAGAGCCGGGTCATAGACTTTATCGCGGGTAATGGCCGGCACACGGATTGTCGCAGTAGCGTAGTCTCCGGGTTTCAGGCGACCGTCGAAGTTCGTCATTTCGACACGCACGTTGACTGTGCGAGTTGTTGAGTCGACCATCGGGTCGATGAATGCGATGCGACCGGTGTATACTTCACCGGGAAGTGACTGGACCTCGGCTTCTACCTGCTGACCGAAGCGAAGTGCTGCGGCATCGTTGGGATAAAGTTCGAGCATCAACCAGACGGTCGTGAGGTCGGCTACCCGATAGATGGGTTCACCTGTCTTAACGTAGTCACCCTCAATCTTATGCTTCTCGATTACCGTCCCACCAATAGGCGAGGCTATCGGCAGTCGTTTCTGCGCTTTTCCAGTAGAGCGGAGCGCCTCAATCTGTGTCTGAGACATCCCGAATTCGGAGAGATTGTCTTCCGCCACTTCACTCAGTCGATCAGTATCACCCGTGAGTGAATTCAGAGCGGGCGTTTGGCGGCTGGTCAGATATTCCACTTGAGCAGAATAAAGCTGTGGACTGTAAAGCACGGCAAGATTGTCTCCCTTGGCGACCTGCACCCCAACGTACTCGGCAAACATTTCTTCGAGTCGGCCATCGACATAGGCAGCAATGGTGGCGACCCGCTCTTCGTCGTAAGCAATTTCACCGATGGTGCGGATCGTGCGAAAAACTTCACCCGAATGAGCCGTGGCCGTGCGGATACCAAGAATGCGACGTGCATAGGAGTCGATCGCCACCGACCTCTCGCCGCCACCTCCTCCAGTATTGGCTTTCACTAGCTCCATCGCACACACAGGGCATTTACCCGGCTGGCTATGGGGCGGTGTACACATCATGGGGCAGATGTACTGTGCATCGTCTGCATTCGTATCGGAGAGGGCTTCTGAATGACTTCGCTCAGCAGTTGATGAGGATGCCGTCACTAGCACAAGGGTCATTCCACAAATTGGGCATTTACCGGGTGAGTCCTGGCGGATCTCTGGATGCATCGGGCAAGTATACTCAGTCGCCGTAGCAGTAGACCCTCCGGGAGCGACTGAATCACTAGTGGCAGCTCCTATCCAGCCGACTCGCTGGGCAATGCCGATCAGCACGATGCCGACCAGCAGCGTTGCCAGCAATGCCAGCGATTGCAGCCCGACTCGCAAGAGCCACAGGCGATTAATAGCCGACGTTGTTTTGACGGGTTTTTCCATACAAGAGATTCGAACGAGTGTTAGACAGAAAGTGCGGAGCACAACGCAAGAGGCAGACCAGCCGCGCACTTTCACAAACTGCTAGCAGAAGTCAGGAGTGCGCGCACCGGGGGCGCAGGACATCAGATGCGCCAGACGCAGAGCAGCCGCTGAGAGTCCCGCGGCAGTAGAGACGTGGGAACACAATGCCGTTCCATCGTACAAGCATGCATAGCATCTGCTGCTGACGCAGAGAGGCTAGTTGACGCGAAGTGCCGCAGCTGGATGATTTGCTCGAAGATCGATCGAAATTGGGATGCAGGAAACGCAGGCTGTTTATCAGCCTTGCATAAACAGACGCCCTGACTGGAACCTGAGTCGGTTTTCTTGGCGGCCAATGAACGAGATGAACTCTGGCAGCCACTCTCTTGGTGGGATGTGTCCTTTTTCTTGCAGCAGCACCCGCACCGTTGGCCTGGAGAGCTCACCGAGCAATGGCCACAGCCTTTGCACTTAGCTTCACTGCTAGCATTCAATTCACATGGAGAAGTGAGCGAATTGCCAAAACTGTTGCCGGGTAGCAAGAGCGCAACGGTCACGCAGAGATTGACGGCGATTCGGATTGATCGGGATTTGATCACGAGGAAAGGTCGATGGGAAAAAGGAGATACCACCTAGGGGTATTATCGTTGGCACAGCCAACCATTACAAGATGGGTCTATTCCCAGCTCAGTACCCGGCACTGGGCGGTGAGGGGGATCGTGCGTCCAGTGAGATCAATTATTCAGGCAAAAGCGGCGAGCAAACTTCTCTTGGTGGTTGGACTGCTGGTCGGCTTTCTCGGTTGCCAGCTGGTGCCGGCCAAGTCGGACCCTGTCGCCAATGCTTCCCCTTCCAGCGAGAGCGCAATAACGCTCGCTCAGTATGAATCGACAAATTTAAGTGATGACGAATTAAAACCACTTCCAGTTCCTGAATCCATCGCTATTCCGATCCCAGATGAGCTCAATTCCGGTGAAGGTCAATCCGTCGAGTATTTTATAGGAATCGCTGTCTCCTCCCATCCGCGAGTTCGGGCTGCCCGGGCAAGAGTTGTTGCTGCCTCGAATCGCGTGCCGCAAGCCCAGTCGCTTGAAGATCCATTGCTCTCGAATAACTTCTATCCAATATCTGACCAGGCCTTGCAAACTGCCGCCGGCCGCGCCGGCAATACACTTTCTCTCGCCCAGAAATACCCTTGGCCCGAAAAGCGATGGACGAAAGGTGCCATTGCAGAGCGCGAAATGCGAATCGCTGCCGCTAAACTTGCGCAAACGGAGTTAGAAGTCGAAGAAATGGTGCGGCTCGCGTACTACGAGTTGTGGTTTTCCGACCGTGCCATCGAGATAACTAAAGACAATCTTCAAATCGCTGCGGAGTTGGTGAAGCTTGCCGAAGCTCGAAATGCTGCTGGTGGCAGTCAGCAAGATATTCTCCGTGCTCAATTACAAGTCGACAACCTGGACAATCGTATTATCGAGCTTCACCGTCAAAAGGCACTTGCTCAGGCCGATCTTGCGGCACTGGTGCAGCAGCCTGAAATGATGGGCATCGAGCCGACCGCAGAGATTGATATCACTCAAGTCCCCGAACGACTCGATGCGCTTTTTGCCGCAGCCCAGCAGTGTAGTCCACGACTACGAGAGCTTCGGTGGGCCGTCTCACGGAATCGGCAGAAGCAAGAACTGGCTTGTCTGGGAAAATATCCTGACTTGGTATTGGGCGCTGGTTGGCAGACGATGACCGAAACTGCTGCCCTCTCGCCGGTCGCCAATGGTCACGACAATGTTAACTTCGTGGTGGGAATCACGCTGCCAATCTGGCGAGATCGAATTGACGCCGCTATTCGCGAGGCCTCGGCTGAGGTGGCAGCTTCGAGTCGCGATTTTAATGACGCACGGGACGATGCCTTTCGCCAGATTCGCCGTTTGAGTGAGCAGGCCTTTGCGGCCGACGAACAAGTACGGCTTTATAATCAGAGAATTTTACCGCGTGCCAAGCGCGCCTTACAACTCGCCTCGGCTGAATATCGCGGTCGCCAGGTTGACTTTGGAGAAGTTGCCAGTGGATTCACTGAAGTATTGATGTTCGAGCTGCAAGTGGTGCGTGTCCAGGCAACTCTCGCTGGTACAATGGCTCAATTGCACCGTGCTGTGGGTTGCGAAGTGATCGTTGATGATTCTTCACGGACCCAGCCAAAACCATAATCCTATCGTGATCGATGCCAGCAGTGTGCCCAGGCCGAAAGCGGGCCAGAAACCGAGGTTCAATTTCTCGGCAAAGGCGAGCGGGATGAAGAACGGCAATCCTAGCGGGACCAGGATGAGTGTTTCTTTGGCCAGGCGCGAGACTGTCGGGAGGTCTTGATACTTGGTCCACGCCATCACGAAGGCGAGGATGCTGACCAAAGGGAGCGTCAGCAGCAGGGCACCTGCGCGGGGAAACTTGCGCGATAGCTCGGTGACGCCGATGACCACGACGCCTGCGATCACTCCTCGGATTAGGGTCATCCACATTGTTTTGTGCTCGCTAGATTTTGGCTAAGCCGCAAGCGGCTATATTAAAAGAGGCACGAACTTGGAGCAAGGGGAAGCAGTTGACTGTCTCCCGGGTAGAGCGCACCTTGAGATCATTCATTGTTGATGAGGGTTATGGTGATCATTAATTTTCGAAAGCCACTGCGGCATCTGGTGGGATGGATAGGGGGGCGTGAACCGGTCGTGCTTCTCCTGTTGCTTGCCCTCGCTGCTGGAACTTGGGCTTTTATCGAGATCGCTGGAGAAGTGCTCGAGGGAGACACGCAAGCATTCGACACTTGGATGGTGCGCGCCATGCGGAAAACTGACGATCCTGCTACGCAGATTGGTCCCCCCTGGGTGCAGGAGATGGGCCGTGATGCGACCGCGCTAGGTGGCGTGGGGGCTTTGACGATTTTTATTCTTATCGTGGCGGGATACCTTTGGCTGGACCGCAAGTTCCTCATGCTGGCATTTCTGCTGGCAGCTACCGGCAGTGGCGTGCTGATGAGTCTTGTTTTGAAGCATGTCATCAGTCGGCCACGCCCAGATATCGTGCCGCATCTCTCGCATGTCGCTACGAGCAGCTTTCCGAGTGGGCATTCCATGTTGTCTGCCGTGGTCTATTTGACACTTGGCTCACTATTGGCTGCGAGCGTACCACGCAATAGCCTAAAGATTTATGTGCTTGCGATAGCAGTGCTACTCTCGCTAATAGTAGGAATCAGTCTGGTTTATTTGGGTGTGCATTACCCTTCAGACGTGTTGGCGGGTTGGATTGCCGGTTTGGTCTGGGCACTTTTGTGCTGGCTGGTTGCCCGCTGGTTGCAACGGCGTCATCAGGTGGAAAGCGATCAGCAGACGAGCGAAGACATTGCCGGAAAATAGAGGGTGCTTCCAAGTAGCGGATGGGCCTGGATCGCTCCGATCACCTCTCTACAAGTTCACCGCCTGAAATCGTAGAGAGTGATCGATAAATCTCTTTTTCGATAGTCTCAGAAACAAACTCGACATGGCCGTCGCCGAACGTGAATAAGGCACCCTCAGGATGTTGGCTGCCAAAAGCCCCGTTTTGGCGATCGTAGACGTAGCCGTCTCCCGGCGTTGTGTTGAGTCGATTCGAAGTGGTTCTCAGGCAATCGGCATTAGAAAGTGCATAGGTCCAGGTGTTGGAAGATTCCCAGGTGTCGGCCAGAATGACTTCTCCAATAAAGATGGTTTGGGAAAGCCCATCGGTCACTTGGCTTGGCTTGCGCGCGGTGACATAGAGAAAGGGGCCATCGTTGTCGTACTTAACTTGTTCAGGTGGTTTTCCCGGTCCTAACGTGCCTTGGACGAAGGCATAGCTTCCCGTGGCGGCCAGTACTGGAGCGTAGACATCACTGAGTAGGGCAGAAGTGTCACTTGGGCAATGGTGAAAAGTAGGTTGTTCTTTGATGGCAAGACACTTCGATTGGTCGGCGTACCAATGGAGATCATCCACATTGCGGTTCCAAAGACCACCAACTTCGATGGCTAGCCGATCGTAGAGGGCCTGCATTTCGAGTTGAGGTAGCAGAACGACAAAACCACTGGCTGCCGTCTTTTGTTCCGCTGACAAGCCGGGTGGGCAGCCAGTTATGGCGATCTGGTCTCCCGTATCATCGCAGCCCACCCGACCAGGGGGAAATTTGCGGTGGTTCGATTCGTAGGTTTGGATTGCGAGGCCAAGCTGCTTGAGATTGTTGGTGCAACCTTCGCGGCGGGCTGCTTCACGTGCCGACTGGATAGCGGGTAGCAAGAGACCTACCAAGACCCCAATGATCGAGATCGCAACCAGCAACTCCACCAGAGTAAATCCGCGAGACAAGCTTGCACGGTTGTTAGACATTGCCAGTCCTAAGGGAATTGGTGCCTTGTCGCACCGATGTCTGGATCTAAGTATCGGTTCTGCAAGGAAAACGCGGTGTCATGACAATTCTATTATAATGGGCGGCAATGAAGAGTCCGCAAGATTCAAACATGAAATTTCCCGGGAATCTTTCTGCGCATCAGAAAGGGCCGATGCTTGCTGCGCTTTATCAGAGCACGTTTCCTCAGTTCACCGCTGTTGCAGCTGGAGTTTTAGGACGCCAAGACGGAGCAGAAGACGTTGTCCAGCTTGCCGCTAGTATCGCATTATCAAAGAATACCCAATTCGAATCAGAAGCAAGTTTTCTGGCATGGATGTACAGCGCAGTGCGTAAATGTGCACTCAACGAGCGGCGCAAGTTCACTCGCCGACGCACCTATGCAACGGACCCGGTCAATCTCCAATTGGTCGACAATGAACCAGATGTAAGCGGTGCAAAGTCGGTCGATCCGGGGTCAGGGGAACTCTCGGCAGACCAGACGTGTTTCGAGGACCACCTTCTCGCAGCCCTTCAAGAACTTTCGGGGGAAGCACGCTGTTGTTTGCTATTGCGCACAGTGCATGAACTGAGTTATGCGGAGATCGCAGAAATCATAGAGATTCCCCAGGGGACAGCGATGAGTCACGTCCATCGGAGTCGACAATTACTGCGAAAGCAACTAACAAGTAAGGACTAGGTTGATTAGATTTCAAGCTCTATTTCTAGAATGAATAACGAAAACAATCCAATTCGAGACGATCAGTTCGAGGCTTTCCTTGACGGTACGCTGCCGGAAGCAGAGCGTGAGGAGATTCTCGAACACCTCAACGACGATCGCCGTGCGGAAGTTGAGACACAGAGGAAAATCGACGCTGCACTTCGCAAGGTGTTTCCGGTAGTGACTGCGCCCGACGACTTGTCCCTGGTGTTTGAGAGCGATGAATCTGTTGCGGAAAGTCACGGTTCTCTTCCAAGACGCCCGCTTCTTGCTGGTGGATTAGCGGCAGCGGCGGTGCTGATCGGTATTGCACTGACCTTCTGGGCATTCAATGCGGGCAAACCCGCACCTTTTTTCAAGCCGATACCGCTTGCCCAGATCTATCGCGAGACGCTTCAGAATGGTTTTCACCCTTATTACGAGTGCCACGACGACCAGCGTTTTGCCGACATCTTTGCTGCCCGGCAGGGAATGGACATGCATCTCGAGCCGATGCCCGAGGGAACAAGAATGTTAGGCCTCTCCTATCCTGGTGGTTTGAGCCGGGATACCACGGCAATGCTTTGTATGGTCGATGAGTCGCCGGTAATGGTATTTGTGGATCGAGCCGCATCGGACAGCGAAATCGCAGCCAAGGTTGCCAGAGATTCTGAGATACAAGTATTCCGCTCAGAGCGCGAGGGACTGGTATTCTACGAAGTATCTGAGTTGGATGAACCGCGTGCGATGCAATACATGGCAATCGGTCCGCCACGATAACGTATGCCATTTTTTTTGGCTCTCTGCAATAGATGCGCTGTGCTTGCGACACTTTGTAAATAGTCCCGCCGTATTCGCTTCGATTGGCCCAAGTGGGTATCGGGCGATTCACAAGAAGCAGCTCTTCGACACGAAAGGGGATTATCGTGAATATGCGCTTGTTGCCAAATTGCCTCGGAAAGACTTTTCCGATACTTGTCGTCTTATCACTAAATGTGCCGTCTGTTGCGGATCATATCTTGCCACCCATTACTATGGGAGATATCGCTATTCGACTGCAGCCGATTGCAACCGGATTGGCTGCACCACTCTATGGCACCAGCCCTCCAGGAGATACGAGCCGATTGTTTGTGCTGGAGCAGAACGGGCTGGTCCGCATCGTCGAGAATGGCAGTTTGCTGCCAGGAGCAGCGCTTGACCTGCAAAGTACGGTCTCGCCACCGTTCAACCCGGCAAGTGCGAACGATGAACGAGGACTTCTCGGCATGGCGTTTCATCCTGACTACTCGGATTCTGCAAGCCCGGGTTTCGGCAAGCTCTATACCTATACCAGTCAGCCCATACCGGATGGAACAACACCGACCTATGTGACTCCCAATGCAGACCCGCTCAACCCTGCCGCTCAGAACTTCAAAATGGTGGTTTCAGAGTGGACTGTCACCCCAGGCGATGCCAACGTAATTGATCCCAGTTCAGAGAGAGAAGTTATTTCTCTCGGCCAAAACGCGGGTAACCACAACGGGGGGACCCTGGCCTTTGGGCCAGACGGCTATCTCTACCTCTCAACTGGCGACGGAGGAAACCGCGACGATGTTGGTGCTGGACATCTTGAGCCTGGAGGCAACGCACAAAGTCTGACTACGCCGCTGGGAAAGGTGTTGCGTTTTGACCCGCTAATACCCTCTTCGACTGCTGGCAGCGGTGATCCTGTCAGCACCAACGGTCAGTACCGTATTCCAACAACAAATCCCTTTAAAGGTCCGGGCGAAGTCCCAGAAATCTATGCCTATGGACTTCGCAACCCCTATCGATTTTCTTTCGATCGTACCGACTTGGGAGGTACTGGTGATCTCATCCTGGCGGACGTTGGCCAGAATAACATCGAAGAGATCAATCGCATTGTTCTGGGTGGTAACTATGGTTGGGCGATGAAGGAAGGTACTTTCATCTTCGATCGCACCAATGGTACGGTCGTAGGAGCCAATAGTCCCGGTATTCCAGCGGGACTCATTGATCCGATTTCAGGTCCACTGGGCACACTGCAATACGACCACGGCGACGGCATCTCGATCACCGGTGGCTTTGTTTACCGCGGTACGGCGATACCAGAGCTGGTTGGCAAATACATTTTCGGCGACCTGGCACTACGCAATGCACCACCTCGGGTCGATGGTCGACTATTCTACGCCGATCTGCAGATGGGCGAAATCAAAGAATTCATGCTTCCGCAGTTTGCCGCTGGAATATTGCCGGATGGGCTGACGGTTCATGGATTTGGTGAAGACGCAGATGGTGAAATCTATGCGATGGTCACCAACACCCCGGCCAATGGGACCGGTGGAATCGTTTACAAGTTTGTTGCCATTCCCGAGCCGGCATCGCTTGTCTTGGTAGGAATGGTGATCGGTATCATGCCGCTGCGTAGATTTCTCCGCTCAGTTTAGAATTGCCCCGTTTTTTCAGCAGATTTCAGGACCTAGCCGTGCAACGATTCTCTTTCGTGTGGGTAATCAGTTGGTTCTGTAGCGTTCCAACTCTGGGCCATGCTGCCACGCTCCATACCGATGATTTTCAGCTAGACCTGTCTGGATGGACTACCGGAGGAGCTTCCGTTTCCTACGAGACTACAGGAGGACCAGCAGGTGTAGATGATGCGTTTCTTCGTCTTGAATCGGGATTTCAGAATTATGCCACCTTCAATTCTAATCCGGCCTGGACAGGAGACTTCACTGCCGTCGACGCAGCTATGGTGACAGCGGACATGATGGCTGCGGTCGGCTCTGCAGCGCTTTCAATGCGGCTGGTGTTGTTTGGGCCTGGAGTGAGTCCCAGCACTTCGTCACGGTGGACCTCAACAGTAGCAGTCGACGTACCAGCTGATGGAATTTGGAGAAACTATTCGTTTCCGCTCATGGAGAGTGATCTCACGCGGGTGCTAGGAACGGATACCTACCAGAACCTTATGAGTGACGTATTGCGAGTCATGCTGCGACATGACTCCGGTACTCCCAGTGCAGGTGGAGAGCCAGTGGACGGAGATCTCGGCATCGACAACATCACATTGAGCAACTCCTCACTTGCAGGCGATTTCAACAATGATGGTCTGGTCGACGGGGCTGATTTTCTCGTCTGGCAGAGAGGAGATTCACGTGATTCGCTCGGTTCGGAGGACTTGGTCGACTGGCAAATAAACTACGGATTGCCTTTGGGGGGTGGGCCGGTCATTGCGGTGCCGGAACCGGCAACGATTTATTTCTTGGTTGCTGTGCCACTATTTTTCCGGCGACGGTTGGGACGGAGGTAGTTGCGATATTTTTCAAGTATTGATGCAATGAAAGCAATTCGATGTGACATAGTAGTAAGGCTAGAGTGACCCCGAGAGACTATTTTCCCGACTTTTCAACAAGGAGAAGACCTGATGAAGCCAGCAACACTGTCTTTAGTTTTGGCCCTGACATGCCTAGCTTGCACTTCAACTGCGCACGAGCAGATTTATACATTCGATCTCAGCGGGCCCGCCGAGTCGCCCCCCAATGCCTCCCCTGGTACTGGTTCTGCATTGGTAACCTTTGATCTAGATTTGGTGACAATGCGAGTCCAAGCCGATTTCACGGGATTGACCGGGATGACTACTGCAGCCCACATTCATTGTTGTACTGCAGATCCTGGCTTATTAAATGCTGGTGTTGCCACGATTACTCCTACCTTTACCGGCTTTCCCTCAGGGGTGACCGCAGGAGTGTATGATCACACCTATGATATGGCCGTGGCGGGTAGCTACAATGCGGCATTCATCACGGCCAATGGGGGTACGGTTTCGAGTGCCCTCAACACGCTCTTAGCCGGTTTGGATGCAGGCAAAGCCTACTTCAATATTCACACCTCAACATTTGGAGGCGGTGAAATACGCGGATTTGGTGTGGTAATTCCCGAGCCTGGGTCAATGTTGCTCACAGTCGTAGGTCTGGGTACATCGCTGCTCGGTTGCCGTCGGTGGATATAGGTTCCACGATCCTTGTCTACCCGACTTAGTTGCGATCGCCTGGAGGGGAGCAGGGATTATTCTGGGGTTTGCACAAGGCTTCCTTCAAGAAGCAACCCATCGATTTTCATGTAGCTTTGCCAGAGCGATCCGAGGGCGTCGAGGTAGGCGAGATTCGTCTGCATGAGAGTCTTCTGCGCAGTGAGCGAATCGAGGTAGCCGACTTCTCCTAGGGAGTAACCACGTTGTACGAGATCAAACGTCTGCTTAGCTCGCGGTAGTATCTCGTTGGCATAGGTTTCCGCTTGGGCTCTGGCGTTGGCGTATTCACGAAAAGTTGTTGCGAGGCGGTTTTTTAGGTCCAGTGCTACGCGGTCGATGTTTTGCGAGGCGACACTGATTTCCGCCTGGGCTTGTCGAATGCCACCTTGGTTCTTGTTCCAGATAGGCAAAGGAATTGTGGTTTGAATGCCGGCGATGGTGTAGTCGGTGCTATTGTCGTACTGGACCGTGAATTGCGTGTTGATATCAGGAACCGGTTCGACATAGGCACGCGTGAGCGCCCGTCGAGATCGTGAGAGTTCGGCGAAAGCGGCTGCCATTTCGGGGCTCAAAGTCGTGATGCGCGAGAGGGTTTCATCCCACTCAATTTCACTCGGCAAGACCTTGGGATCACCGGCGAGTTTTTGGGGGGGCAGATCCAGATCGCCAACGACGGCAGAAAGTTGTTGCCAGGCGGCAGTGAGTTCGTTCTCGGCAATGCGGTGTACGATCTGGGCATTTTGCTGCTCGACTTCCGTTTGCAGGAGCCCTGCAAGTGGGATCTCCTCAGCGTCTAAGAGGTTCTGCGATGCCTTGACAGCTTCGCCGGTAGCATGGAGCAGTGTATCAGCGGTCTCTATGCGTTGTTGGGCTACCAGTGCCCGGTAGTAACTACGCCGGACATCGGTAAGGACTCGACGTCGAGTAGCGCGCAATACAGACTCTGCTTTATCAATTTCTGCGGCCACGATGGCGCGGTTCTTGTCGAGCTTCCCGGCAGTAATGAACTCCTGACCTGCATAACCACCTTGTTGGCCGGCACGGCCATCTTGGCCGATTTCACTGGCTGAATACCCAACAGTGGGATTAGGAGGAAGCCCCGCCTGCACATACTTGCCTCGCAAGGCACGGACCTTGGCCGACGCTAGGCCGACCGCAGGATTGTTGGCGAGTGCTAGCTGTTCGATTGCTTCAACTGACAAGCCGTCTTGATTGAACTCTTCCCCAAGAGGAGTGGCTAGTAATTCGGGGGTCGTCTCTGACAGCAGCGCGGTGGGTTGCTGAACCTCGGGTTGGTCCTCGGTATAGTCAACCTGCTTGATAGGGCTCCCTTCAACAGCCAGCGTGGCTTCCGTCGGGAGCGTAGAAACAGCGGGTAGCACAATCGGTTCGCTGGGCGCAGACGCGCAGCCAGCCAGCAGTGCCAGCAACCATATCGAACTTCTGTTGATTCGAGCCATCCTTGACTCCCCCTCTTTCTAATCTTCGGCTGAGGTAGGGTGCTTTCTATGCATTAATCGTGATCTCTCAGCAAACGGAGTCCATTGGCTATCACCAAAAGTGAGGCACCCATGTCCGCAGCAATGGCGGCCCACAGGGAAGCGAATCCAACAAACGTGAGGATCATGAAGATCGCTTTGACCGCGAGTGAGCAACCGATGTTTTGGTGAATAATTCCAAGTGTCTTTTTTGAGTGCTTGATCAGCCACGGGAGTTTGGTGAGGTTGTCGGCCAAGAGGGCGATGTCGGCCGTCTCAATGGCGGCGTCGCTGCCGGCAGCGCCCATGGCGATGCCAAGCGACGCGCGGGCCAATGCCGGGGCGTCGTTCACGCCGTCACCAACCATCGCGACGTGGCCATATTTGTCGACTAACTTGCCGACGAGGTCTACTTTGTCCTCGGGCAAAAGCTCAGCATGGACTTCATCGATGCCGGCTTCCGAGGCAATTGCTTCGGCTGTGCCGTGGTTGTCGCCAGTGAGCATTACAACGTGCTCAATGCCGGTGGAGTGCAAGTCTTTTAGGGTTTGCTTTACTGAAGGTCGCAGTGTGTCTGCCAAAGTGATGAATCCGCAAACATGGTTGTCGTTGCCGATGACGACGACCGATCGCCCCGCTTGCTGCATTGCTTCGAGTTGTTCGTGAACTTCAGGCGTCTCTTGATCGCGTTCTTCCAAGTAGCGATGCGAACCAATCCAGTACTGCCTATGGTTCAAAATTCCTTGGGCACCTTTGCCCTGGATGATCTGAAAATCAGCAACAGGCATCAGTTGCACATTTCGTTCGTTAGCGGCCTCGACGATTGCCCTTGCCAGCGGGTGGTCACTCTGTGTTTCCAAGGAAGCCGCTCGAATGAGGAGTTCTTCCTCGTCGTGTTCGCCCAGTGGCACGATATCCACGACCGTGGGTTTTCCTTCGGTCAAGGTTCCCGTCTTGTCCATAGCGATGGCCTTGAGGTGCGCGGGGGCCTCCATGAAGACACCCCCTTTGACCAATACACCGTTGCGTGCAGCGGAGGTCAAAGCAGATACGATACTCACCGGCGTTGAGATGACCAACGCACAAGGGCAGGCAATGACCAAGAGGACTAGGGAGCGATAAAACCAATCGCTCCACTCACCGCCAAAAAATAGTGGCGGCACAATCATGACGAGCGCCGCCATTAGCATGACGATTGGCGTGTAGTAACGGGCGAATTTCTCAACCCATTGCTCGGAAGGGGCACGATTCGATTGAGCTTCCTCGACCAACTGAATGATGTGGGCCAGAGTGGTGTCGTTGGCTGGTTTGGTGCAGGCAACTTCCAGAGAGCCATCACCGTTGATCGTGCCGGCAAAGACTTGATCGTCTGGCCCTTTGGTCAGCGGTGCACTTTCGCCGGTGATCGGTGCCTGGTTGACCGCAGAAAAGCCGGCTTGGATAGTGCCGTCCAACGGGATCTTTTCGCCGGGACGTACATAGAACAGTTGTCCAATGGCGACTTCGTTGGGGGTGACTTCAATGTCGTTTCCTTGTTCATTACGTACGCGGGCCTGGACCGGAGCGAGATCCATCAAGGCGGCAATCGCTCGCCGTGCTCTGCCAACGCTCCATGATTCCAAGAGCAGCGAGAGCGAAAAGAGGAACGAGACGGTTACCGCTTCGAACCACTCCCCAATCAAGGCGGCCCCGCAGACGGCGATGAACATCAGCAGATTCATGTCCGGCATCATCCGCTTGGCCGAATGCAGGGCGCGCGGGGCGACATACCAAACCCCCGCTATGATTCCAGCCACGTAAAGTGCAATAGCTGGCAGCGGAACACTCGTGTTAAGTCCCATCCCTTCAGAGCCGAGGGCGTTGGTAAACCCACCCTCCAGCCAGGCGTGTGTTAACAGACCGCCTAAGCCGAATACTCCCGAAAAAACCGTAAGAATAGTGCGCGACCGGCTGGCGTGATCGTGGCCATCACCAGCTCCCGTCGGTTCATCATTCCACGTCTCGGCGTTCATGCCAGTCTTGGTGACAGCCGCGATCATTGCATCTGGCGAAACCGTGGGGGTTCCTTGACGAATCGTCAGCTTGCGATTGAAGATGTCGAACTGGAGTCGATCCGTGTCACCAACCAAAGGCCCCAACTCGCGTTTAAGAAGCGTTACCTCTTCGGCGCAATCCATGCCGGTGATCCGCAGACGAATGTCTGCGGAGGAGTCGGTAGTTGGTGTGTTGTTTGATGAATTAAGCATTGAAAAATGAAAGAACCGGAGTGAAGCAAGGGTCCGCGGAAGAATGCGGATTTAGCCGATCACCGCAGATTTAATAGATCCGCGTAATTCAGTTAAATCGGCGTTCATCTGCGTTCTATTCTTAAATTGATTCGGTGCGATTGTGATTAAGCGTGCCTCAGAGCTGGTACAATTTCTGTTCTTGAAGCTTGCCAGCCAGGGGTGATGCCTGCGAGGATACCGACCACAACGGCTACTACGATACCTTGAATGGCGAGGGCAAGCGATGGTTCAAATGCGATCGTTACCCCTTCAGCAGCGACTGACATGCCGGAAGACGACAATAGCAAGGCACTACCGGCAACTCCAAGGATGCCTCCTATCGTACTCAAGAGTAGACTCTCGGTGAGGATCAAGCTGAACACGCGCAGCGGACGCAAGCCCAATGTCTGGAGGACCGCGTGTTCCTTGATGCGGTCTTGGACGGCCATCACTGTGGTGGTGGCCACGAGCGACAGAACCAGTCCCACACAGGCGTAGCCGAGCCAGTGGACAAAGCCGATCAGTTCTGCCAGATCGGCGAGCGTGTCAGCTTGAAACATCCCCTTTGTACGAGTGGTGGTCGCCACGGGGCCGGATTTGAATTCTTGATCGATTTGTTTAGCAAGTGTCTCAGGATCGGCCGAGTCGTTGAGATGTACTTCCAGTTGGGTGACCGTGCCGACTTCGTTGGCACCCCGGGCACGCTGGAGAAATTCGAGTTGCGTGAAGATGAGATTGTTCTCAGCGGCTACGGGTGATTGATACACGCCACGGATGACGACCGACACATCGCCGATCGTGAACTTGTCTCCTACGTTCAGGTCGCGCCGGGTGGCCACGTCTGCTCCGACCAGAGCCGCATCATCTTGAGCTGCGAACGAGGAAAAGTCACCGGACTGCAAGTCGAAGTCGCGCCACGCCTTAATCTTCTCGGGCTGAATTCCCTGAAAGACGATCGAGTCGAGGCTCGCACGGCAGTTGTTGGTGAATACCTTGATCGGCACCACGTCTTGGACGCCCGCCATTTTTGAGATCGTACGTTCATAGTCTTGGGGCAGTCGGCTACTCTGCGGACAGAATCGGTTTTCCTGGAACACGATGAGCGTGCGACCTGCGTCTTCTCCAGCAGTGAGTGCGAGCAAACCTTGCTGCACCGCTCCGATGAAGCAGAACACCAGCAGAGCGACTGCCGTGCCGCTCACGGTGAGCAGCGTGCGTGCGCGATGTCGCCAGAGGCTTTTCAGGACATAGGGGATAAATTTGAACACAGTTATGCCGTCCTTAGATGAGTGGCCTTGGTTTCCTTACCGTTTTCCAGCAGACGGCCATGTTCGAGTCGGATCCGTCGTTTGGCACGTGCTCCTACATCGGCTTCGTGAGTAACAAGGAGCAGCGTCATCCCGAGTTCGTTATTGACCCGCTCCAAGAGTTGCAATATCTGTTCGGTAGTTTCATCGTCGAGACTACCGGTCGGTTCGTCAGCGACGACGACGGTAGGATTGGCAACGATTGCCCGTGCGATGCCAACTCGCTGTTCTTGTCCACCTGACATTTGGCGGGGATAGTGGGTCGCTCGGGAGGTGAGGTCGACCGCTTCGAGAGCAATTTCAACTCGCTTGCGGCGTTCTGCGCCCGACATAGGGAGCAGCAACAGCGGTAGTTCCACGTTTTCATAGGCCGTAAGAACGGGAATCAGGTTGTGCGTCTGAAAGATGTAGCCGATATGACGGGCGCGCCAGTCGGCTAGTTTGCCGCGGGAGAGTTTGGTGATGTCGGTGCCCGCCACGACGATTTCGCCAGAGGTGACTTGGTCGATTCCTGCGATGAGATTCAAGAGAGTACTCTTGCCCGACCCGCTGGCCCCCATCAACGAGACGAAGTCGCCTTCGTCGACCGACAGGCTTACCCCGTCGAGGGGACGGATCGTTTCCTCGCCGTTGGCGTATTCTTTGGTGACGTTGGTGACGTTGACTAGTGACATGATGGGTTTCCTGTTGGACGAACTTTCTCGCTGCCCTTGTCGAGCAGGACTCGACAGCGGGTCGCTACTAAACTATTTGATGCGGATGCGTGCTCCTTCGGTGACCGACTCGCGGCCGGCGACGATTAATTTGTCGGTCGGTTGCAGGCCGTCGAGGATTTCGACCAAGCCCCCTTCGGTTGTGCCGTGGCCGAGTGTCACAGTTTTTTGTCGAGCTGTTTTTCCTGTAAGGTCCGCTATCCAGACACTCGCTGCTCCTTCGCTCTCCGTGATCAGATCCTGCGGAACAAACAGTCTCAGCGGTGATTCTCCCGTCGTTTCCTCAGAAATGGGCGAGGGTGGAGCGAGGAACGTTACTTTGCCGAGCATTTCTGGTTTAATGACTGCCGGAGGATCGTTCACGGCGACTTTGACTTGCAAAGTGTTTTTCTGGATGTCGGCCAACGTGGTGACCGAAATGACTTGGCCGTCGATGGGGGACGGAAGCACTGCCGTTTCGATTAACGCAGGCTGTCCTATGATTACTTGTGGCACATCCTCGAGTCGCACATCGACGCGGACTTGCAAGTTTTTCGGATCGTAGAGGCCGACAACGGCGCTTGAGCCCTGGCTTTTCGAAGAGCCGACTCCCGAGAGCCATTGTCCAGGTCTTGCTTCGAGACTCAGTACGCAACCGGCGATCGGCGAGCGGACAATCATACGATCTAATTGTAGCTTGGCCGTCTCGACCCGCAGGCGGGTTTGCTCGGCTCGCGCCGAGGCAACGGCCAGATTCGCTTCCGCTTCTGCCAGGGCACGAGTTTCTTCCGTCAAGAGTTCAAGATTCTCGGCAAGAGCGTCGCGTTTCTGAGTCAACGATTTCAGTTGCGCGCGAAGCAGCGGCTCCCGGGCCACGAGTTCGCTGACAGCGTTTTTGGCAGTCGCCAATTCGGCTTTTGCTTCGCGCAGAATGCGCCCCGGAATCGCCTCTCCTGCGTTTTCCTTACGACGAACATTGACGGTAGCGAGTTCTTGGCGGGTTTGGGCTGCCTCCAGTGCGTAGGGGAGATTGCTCAGTTCGAGCTCGGTTTTGGACAGCAACGTCTCAGCATCGGCAAGCGCGGCCTGCAAACTCAGCGGTTTGGCAAAATTAGTTTTTGCGGCAGCGAGGGCTGCCTCTGCCCGCCTGACTTCCGCTTGTTGCAACGTGTGTTGGGCTTCGGCTTGGCCAAGTGTCAGTTTGGCATCGGTATCAATTAACGTGGCGACTGGTTCGCCCTTCTTGACGTGTTGCCCCTCGATGACCAGCATCTCTTGGATCACTCCCGCGGCGAGAGACGAAGCCACGACCGGCGTTGGTCGAGGTTCGATCCATCCGGCTGCTTGAAACAACGGTGTTCCTTCTTGTTTAATCTCCGCACGGCTGACCACCACCGGAGTGACTGTGATCGACTGAGCCGGCAGAAAGCTGTCGCGCGTCGCCCAGGCGAACAGGCAGACAAAGCCAAGCAGGATTCCCCCAGGCAGCACGTAACGCGTCAACCATGATCGCTTGATTCGTAGCGACGAGCCCGTGGGCTTGTCGCGGTTGACTGCCAGTTGGCTCAGATCAAGTTGAGAGGTATTGTTTGGCATGATACTTAGATTGATTTGATTGCCTCTACCACAGGCAGTCGCATTGCCTTGACAGCGGGAGGGAGCGCACCGACGACACCCAGCAAGGCCGCCACGCCACAGGCGACGGCAATTCCCACGCTGTCGACCTTGAGCATGAAGGCGCCCATGGTGAAGCGGACTGCAGCGCCGTCAACCAGTGAAAGCCCCACGATGCAGGCGATGAGCGCTCCCGCACAGGCGAGCAGTGTTGCCTCCTGGACTAGCGTCAGGAGAATTGCGCGGCGTCGAAAACCCAATGCTTGAAGCGTGGCCAGTTCTCGGATGCGACCCACGACAGCGCCGTACATGGTGTTGAGCCCCGCAAAAATCCCTGAGCCGGCAATCAATGCGACCACTACCCAGCCTAACATCCGCACGGGTTTGTAATGCTTTTGCAGGCTCGCGTAGTAGACACTCTCTGAAACCGCTTTGAGTTCCAAGTCGATCCGCTCGCGGCAGAATATATCGACATCAGCCACATTGTCAGGCGAATCCATTCGGACCGCTACCAAGCTGAGGTCTTGTCGCTTGAGTGTCGTTTGCAATTCGGCCAGTGGTGCCCACACTTCTGATTCGAAGGCAGAACCCGCAGCGGTGAAGTGGCCGCTGATCGTCCAAGTGCGCCCGTCGAACGTCACCTGCTGGCCAATCGCGAGGTCTTTCTTGTTGGCACCCAGTTTGGAGTGAACCAGTCGTCCGACCATCACTTCGCCTGCATGTGGCCAGGCGCCTTCAACTAATTGGACTTGGTCGCGTACCAGCGGTGCAGCGGTTGTCACCCCACGAACCAGACCCATTCCCGGTTCAGACATGTTGGCCGTGCTGATGCGTGTTCCGAGATACAACTCGGGTGATACATATTCAACTCCTTGTTGGCGGCTGACCCCGTCGACGCTTGCCGCGAGCAGGGCAGGGGTCCGCCCGGGGATCGACGAGTTTTCGATATCGGCTGCGGACGACAGCGAGTAAACCAGCACCACGTTGGGATTGCCCGTAGCCGAAAGAGATTTTTCCA
This sequence comes from Bythopirellula goksoeyrii, assembly GCF_008065115.1. Taxonomy (NCBI): domain Bacteria; kingdom Pseudomonadati; phylum Planctomycetota; class Planctomycetia; order Pirellulales; family Lacipirellulaceae; genus Bythopirellula; species Bythopirellula goksoeyrii. Next base: position 5,460,870 of record NZ_CP042913.1, on the reverse strand, counting down.
GCCCACGAATGAATCCCACGACGACCAGCACCAACAAGACAACGATCGTGAGCCCACCAAGTGTGAGCGCACTTCGCGTCGGTCGGCGGAACAAGTTCCGCACACCGTAGTCCCAGGGGAGTAGTCGTTGTCCAAGCATGGAGAGTCCTCTAGCGACGAATGTAAACACCGTTGGCGAGCATGACGAAGTTGCCGCTGTCGTCTTTTTTGGCATTGCCAGCGACGACGACCATGTCGGACTCTTTCAAGCCCAACAATTCGCGAGAATCGACTGTCACCAACTGTCCGTTTGCATCCAACACTTTGACCAGCGTCGTGCAGTTGGCTCGATCTGTCGCACAACAATCGCCGGTACAGATTTCGCCTTCTTCACACTCTTCGCCTTCGTCAATTACCGAGATCGAAGCATCGAGCAACATGAACGCCGCACGACCTTCAATCCACGGATTGGTTGAACCACCAATGCGACCCACCAGGACTAGCGGCTCGCCATCTTCGGCCTCTTCCCGAGCTTCGATGACTCCTATGGCATCGTCAGGTTCCTCAGCTAAGAGGAACTTGCTGCCGTCAAAGCTCACGGCTTTCGCGTGGCCCGCAGTGGCAGGGGATTCGCCTGCCGAACCACAGCCGACCGCGAGGGGGAGAGTTAGTAAGGCTAACAAAAAAAACGATTTCATATCGAGATTCCTTAATGAGAACGATCATTTCCTAGCCGGAGTCACACTTGACTCCGGGACTTCCTGGACCAAGGTGTTGGTCCGGCTAGGGCGCAATCCTGAAGCGCAAAGATACCCTGCGTGTCATGCAGTACGAAAAACGCCGTCTCAGATCAGAAAGCGGCAAAGATGAGCGCAACGCTCAGCTGAGGTTTCAACGGCATCCTCAATGGCACCGGCTGCAGATTGCGATGACAGAAAATCGCAGTTCGCCATGACGATCGTTGAAGCAGGATTGCAGACAAAACCCTGGAGCAACAACTCAGTTGGCTCCGGCGCCGTGCGCGGAAGTTCCAATGGCTGCGGTGCTTGATGGCACCAACATTCCGGAGGGCAGGGGCAATCGTGACTCGGATCACTCTCCGCCGGGGTAGCCACCTTGCTTGCGTGGCAGTCGTGTGAGTGACAGCAAGCATGCGTCTCTGCGGCAGTATGAGTCTCAAGTGCGGCGATCTCACAGCCACCAAGTGCACAGACCCAATGGACGCTCTGGAAACCGGACGACAATGCCAGCACCACCCCCAACAGGGCAATGACTCGCTTCGAGATGTCGCAACGATTAAACATCACTGTTAAAATCCAGAGTGATAAGAATAAAGTGGCTAATTTACCTAATCGACACGATCCAAACTCCCAGTTTAGTTGATTTGGCGAACTCCTGCAAAGCCAGTGCTTCGCTCAACAGACTAGATCGCGTTTTTCACTTCTATTCAGGATATTTCCGGGTTCGTGTCGACTCTTGATTGCAGGATGCAGGCAACTCAGTTATGGTCTGCTATCATCTCAGTGAGGTCAGTTTCCGACACGCAGCACGAGGATTGCCATGGCGAAGATTGAAGACTCGGATGTCGACGCGTTCATGCGTCGATTTTGGTTGATACTCTTGGTCTGTTTTCTGGTGCTTGTCGTGCCGATTTTCTTGGCCGCATGGTACATGGAACGCCGACTCGATACGGTGGCCGATGCCCTGCGATTTCAAGCTCCACAGGCTATGGATGAGTCGCTCCTAGATGAGAAACTAGAACTACTGACAGCGCATCCGGTGCAGGGGCAAACAGTTTACGTCCCCGCTTATTCGCATGTCTATCACGAAGATGGCAAGCCGCATCTGCTGACAATTACGTTGAGCGTTCGAAATACGAGTCTCGACCGGCCGATCATTGTGAGCTCGGTGCGATACTATAATACCAAGGGTAACGAAGTAAAATCCTATCTCGACAAACCACTGCCGTTAGGTCCACTCGCGACGACAGAATTTCTCATCGAGCGCGATGACACCTCCGGGGGAAGTGGCGCGAATTTTCTGGTGGAGTGGGTTTCCAACGAGCCGGTCACCGAACCAATCATCGAGGCTGTGATGATCGACACCAGATCGCAACAGGGAATTTCCTTTGCGCGAAGCGGAAAGGTGATCAAGGAGAAGTCGCCAGAAAACGAAAACCCAATGACCAATTAACAAAGTCCAATGACCAATGACTAACGACCAACGATCTACAACTGACGACTCTTCAACTCCCCATGTCGTGATCTTGGGTGCTGGATTTGGTGGCGTAGGCGCCGTGCTAGAGTTGCGGGATGCGCCGGTGCGGATTACCATTCTCGACAAGCACGACTATCACACCTTTCAGCCGCTTTTGTATCAAGTGGCTACCCAGGAGCTCGACCCGACTGAAGTCGGATACCCAGTTCGTGATTTGCTGCATCGCCACAACAATGTGGTATTTCACAAGTGCGAAGTAAACAGCGTCGATCTGGCCAAGAAGCAAGTCGTAGTGGACGGTATGTCACCTCTGGATTACGACTATCTGGTGCTGGCCCTCGGGGCAATTGTCAATTATCACGGCACGCCAGGCGCCGCCGAACACGCGCTGCCGCTCTATACGATGAACGATGCGATTCGATTGCATGACCACATTCTCAAGACGCTAGAGGCCGTCGACAAAGAACCGAAATTGATCGATGACGGGGCGCTCAGTTTCTGTATCATCGGCGGTGGCCCCACCGGAACTGAGCTGGCAGGGGCAATGGCCGACCTGTTGCACACGGAACTCAAAGCAGATTACCCCAATCTGCCGATCGATGAGGCGCGGGTGATTGTCTACGAACATTCGCCCCATCTCCTTGCTCCCTTCAAACCGAAACTGCGCGACTATGCCCGTAAGGCTTTGGAGGAGCGCGGCGTAGAGGTGCAGACAGAATCTGGTGTGGCAGAAGTCGGAGCGAAGGAAATCACACTAGCCAGTGGTGAGAAAGTGAAGACACACACTCTTGTCTGGGCAGCGGGCTTGCAGGCGAATCCTATTGCTGCGTCACTGGGAATTGAACTCGCCCCGGGTGGGCATGTGCCTGTTGGCCCCGATTTACAGATCAAGGATCACCCCGGCGCCTTTGCCATTGGTGACATCGCGTCGACTACTGAAGCTGAGTCAGGCAAACCACTGCCGGGACTCGCCGCAGTCGCATTGCAAGCGGGGCACTATGTCGGCAAGGCGATCACACACATAATTGCAGGGAAAGAAGTAAAGCCATTCAAGTACCATGACAAGGGAACCATGGCCCAAGTCGGTCGCGGAGCGGCAGTTGTCGAATTGCCGAAGGGGGGGACATTGACTGGCCGTGTCGCCTGGCTCGCCTGGTTGGGCATCCACCTGCATCTCCTGAGCAGCGCCGAAGAAAAAACGAGCGTGTTTGTTGACTGGGGCTGGAACCTGCTAACCCACAAACGCGGCAAACGAATCATTCTCAGCGATGAAGACCATGAAGAGAGTAACAGTTGAAGCGAGGCACTGAAAAGACTAAACGCAGAGCACACAGAGGCGCAGAGATTCGCAAGCTCTTCTCTCCCTTCCTCTGCGCCTCAGCGTACTCTGCGTTTAAAAATCTTCTTAACCCATAGAGCGGACTTTGAAGCAATAAAATCACAAGGAAATCAAGATGAGCCAAAATGTTTGTGAAAATCTACTCGATATTCTCGCCGGGGTCGGAGCCTGACATATGCTTGGTGTTCCGCTGGTTCGGAGTGCGGCACGAAGACAACACCGCGCATGCAGCTTATGCTAAAGCGGAATAGACCGGAGGTATCGGTGCCTGTACCGGCACGGTGGGACCGGGCGACACTACAGATGCCGAGGCGGCCGACCGTTGTTTTTGGCTACGTGGCCGCCCCATTCCAGCAAGTTTTCGCTGCAATCGTCGCGGTCAACATGGACTTCGATCAGCGAGAGGCCGTCGTGGGTGAGTGCTTTGCTGAGGGCCGCGGCGAGTTCTGCCTCGGTCTTAACTTGGCAGCCCCAGCCTTTTCCTCCCTCGCCATTGAAGACGTCGATAAGTTGGGAGTATTTCCAATTGTTGATGTTGTTGTACGGTCCATCGTGGATTTCGACCTCGATGGTGTAGCCGCCGTTGTTGATCAAGAAAATGATCGGCTTCGCGTTGTAGCGGAGCATTGTTGAGACTTCCTGAGCGGTGAGCTGGAAGGAACCGTCACCGATGCAGGCGATCACATTTCGTTCGGGACAACCGAGGCAATAGCCGAGTGTGGCCCCTACGGACCAGCCAATTGATCCATACTGCATTTGAATCTCGAAGCGGCTCCCCTGCGGCAAGGCGAGATTGATACCGTTGAACCACGAGTCACCTGTTTCGGCGATAAACGAAGATTCGGGGAGCAACATTTGCTGAATGTGGGTGAAAAGTTGCCGCGTGCTCAATGGCTCTTCGGAGGAACCGCTCTTATTTGGTGGACGGTCTTCTTTGATTCGCTGAAAAGCTTTGAGTGATGTGTTGTTGCGATGGAGCTTGCTCGTGAGCCCTTGAAGAAAATCGCTCATCGCCAAGTCGCTGTAGGTCTGGTCGGCAATCTGCACGCAGTCGGTGTGGACCTGGATCGAGTTACCCAGATTGATCTGCGTCGTGTGCCCTGTTGTGGTGTAGTCGGTGAAGACAGTGCCAACCAACAGGCAACAGTCTGCCGTCTCGACGATGGAACAGCAGCCAGGTGTACTGACGGGCCCCCAATAAACACCCATATAGCCAGGGTGCTGTTCGCTGAAGAAACTCTTGGCGTTGGGCTGGATAGCAACGGCATATTCCGTGGCGTCGGCGAGCGCACTGAACTCTGCTTCTGCCTTGCCGGCTCGCAGTTTGGCACCTGCCAAGAGGACAGGCTTTTTCGACGCATTGAGTAGCGTCGCGGCGTGTTCAATTGCACTATCGAGAGACCGCTGGTCGCTGGGGAGCCGAGTGGTAAAGTCTCGCGGGTTGGGTGCTGATACGGAAGCCGCGGCAATGTTGCTAGCGACTTCAAGATAGACTGGCTTGCGAGTTCGCAATGCCGATTCGAGAGCCCGATCGATTTGCGCAGGTGCTTCTGCCGGATGTTGAATCGTGACTGCATCAGCAGTTACACGAGAGAATATCTCACGAACATAATCGTACTCGACTTCTCCCAGAGTGTGGTGCAACACTTCATACTCAGAGGTAGAGTTTGTATTGGGTGCTCCGGAAATGGCGATGAGCGGTAGGTCTTCGGCATAGGCGCCGGCAACGGCATTGAGCAAGCTGAGTCCTCCCACGCTGTAAGTGACTATTGCAACAGCCAATCCGCCAGTTGCGCGAGCATAACCGTCTGCAGCGTAGCCGGCGTTGAGTTCATTGCAGCAGGAGACCATCTTTAGTTGGTCAATCTTGAGAAACTCATCCAGGAGGATTAGGTTGTAGTCACCGGGAACGGTAAAGTAATGGAGGACATCCAATTCAGCGAGTCGAGCGGCGAGGTATTTGCCTACGGTCCAGTTATTTTCTGACATGTCAGCCTCTTATCTTGTGGGAACGGTGGGGAATCAATCAGTATTGTGGCGTCCACATCGTTTGATCGATTCGCTTCTCCAACTCTTCGGCGACGGTTGTTTGCGCAACGCCGTCTTGTTGAGCTTGCCGGGCCACTGCAATACCGATGTGCCGGGCGCAATCGCGAATCTTACTTAGCGGCGGCAAGAGTGGAGCAGTAGGATCGGCAAGGGCCGGGGAGCATTCTTTGAGTGCTTCGGCGGCGGCCGTGAACATGCCGTCGGTGACACGGTTGGCTTTCGCCGCCAGGATACCGAGTCCCATGGCGGGGAAGATGTAGCTGTTGTTGCACTGCGAGATGACGTGCGTCTTGCCGTTGTACTCAACTGGGTCGAACGGGCTGCCGGTGGCGATTCGCGCCTTGCCATCAGTCCATTTCAAAAGATCTGCCGGGATGGCTTCGGCATGGGAGGTGGGATTCGAGAGGGGGAAAATGACGGGCCTCTCCGTGTGACTCGCCATCTCGCGGATGATGGCTTCAGTGAAAGCCCCTTGCTGGCCGGTGGCACCGACGAGGACCGTCGGCTTGGCATTACGCACCACATCGGCAAAACTGATCGAGCCTTTGGTGTCGCAGTCCCAACCTGCCAGGTTGGCTTGCTTTTGTGCAAGCGGCATTAGCACCTCATCGAGATCTGTGCGGCCATCGTGCAACAAGCCGTTGCGGTCGATGACGTAGAACATATCTCGCGCTTCCGCTTCGCTCTTGCCGCTGGCAACAATCGAACCGACTAATTGGCCCGTGATACCGACCCCTGCCGAGCCAGCACCGAGCATGACGAAACGTTGGTCGGCGAGCTTCCCACCAGCCGACTGAATGGCAGCCAGGATCGTGCCGGAGGTGACGGCGGCGGTGCCTTGAATGTCATCGTTGAACGTGCAGAGGCGGTCGCGATATTTCTTGAGTATTCGCTCGGCGTCGACCGAGGCAAAGTCTTCCCATTGCAGCAGCACATTGGGGAACCGCTTCATGACGGCTTCGACAAATTGCTCGATGAAGTTGTCGTATTCTGCGCCCTTGATCCGTTCGTGCCGCCAGCCAATGTAACGGGGATCGTCAATGCGCTCGGCGTTGTTTGTGCCTAGATCGAGCAGCATCGGCAAAGTCCGTGCGGGATGGATTCCTCCGCAGAGAGAATAGAGCGAAAGTTTTCCAATAGGTATCCCCATCCCCCCAGCACCCTGGTCGCCGAGCCCGAGAATCCGTTCGCCATCGGTGACGACAATCACATCTATTTCTCGATCGACGTGCGAGAGGATGTCATCCATCAGTTCGCGATCGGGATACGAGACGAACACACCCCGTGCGCGACGGTAGATGTGGCTGAACTCCTCGCAGGCCTTGCCGACGATGGGGGTGTAGACGATCGGCATCATTTCTGCGACGTGTTCGAGCAGAAGTCGGTAAAATAGGGTTTCGTTCTCATCCTGCAATTCACGCAGAAAAATATGCTTGTCAAGATCCGTTTCTTCAGCACTGAAGGCATCGTAGGCCCGCACGACCTGTTCTTCCAAAGAGTCAATATGCGGCGGCAACAGCCCGAGCAGCCGATACTTCTGTCGTTCTTCGGGAGTGAACGCCGTGCCCTTGTTAAGCAACGGGTCCTCAATACGGTCGATGCCAGTCTTTTCGGGATCGCTGAGTACAGGGGAAGTCATTGTTTTGGTCTCATTTAGATGGAGTATTTTTCAAGATCTCTTGAGGATTGGAGGAATTTGCCCGCGAATCAAAATGGTAGTCGGATACGCAACAATTCGAAGATCTCCTTATCATTTTTTCGTCTGAATTCTTGCGAATCCAGCTACAGTTGGGGTTTCTCGCCATTCGGCTCTATTGTTACCACTCTTCTTATCCGCGATCATCCGCGTGATCCTTTGCATTGTCTGAGGTACTCGATTCAGTCCTGTCTTCGACTCTCGTCATCAAGAAGTCGACAATCTTGGTGAGTTCCTGGGAATTCAAGCTGCTGGCGAACGACGGCATGTTGTAGCCGCCGTTGTTGATGCGGATGATGAGATCGTCGCGGGTGAGTTGCTCTCCAATGTTCGAAAGGTCGGGTCCACGATGACCGCCGTAGCCGTTGATGTCGTGGCAATACATACAGCCTTTGGAATGGACAAGTTTTCCTCCTTCGAAGACGGGGCCTTGTTCGGCACCTATCACACTCGTCGGTAATTCCTCCACTCCGAAATCTGGCGACCAGGGTTCACGGTATCCATAAACCGTAAGCACGACGAAGCTGGCAAAAGCTGCAATCACGATGCCAACTGCCCAGGGCCGCTTGCTCGGGGCGCGGTGGCCCTTGTTGGAAAAAAGAGGCAGGAAGAAGAGCACCAGGAAACCAAGGACCGGCACACCAAGGATGAACCAGAGTTCATAGGAAGGGGGTAGCAGCGACAACACAGCGAAGTACCACCAGAAGTACCAGTCAGGCATCGGGTCAGCATGGATGTTTGCCGGGTCAGGGGATGCATCCAGGGCAGGGGGACCAAGAATGGCCGCGCATGCGACGATGACTCCTACGACCAAGGTCGAGAAGACCACGTCGCGCCACATGGCATTGGGCCAGAACGGAACTCCCGTTTTCTTGAGTCTCGCTTCGTATTCTTCTTTGTAGGTCGCCGGATCGACGGGCTGATCGACGTTGGGCATCTCCGACACGCCGTGGCGAAACAACAGGAACAAGTGCAAACCGACCCCGGCGAAGATCATCCCCGGCATGATGAATACGTGGTAGGCGAAGAACCTCGTGAGCGTGGACCCCCCCACGGTCTCGCCACCTAGCAAGAAGTGGGAGATCATCGGACCAATGTAGGGTGTGCGGGACGCCATTTCAGTCGCGACGAAAACCGACCACACGCCGTTGGCGTCCCAGCGCAATAGCTGCCCCGTAAAGGCCATCCCCAATACGACAAAGAACAGCACGACGCCCGTCATCCAGTTCAGCTCGCGCGGATACTTGTAGGTCGCGTGCAAATAGACTTGCACCAAATGAATCACCACCAGGGTGACCATCGCCGAGGCACCATAGGCGTGCATGCCGCGGACCAAGGAGCCGAATTGGGCCTCGTCGGTGATGTATTTCAGACTCTCATAGGCCTCATCCCCCCCTGGCACATACGCCATCGCCAGACAAATGCCGGTGGCAACTTGAACGATAAAAGCCGTTAATGTGGCGCTGCCGAAAACATACCACCAGCGCGCGTCGCGGGGGACCGTATGCGCAATGTAAGGCATCATGCATTCGGTAAAACCGATGCGGTTGTCGATCCAGTCCCATGTGGCTTGTAGTTGTTGTTTCATGGATGAATTGGTTCAGTGACTTGGCAACTATTTCGAAAAATCAGATAATCTAGGGAAGAAATAGACCGCGGATGAACACGGATTCAGCGGATTGATGCAGATTTGATTTTTTCTGATCGGCGAAAATCAGCCCAATCAGCGTTCATCTGTGTTCTATTTCTTCCTTTTCTTGTTCTTGTGGTAACAGGTTTTATTTTTCAGGTTAGGGCAAATGCTTGAGTCAAGACTTATCAAATGTCAATGTAGTAGTCAGGGGGACTGCAGCCGTGTGGATTTCTACATTGCCATCGCGGACGCGGACCTGGTAGCGGTCGAGGGGTTCTGGTGGTGGCCCACCCGCGACCGTGCCATCTTTGTAGTAAACACCACCATGGCAGGGACACATAAACAATTCTGGTCCTTCCTCCCAGCGGACGGGGCAGCCCAAATGGCGGCAGTTGATCGAGAACGCAATGAACTTGGCATCGTCCACCCGTCGCAGCCAGGCGGCAGTCTTCGCGGTAACACCCGCCCATTTCTCGGGCGATGGGTCTTCAAAGTTAACCAGCACCGTGGCCCCTTCTTTGAAAGCATCCACTTTGCCTAGGGTGCGCCACTTTTGTTCAGTCTTCTTGAAAATTGGGGCCAGCACAAAGCCGATTCCCGGCAGAACGATCAAGGCGCCAATGACTCCCGACAGGATCATCGAGAGCCGAGCATAGAACGAGCGGCGGTCGTCCAGATCTTGGCAGCAGGTTTGGTCGTTTGACTCTTTATTCATCGGTTTGCTTCCCATTGCTGGACGATTTCTCCAATCCAACTCTTGATGGCCCAAGTCGAAAGCCCTGCTCCAGCAATCGACATGTACCACATGGCGTGGATGTTGAGGCTTGGTGCCATGAGTCCCCAGACAGTCATCGCGGTACCCATCGCCATGGCGATAGGTGCGTAGGTGGGACGCGGAACCTGATCGGTTTTGATGGTTGATTCCGATTCATTCATAGCGTTACCCCACTTGGTTTGGCTCGGCCGGGTACAAATGGTGATTCTGGCTCGACGTCTGAATACCAACGGCTAAGCAGGCTGATGATCGCTCCCACATAAAGTACACAAGGTGGCACCCACATCATCAACCCTCCGATGTGTTGATCGATCCCCGGCGTGATGCCTGCATCGTAAAGGGAGTTCAGAATCCCAATACGATCGACGGGGCTGGCGAAAACCGGGCAGACCGAGAGTGGAGCGAAGGTGATATAAATGCCTAGCAGCGTGCAGCCGAGGCAGGCGGAGAACAAATAGGCGATGCCGCGCAAGGGGTCGAGTCGGTAGCGAGCGCAAGGTGCATAGATCGGCCACCAGAACGCCAGACCTGCCAGGACGAGCGAAAGGTCACGCAGGAGTCCGACCGCTGGCCGCTGGGCGGCGGTGCTGCACAGGGTGGGGACATGCCAGAACCACATTGCGCCCACACCACAAATCCAGCCGATCGATGCAATCGCCAGCAGTCTGCCGAAGCGGTCGAACTTTGGGCGGTTGAACCATTGTGACATTTGCTGCTTGGGTAAACTCAGCAAAATGCACAGCGGAACCACCAAGAGCAGCACGAGATGCTGCACCATGTGGGCACTGAAGAGATAACCGTCGGACAACACGCCCACAGGTGATACGAATGCCAAGGTTAAGGCAATGAGCCCCAGCAGAAAGATTGCCAGTTGAGTACGGCTACGACCGCGCGCAAGAATTAAATAGCCAACTAGCAGCATGACTACCACGAGCCACACCGGCGAAGTCCAGTACCATAATTTTTCGCTCATCATGACTGGAATACTCCTAGATAAATGATCGAGAAAACCACGATCCATACGACGTCGACGAAATGCCAATAGACGCCAATCGCCTCATAGGGTTTGGCGTGTTCTTGGGTGAGATGGTTCTGTCGGCCCAGGGTGTACATGATCGCCAGAGCAATGACGCCGGCGGTAACGTGTAGCCCATGAAAACCCGTGACGGTGAAAAACGTCGAGGCAAACAGATTGCGGTCGATCGTGATGTCGTTAGCAATAAGACCGTAGTATTCCCAGCCCTGGCCAATGAGAAAGGTGATGCCTAGCAGGATAGTTGTCCCCAGCCAGAACAAGAATGGCCCGCGACGTCCGACTCGCAAGCACCGTTCCGAGATCCAGAACGTCAGGCTGCTGGCGATCAAGATCAAGCTGAAAACACCCGTGCGATTCACATCGAGCGAGTTCTCTGCCGTGGGCCCATCACCGGTGGCTTGTGAGTTAAACACGACATAGGTCACCAACAACAGCACAAAGAACACCGCTTCGGAAATCACGAAAGCCCAGGCGCAGACTTTCGCCCGATCGGGGCGACGGCCACGGTCTTCGGGGGTCTTGGCAAACTTCCAGTCGGCAAGATCGGGATGCTGCTGGTCCCAAACGGGGCGACGGCTTTTTATTTCGGGGAGTGTGTCAAAGTTGGTTTCTGGCGGAGGGGAAGTCGTCGCCCATTCCAGAGTGAAGGCGTCCCAAGGATTGTTGCCTGCCCTTTCGCCATGGAGCAGGCTCTTGGCAATATTCCAGATGAGCACAAGCGTCCCCGCCACCATGAAGATCACCGAAAACGAAGAAATGCCGTTGAGCAGGGCCCAGCCAGGATTGTCGGCATAGGTGTAGACGCGACGAGGCATTCCCATGGCACCCAAGAAATGTTGGACCATGAACGTGCCATTAAAGCCGACCAGCCAGAGCCAGAACTGCCATTTGCCCAGCCGCTCGTCGAGCATGCGGCCGGTCATCTTGGGGAACCAATAGTAAGTTGCCGCGAAGATGGCAAACACCACCCCGCCGATCAGTACATAGTGGAAGTGCGCAACAACGAAATAGGTGTCGGTCATTTGCCAATCGATCGGCACGGCAGCAAACATGACGCCCGTCAGGCCACCGATCACGAACTGGATCAGGAACGCGATGGCGAACAGCATCGACGTGGTGAGCCGAATCGAGCCGCCCCACATGGTGGCGGTCCAGTTGAAGATCTTCACGCCGGTCGGTAGGGCAATGAGCATCGTCATCGCGGAGAAGAAGATATTAGCACTCGTTCCCAGCCCCACAGCAAACATGTGGTGGGCCCACACACTGTAGCTCAGCAGGAGAATGACCGTCGAAGACCCCGCCACGAAGGCATAGCCGTAAATGGGTTTACGGGAAAAGACGGGAATCACTTCTGAGACCATGGCAAACGCCGGCAAAGCGAAGACGTAGACCTCCGGGTGTCCAAAAATCCAGAAGAAATGTTGCCACAACAGGGCCGAACCACCTCGCACCGGCTCGAAGAATGCCGCTTCCAACCAGCGATCGACGCACAGCAGTGCCATCGCGGAGTTGAGCGGCGGAATGGTCACCACGATCAACATCGCTTGCATCAGCATGATCCACACAAACAACGGCACGCGTTGCAAACTCATTCCGGGGGCGCGCATGCACAATACGGTTGCCACGATGTTAATCGCGCCCGCGATCGATCCCACACCCATCACAATGAGGCCGACAAGCCAGTAGTCGATTCCCGGTCCCAAGCTGTAAGGCTTGGTGGAGAGAGGTGCATAGGAAAACCAGCCCGCATTCGGTGCTGCGCCCGTGAGGAAGCTGAAGTACAAGAGGAACGCCCCAAAGGGCAACATCCAGAAACTCATCGCATTGAGTCGGGGGAAGGCAACGTCCTTAGCACCGATCATCAGGGGAACCAGATAGTTGGAAAATCCGGTGAAAAACGGCATGCCCACCAGGAACACCATGGTCGTGCCATGCATGGTGAACAGTTGGTTGAACACCTCGGGCGACAGGAACGTGTTGTTGGGTATCGCCAACTGGGTACGAATTAAGACCGCTTCGATGCCACCCACCAATAGAAAGAAGACGGCCAGCAGAATGTAGAGGATGCCCACCCGTTTGTGGTCCACCGTGGAGACCCAGGAGAGCAATCCCGTGGTGGAGTCCACTTCAACGGGTTCGTAGGGTGTGGCGACGTCGGTGCTCAATCTAAAGACTCCAGATATGCGGCGATTTGGCTCGCCTCGTCTTCGGTGAGTTTGAAGTCTGGCATTTTGCATCCCGGTTTGATTGCCTGGGGATTCTTCAACCACAGAGTGAGGTTCTCAGTCGAGTTCTTGAGCACGCCAGCGCCGATCTCCTTGCGGGATGCGATTCGTGTGAGATTGGGGCCAATAGTCGCTTGGGCGACGGTCCCCTCGACGGTATGACAATTCGAGCAGGTGTGGGCGAAGAAAAGTTTTTCACCCTTCACCGCATCCGACTCGGTTGATGTGCCGGGGGCAACCTTTTCACCCGCTTCCCACTTGGTGAATTCTTCAGGTTCGAGGGCATAGACCTTGAAACCCATCCAGGCGTGTTGATTGCCACAATATTCGGCGCAGCGACCTTGGTAGGTGCCTGGTTTTGTAGCTTCGAGCCAAATATAGTTTTCGCGCCCCGGGATGACGTCCATCTTGCGGGCAAGTTGCGGAACCCAGAAGCAATGGATCACGTCAGCCGACTGCAGTTTGACCCGTAGCTTCTTCCCCGTGGGAATATAGATCTCGTTGGCTTCGATGATGCCGCTGTCGTTGTGTTCGACCTCCCACCACCATTGGTGACCCGTAACGGTCAAGTCAGCCTCGACCTCAGAGGAGTCAAGTCCCTGAGGGTGAAACTTGGGGAAAGCGTTCACCGTGAGAATGAGCTTGGCACTGATGGCTGTGATCCAGAACACGACCAGGATGGGCCCAACCATCCAGTAGATTTCCCTTTTCTCGCTCCCAAAATCTTGTTTGGGCATTGTTGCTCGGGAGCGGCCCCGCCAAATCGCGACGGCGATCAACCCCGCCACAATGATGAAGATGACGGCGCTAATGGCGAGCACTAACAGAAAGAGATCGTATATCGCTTGCGCTTCCGGAGATTCTGGCTGAAATACAGGAAACATAGCGTCTGTCTTTCAGTTCTAAACCCTTGCAAGTACGACCAGTGAAATAAACACCCTATTCGGTTACGTATTCGATTGCAAGAGCCGCATAACAAATGAGAGCCCCAACGTAAGGAGCAAACTCCCGATGATCGAGATGTGGAGATGAAAAAAGAAATTCAGCCCAATGAGCACCAGGACAAACACAGCGAGTTGAGTGAAAAGGCTTTTGTTCATGATATCGATCTCTCGGCTTGCAAAAACAATAAGCCACGGATTGACACGGATGAAACACGGATGTGGTTCAGACATTCTTCTTCTCCGTGTTTCATCCGTGTCAATCCGTGGCTAAAAAATGATGATGATCGTGCTCCAAGGATTCCTGCTCAAATCTTTTCCGTTCTCTCTGTTTTCTCCTGCTCCAAAACTCATCCGCCACTAATCAAACACATGGCCGTGCGTGTAACGTTCATCTTTGCCAGCGGCTTCTGTAAGCGAAGCCACGTTTTGTTTTGTGAAAAAGCCTTTGAATTTGTGGCACCGCTCGACGTATTCGGTGATAAGAATCGAATACTTGGAATGCTTCGAGAAGATCTGCTTCAAATCAGGCGAGTCTTTGCATTCACCAACAACGTGGGCCAGAAACGGGACGCCGAGTGTTCCCAGTTTTCCCACGACGTAGTCAACGTTCTTAACGCCGCTCGGATGATCTCCGTCCACGACCTCGTAGGCAATGTGGTGCATCCGGCGACCGAAGTTTCTCACAAAGTCCTCAGTCGGCATGGGGAGATTCTCAAACGAATTGATAAACGAAGGGGTGTTGTTGGCGGTGAACACCTTGGCCGGCGATTCTTTGTCGTCCTCGACGTGGGAATTGCGATTCACATTGGTCGAAGAATTCATCTCGTGGATGTTGTAGGCGCCCCAGAAATAGTAGTTCGACATCGTGAGAAACTCGAGGATGGCATCTTCGCGCTCACCCGCCAGAATCCGCGTCGCCATATGGTCGATCCCTCGGAGCAACTCATGAATGCCAGCTTCTTTGCCCAATTCGGCTTGTTTCTCAAGTTCCGCCAGTTGATCTTGCGTCAACTCGAAGCGAGTGCCCAAATTGAGTTCGTCGTAGTCTTCCAGGTCCGCTTCGGTGTAGCCGACTCGGTTGAAAGTGAAGTCCGATGGCTCGGTGAATGCGAACGGCTTGTTCGTATAGAGGCGGTTCTCTTCGTCCCCATCATAGACAAATCGCACATTGTGCGACTCGAGCACTTTGCAGGTCTCGCGTACGCTCGTCGTGTGGAAGATTTCACCTATGTAGCGTGCGTTCGGCTTGGCCCTCGCCAGCGGGTAAATCATGTTGAGCCGCTTGACGTCGTCTTCGAAGTTCTTGTCCAGAGGCTCGATGACAAAGATCCGCGGAAACCGCGTTTCGGACACCATCACATAGATATTATGCGTGTCGCTGCGGTAAGCAGCCGCCAACCGATAGGGCGACATCAAATAGAGTTCTTCCAGATAGGAGATCGCATCGCCGGTCTCTACTTGAATCACGACGCCGCGCATTTTTCCCAGCAGTTGATCGAGCCCGCTCTGTAGGCGTCGTTCATAAATCTTGACGCGGTACTCTTCAAAGAAATCTGAGTTTTTCTTGTCGCCTACATGTTGGTAAGTGAGAAGATCGAAACTCATCGAAATATCCTATTTATCAAGAGTAGTCGAATGTGGGCAAACGCCTGCTGATGCTTTCTGAGGATAAACCGGAGGTCCTCTGAGGTCAACTAGACAAATTGAGATCGAACTATTAGCACGGACGAAACCCAGCGCGGCCACTAGCCACAACCAATAATTGGAACAGGAGGAAACCAAGAAAACAGAGAAGAAGGGACATTGTTGAGTGGAGTGCGATTTTCACGCCCTCCGTTTCCGCTGCGTTCTTCTGTTCAAAACAAACCATTGAAACGCAGAGGACGCCAAGACGCAGAGATTCGCAGAGAATTCCCATTGTTTTCTTCCTCTGCGCCTCCGCGTACTCTGCGTTTTCAAAATATTTGTTTGCAAGCTGCGAAAACGTCAATCGTTAGTAGCACAGACAGGACAGTATCAAGAATTTCATCCGTGCTTATCAGTGCGCATCCGTGGTGAGAATAATGGATTCGAGTGGCAGCCAGAAGCAGCCCATAGATTAGCTCATCAGATCCACCTGCGCGGCAAAGGTATCCGCTGAAGCTGCCTCCCACCAGAGTTTGTAGTGCGGATGGTCGGTTCCTTGGAGAAGTTCGTCTTTCTCCAGAAAATCGTAGGCATGCTCAAAGGTGCGGAGCTTCGTTGGCCCCATTCGTTTGCAGAAGTGAGCCGGCTTGAATTCTTGGGGATGGTCGAGTCCGGCGGCCGCTACGATGTCGGACAAGGATTCCATCATGTTGTGATGAAAATGGAATGCCCGTTGACTCTTGTCGCCGACATCCAGCGCTCGCTGGAGTTTGGCGTCTTGGGTGGCGACGCCCACAGGGCAGCGATTGGTGTCACACGACTGAGCCTGGATGCAGCCGACGGCCATCATGAACCCGCGGGCGATGTTGCACCAGTCGGCTCCCAATCCCATATTGCGGGCAACGTGAAACGCTGAGGCGACCTTGCCGGAACTCGCGATATGAATTTTGTCGCGCAGGCCACTGCCAACGAGACAGTTTTGTACCAAAATCAATCCTTCGCGCAAGGGAGTCCCCAGGCTGTCAGAAAACTCGGGTGGTGCAGCGCCCGTTCCTCCCTCGGCCCCATCGACCGTAATGAAGTCGGCCAGGATCCCCGTCGAACGCATCGCCTTGCAGATGGCCATGAATTCATGGGGTCGGCCGATACAGAGCTTAAACCCTACGGGCTTGCCACCGGAGAGCTCGCGCAGCTGTTGAATGTAGTGACACATTTCAACGGGAGTGTGAAAGGCACTGTGGCCGGGTGGCGAGATGCAATCCTGTCCCATGGGGACTCGGCGGACGTTCGAGATTTCTTGCGTAACTTTCGCGGCAGGAAGCACACCACCATGCCCCGGCTTGGCCCCTTGTGAGACTTTGATCTCGATCATTTTCACGGAGTCAATCACAGCCTGCTCGGCGAACATGTCGGAGTTGAAGGTGCCGTCGTCGTTGCGGCAGCCAAAGTAACCCGTGCCAATTTGCCAGACGAGATCACCGCCGTTCTCTTTGTGATAAGAGCTCAAGCCCCCTTCGCCGGTCGTGTGATAGAAGCCCCCCAGCTTGGCCCCTTTATTGAGTGCCCGAATCGCATTGGGGCTGATCGCACCGTAGCTCATCGCCGAGATGTTGATCAGCGAACAGGAATAAGGCTTCTTGCAGTCAGGGCCGCCGACGTTCGTGCGAAAGTGTTCCTCGCTTTTCTCATGAGGAGCAATCGAATGGGTAAGCCATTCGTATTCGTCACCGTAAACATCGAGTTCCGTACCGAACGGCTGCAAACCATCGATGTTCTTGGCACGCTTATAAATAAGCGTCCGCTGGACCCGACTATAGGGGCGACCATCGGTATCGCTCTCAATGAAATACTGATGCCATTCGGGGCGAATCGCCTCTTGCAGAAATCGCAAACGACCCAACAGCGGATAGTTGCGACAAATGCTGTGCTTCTTCTGCACCATATCCCAAACCGCCAGCAAGGAGAGAGGGGCAAACACCACCAACCCCCAATAAAAATACGGCGAGACCCACACTCCCAACGCAACACACAAGAGCGCCAAGAGAAAAACAATAAAACAAACGACACGAGCCGCAGCATACATGATAAGGGGACCGCTTTCTTGCTGAGCTTACGTTGGCCTGAGTACGTAGTTGAAAAACAGTTCGAGTGTATCCAGGAGTTCCAATGCATCAAATACAGAAGCGATACAAACTGTCATCCCGAGGTACTCCGAGGGATCTGGCCAGATTTCTCATTAGCACCGAGAATTGACAGCAAGCGAATACCCAGTCACTCGCAACAATTGAGACGAGGCCCTAGTATAGTCAAAATACTCGATGGCGGCTATCGTGTTACAAGCGATTCAAACTCAGTCAGCGTGCTCAATTATAGTAGCCACAGAGTTTGACAGAAAGAACACGGAAAAAATGAGAGTTGCACCATGCCAAAATCATCATCGGTGCTCCCAATTATCTAAACGCAGAGGACGCCGAGTCGCGGAGGTACGCAGAGAATTCTTATGATTCCTCCTCTGCGCCTCGGCGATCTCTGCGTTTAACTGATATTCGGTCGCCGCCACCGATCGCGCTGGGTGTTTCCATGACAATCCGTGGCTCAAAAATCCTTACTGAATCTGGCCACCTACTCTGGTAAACTGGGCGAGCGTGTAGCTATCCTGCAACTAATCCAGGAGTCCTCCATTGAATCCACTGATCCACACCAGCGTACAGGCTGATCCACACAACAGGAATTCCCCCAAAGTTGGTACAGAATTCCAGGCAGTTCTCTGCGTCTCTGTGCCTCCACGAGAGAATTCTTTAGTGGTGGTCTCAAGCAGTATCAGCTCGGCCGGGCGGCAAAGCGGAGAGTTTTGTTCTACAAAACTCCGCCAGCGAGACCATGTCGGCTGCGTCGCAACTCAAGTCCCGCCAACAAGTTGAAGCGATTCAGCCCGGCGACGAAAGAGGGAATTATTTAATAAAAAAACGCGTTTGCAAAAACTAGCAGAATCAGCATCTTCTTCCCACGCTCAACCTGCGCCCAAACAAACCGCTTCACTCACCACTAAGCGGCGGCCGGGAAATAACCTCCCGGTTTGGTGACCACGGATAACACAGATAGCACGGATATCACAGATAAGACCCTACGAGTGGTTGCTGGAAGCGTCGACAGTAAAATGGGTAGACTGTCAGCGTAAGCTCCAGGGAATCGCTCAAGTAGATTCTCGGCCCGCGCTATCTTATCCGTGCCCATCCGTGTCATCCGTGGTAAACAAGAGGAGAACTTCTCTATGAAGACAGAACTGATCCACCGAGAGCTGAGCGAATCGATCCTCGGTGCTTCGATGAAAGTGCTCAACACGTTGAAACCAGGGCTCGACGAGAAGCTCTACGAACGGGCCATGGCGATCGAGCTGAAGAAAAGGGGGCATCGCGTCGAGCAGCAAAAGGAATTTCCCGTACACTACGATGAGGAGCTCATCGGCACGCTCATACCGGATTTGATTGTCGATGATTTGGTCATCGTGGATCCGAAAGTGGTATCGGCGTTCCATGATACCCACATGGCCCAGATGCTCGGCTACCTGGCAATTACGAACCTACGACTGGCGATCCTGCTGAATTTCAAACATGCAGAGTTGAAGTGGAAGCGAGTAGTCGTCTGATACTCGCGCGCTGACCTGGCAACTAACGAATCGAATATAGGGAAGTAGTTTTTCGGCCTTCCCTCACCACTCACCACCCCCAAGGATTCCAATCGATGCCAATGACCGGGCCGACGCTTGAGAAACCTGTTTCCCTATCCCAGCTCTTGCAAAAAGGATTACAAGCCCATCCCGACGAGGTGGCACTGGCCTCCGCTGAATTCGGCTGGACGTGGCGCGAACTCGATTTAGTCAGTACTCGTGTCGCCGTGAATCTACGTGGATTGGGTTTGCAACCAGGAGACCGGGTCGCCACGCTCATGCCCAATCGCACGGCACTCGTGATTTTCTATCTGGCATGTATCAAGGCAGGTTTGGTTGCCACGCCGCTCAACTACCGCTACCAAGCTCCCGAGATCGATCACGCCCTGGAAGTAAGTCAAGCTGCGATTCTGCTCGCACACGTCGAACGTGACAGCGATCTCGAAAAAAGCGATCTGGCCGGCAAACTTCCGCTGGGACGCATTGCCTATGGAGCAGACGACAATCGGAGCCCCAGTTTCGACGACTTGATGCAAAAGGTACCCGTGTCACTCGACTTGCCTACACCGGCACTCGACGCACCCCTGTTCATCTTTTTTACCTCCGGCAGCACCGGCAAACCCAAGGGGGTCACACACACGCATGAAACTTTTGGTTGGATGCTGGCGAGTACGATCGCCAGCTTCGAACTTCAACCCGACGACACTTTCCTTCCCGGGTCGTCAATTTCGCATATTGGTGGCACACTGTTTTCCTTGGCAGGATTGGCTGCTGGAATTCGGATCGATGTGGCCCGCAGGTTCGACGGTGATGAACTCTTGCCGCTCCTAGAGCAAACGCGGCCAACGATGTTGTGCATGCTGCCATCGGCTTTGTTCAATGTGGTTCGTGATCATAACGCCACTCGCGAACATTTTCGCTCGCTGCGAGCGTGTTATTGTGGAGGAGATAAAGTCTCGGCTGAGTTGGAACGCGAGTTTGTGGACTTGGTTGGCCTTGAGATCGATGAATCTTATGGCATGTCGGAAATCGGTCTGACCACGGTCAATCCTCCGTCAGGGTTGAATAAGCTAGGCTCCATAGGCCGACTGGCAGCTGGCTATCAAGCTTCGATTTGCGATGACAAGGGGCAAGAAGTGGCAATCGGCTCGGAGGGGCGGATGTGGATTAAGTCACCCGCCAATATGGTCGGCTATTGGAACAGGCCCGATGCGACGGCCGAGACGATGGTCGACGGCTGGCTCGACACGGGCGACCTCGTCCGTTCCGACGGAGATGGCTATCTCTGGTTTGCAGGCCGCAAGAAACAGATAATCGTGCACGATGGTTCGAATATCTGCCCTCAGGAGGTCGAAGAGTCGCTCGGAGAGCATCCGGCCGTTGACGAAGTGGGTGTTGTCGGGATCCACGATCTGGTTCATGGTGAAAACGTGCGTGCTTACATCACACTAAAACCAGCAGCAGACCGTCCGAGTGTTGCGGAACTGATCAAATTCTCTCGCGAGCGAGTGGGGTACAAGGCTCCAGAAGAAATTGTGATCCTCGATGAAATGCCGCTCAACGCAACGGGAAAAATCGACCGTGTGACGCTCAAGCAAATGGCCGAATCGTATTGCCCTGATCAATGAATGTGTGCGCCGAAGAGAACAGTATGATTTGGAGAAATCTCTCTGCTGGCATTCTGCTTCTCGTGGTGATAATTGCGCTGGGCGTCTACGACAGCGCCCAATTGCATAGCTACCTCGTCGGGATTGAGAATTGGATCGCGGGATTGGGATTCTGGGGGCCCGTGGCGTTTCTGGGGCTGTTCATCATTTTGACCTTCGTCTTCTTCCCAGATTCCGTACTCGGTGCGACTGCCGGGGCATTGTTTGGACTGTGGCTTGGATTCGCTGTTGTGCTATTCGGGGCAATCGTAGTGCAGTGTCTGGTCTTTGGTATCTCGCGCCATTATTTTCAGCAGAGAGTACAGCAAGCGATTGACAAGCGTCCGAAACTGGTTGCCATCCAACGGGCGGCAAATCGGAAGGGATTCCGGCTCCAGTTCTTGTTGCGACTTATGCCGCTGAATCCAGTCATGGTTAGCCACGTTCTTGCCACCACAGGAACCCGCTTCGGTGTTTTCTTGGTGGCTTGTCTCGGTTTGATCCCGGGGTTGTTTGTCCAGGTTTACACGGGTTACGCTGCTAAGCACATGATCAAAGCAGCCGGGGCACCTGGGGAGCATGCAACCATTCACACCATGCTAGTGGCAGGGGGACTAGTCGTGTGCCTGCTGCTGATGGTGGTGGTGACGCGCGTGGCGCAAGCAGCGATCGTTGAAGCGGAAACGGAACCCTGACTAACCCCGTCACACTTTTCATTCCATCAGTTTCTTGAATCTCGGGCAGCCTGCGCTCGCTTGCCGCGTGCCGACACATGCCCCGCCACGCGCGAGGTCAGCCCGCTCCGCGAAATTCGCGCCTTCTTTGCTGCCGTGGTGGCTTTGCGGCTCTTCTTCTTATTGACAGTAAGTCCCGGATTGCTTGTCGGATTACTTGCGGGGGAAATCTTCTTCGTCGATTTCTTGGAGACCTTTTTCTTCGAGGAAGCCGATTTCTTCTTAGCGGTTTTTTCGAGCTCCTTCGTAGTAGACTCCTTGGCCGCCTTCTTCTTAGCTTTCTTCTTCACAGAAGCTTTGGAGGATTCTTTTTCCGAATCCACCTCGGCACGGAGCTTAGCACGGACTTCGGCGCGTGCAGCGCGATGGCCTGCGCTGCGTGCTTTCTTAGTCTTCGCTTTCTTTTTCGGAGTGGACTGAGGATCAATTTTTGCCAGCTCGGCCTCAAAGCTCTTGAGGGCATCACCAAAGATTTCCACCTTGAGCTTCGTGTTGGCTTGGGAGTCACCAAACCCAGTCTTCTTGCTTTTGGCCCGCGATTGCTCTCGGCTTAGGGCCAGCCATTTTTCGTAGAGCTTGCGTGCCCGCGCAGCATGCTGCTTCACTTGAGACGGGGTCAACTTGCCAAGCTCCGGTCTGCGGCTGGAGCGGACCAGTTTAGCTTCCTGGGTCGAACAAACTTCTTTGACTTTGGCAGCGGGGACGGGCATCATGCAAGCTCCTGACGGGTCGGTATGAAATGAGAAGAATCAGTATAACGGGTTACTGTGCTTCGTCGATGGGCCGAAAGCCCTTGTCAACATGCCATGCTACTCCGCTGGTTGGGTTTGATAGTAGACGCAGGTTGGCTGAGATTCGCGCAATCGAAAGATCAGATCTTCAAATTGCCGACTAGATCACTTCGGCATTTTCAGCGGGCACCCATCCAATTTGCCCCGACTCGGAACGAACTTTGAGCCAAGCGCCTCGATGTTTCACCAGTTCCACCTCTTGCCCTTCGCGTAATGGTTGGTCGGTGGCGGGAAAGTTTTGGCCATCGCCCTCTCGCAGCGTGACTGAGGGCGAAGTGATGATGGCGAATGTTTGGCCAGATGTCGCATGGTTATTCGCGTAGAGAACTGCTGAAACGATGGCCACGATGGCTGCCAGTACTGCCGCTGACTTCCATGGGAAGCTGAAGCCGGATACTTTCAGGCCGATGACCAGCCAAAGAACCAACCAGGCGGCGAGTGCCGTCACACCCAAGAAATACGAACCGAGCGATCGAGCCAACCATCCGCTACCAGCCGACACCAAGGCGGTGAAATCACTGTCGACTTCACCCGCCCTGTTGTCAGCCTGGGAGATGACTTCTGTTGCGCGTTCCAGATTGGTGCGGGCCATGCTGTTTGCTGGATCGATCGCCAGGGCACGCTTGTAGTTCGCAATCGCTTGGCCTTGTTGGCCGCTTTGCAGATAGGCGTTTGCCAAGTTTACATACAAGCGACTGTTGGCAATGCCTGAATCGACAAGCATTTGATACTTCTCTGCAGCATTGGCAAACGCTTGCTTTGCGTCGGCCGAGTCTTCGCTGGACCTATCCATCGCGCTTTCGTACAAGTGGCTGGCCTCTGCCAAGACCGCTTGTTGCTGTTCGACCGTCAGTGTCGATGCTGCGTTGACGGATTGGGAGTGATACTCCTCCAAACCCGTTGAATTGGGCGTGGTCTGCAAGGTGGCGGCAGTTGCCGCTTGACTGGTAAACGCAATCGTGGCAGTGAGGACCAGCAGGCTTGCAATTTGGGAGCCTTTGCCCAGCGTGCGCTTGAAATCTTCTGGCGAGTGTTTCCATCGCGTTGGCTTAGCGTGTTTTTGTTCGTGTTGTGTTCGCAGTTCCGAAATCAGTTCGAGAGCTTCGTGTTTCATTTCTTCCAGTGATAGGGGACGACCAACTCCGCTGACTTGCGACTGATGGGCTGCAAGGAATACTCTCTCACAGCGGACTGCCAACTTGTGGTGTCCGGCGGCGCGCAAGGAACCGAGCGTGGCTGCCGTATCATGGGGATCGGTCTTAAGTCCCAACCGGTGGACCAAGTAGGCTTGCAGGGCGCGACTCACACTATCAGCAGAATCCGCTTCGAGGATTTGAGTCTGCGCGCGGCTGCTTCCCCAACCGAGGCGGCTGAGAAGCAGTGAAAGACTATTGCGGTTGCGTGCGATTCCAATTCCGCACACGACCAACGGGGGTAGTGCAAACAAGAACAGGAGTGCAGCCGGGCTGAGATGTCGCGGCGCCTCGCTGTTCAAGAGGCTGGAGTCCGTGTCGTTTTGAAACGACGAAGACAACCCGCTCGATGCTGCGTCGTCTTGATTTGTGCGATGGCCGACCGCGGCGCGGCTGCCGACGATGGCGTCGAGTGCCAAGGTGTCGGCTGGGTCGACGTGGATTGAGATCGGTTTGCTATGTACAGTGACGAACTTCTCCTGCTGCGGATCGAAGAAGGTGAAGGGAATGGCAGGGATCTCGGTGATGCCCTCCTTGCGGGGGCGGATTGTAGTGGAGAAAACTTTGCGATCGTCCTGCACGAAACCGGCCAGCGGTTCGCTGGGGACTTTGAAGTCGGCCGTCAGTTTCGGGAGTTCTGCCAGCGGTGGGGCTTGCACTAGTTCCATGGGGCCGGTCCCCACGATGCCGATGAGTAGTTCGATCGGATCGCCAGCTTTCACGGAAAGAGTTTGAGCTTCGGTGACGATGTGGTAGTCGCCTACAGCTCCGCGATAGTCGGCCGGTCGGTCGGCGGTGAGAATCGAGCGCACATCGATCGACTCGACTGTGGCATCAGCCACGATGGGCCGCACGGATTGGACCGTAAGCTGCCGTCCGAAAGGGGAGGGGAATTCGTCCATGCCAAACCCACTGGGGAATGGCATGTCGCCGAACATGGAGGCAAACGGATCGCGCGCCCTGCCGAGGGCGGTCGGATATTCGACGATCAGGCGTAGGTCGTCGGCGTCGATCTTACCGGAGTGTTTGGGGTAAATCGTGGCATCGATTTCATAAAGATAGTAGCTGTGCTCGGCACCTTCGCGGTCTTTTCGAAGCACTTCTTGCGCCTTGGGTCGTTGGCGATTTGCAGCCATTTGCTCGATCCGATCGGCAAACACGCCCCAGTTCGACCTTGGTGAGATCATCTGCCACATGTTGCCGTCCGAAAGAACAATGTTGTTCTCAACATCGCGGAAGGGACGGAGCCAGATCTTGAGGGTCAGGTCGAGTGCCTGGCCGACATAGATCTCCTGCTGCTTGCCGGCCACTTCCACGAACATCAAGTCGCCGGTTTCGCTCTCGGATGCGACCAATTCAAATGGAGGGGTCTGCTGCTCTTTGCCGTCCACCTCGATCGAGATGGGTGGGATGCGAAAGCTGCCCGTGCGTTGGGGAACGACGTCGTAGAGATAGGTTAGCGACATATTCCTAGTGGTTCTGCCGTTGACGGTCATTATCTGCGTACTTTGCGAGGGCGTACCGCGAGATTGGATTTCTAGTCCCTCCACTTTAGGAAGCACGGGCGGCTCGACGCTCGTTGCGTTGTTGACCTGAACCTGCAAAACGACCGGCAGGCCGACGTAGGTTTCTTTGGACGAGATTCCTATTCGCACGTCCCCAGCCGAAGCTTGGATCGCTGAGCCCACAAGGGCTGCTATCAGCAAGAGGGCTCGCCATAAGTTTTGGATGAAGTGTTGCATGGTTGTTGGTTGGGTATGGTGCTGTGCGGTTACCAATCGCGGTCGACGGGAATGTGTTGATTGCGTTCTGCGGCCTGACGGCGGAGGCGACGGATCATGTCGCGATCACGAATCGCTTGCAACATTTTCTCGGCTTCCTGTTCGGTCATCTCGCCTTCTTCCAGGGCTTTCACGGGAGTTGCCTGACGATCGGCCGCGTCTTTCTGGTCGGTTGACTCGGCCGCCGAGAGTTCGCCCTTGGGGGGCTGTTTGCCTTGCTCGCCCTGAGCATTGTCCGCCTCTGGCAAAGGAGACTCTGTCTGGGTATCCGCGGCGGACTGCTGCTGGCTTTGATTCTGTTTAGATTGAGGCTGCGTCGCCGACTCCTGCTGCTGTTCGCCTTGAGAATCCTGCTGCTGTGGCTCAGACTCGGAGTTTTCCTGGGCCGACTGCTCGCTATCAGATTGCTCCTCTTGAGATTGTTGGTCCTGCGCTTGTTCGCCTTGTTGTTGTGATTCTGTGGATTGCTCAGAGTTCTCTTGCTCTTGGCCCTCTTTGTTAGAATCAGACTGATCCTGTTGCTGCTGCGACTGCTCGTCTTGCTGTTGCTCTTGGTCCTGTTGCCCCGATTGCTGTTGGTCCTGCTTCTCGCCAGATTCCTGCTGTTGGTCTTGCTGGTCCTGTTGTTGCTGTTCTTGATCCTGCTGAGACTGATTCTCTTGGTTCTGTTGCTGATCTTGTTGTTGCTGTTGCTGTTGTTCTTGCTCCTCTTCTTCACGTAGCTTGTCGATCATTTGAGCTGCCAATTCGATATTGGCACGCGCTTCCGCGTCGTCAGCATCGACGGCCAGGGAGCTACGATAGTTCTTGATTGCCGATTCCAACCTTTCGATGGCTGCTGGGCGATCCTTTTCTGCTTGTTGCAGGGCGGCAACGTAGTCGCAGTTGCCCAGATTGAAGCGCGCCTTGGCGGCGATGGCATCGTCGTCCGAAGCTGCGACCGATTCGAAATGTTGTGCGGCGGCAGCAACATCGCCCTTGCGGTACTGCGCCACTGCACGATTGTAGGTGAGGTCGGCCGACGGAGGGCCCAGTTGCTCCGCCTCCTGATAAGCGGCAAGTGCCCCGTCCAAGTCGCCCTCACGGAGCAGGCCATTCGCCGTGTTGATCTGTACGGCCAAATCGCGGTCCGCTTCCGCGGCGCAGAGCGGGCCAGCGCTGGCGAGGCTCAGCAACACGAGACTGGAACATATTGTCATCTGCAAGTTCGTCATGCTGCAGTCGAATGTTCAGGGGTGAGGGTGGATGGTTTAGGTTGGGGTACGTGACTCTGCTTCTCTAATGTCGTTGCCGACCGAACACGGGCGACTCGCCGCTCGGGCCAAGTTGAGACCGCTATCTCGCACAAGAGGAGTAGCAGCGCTGGCGCCAAAAACCACTGGAAGCGGGCTTCGTATTGGTTGATCTTCGCGGTTTCGAATTCCATCTGTTCGACGTCGGCGATGTAGCCATGATAGACGTCTGCCATGTTGACCTGCTTGGTGCCGGCAGGAATATAGGCCCCGTCGGTCTCTACTGCCACTTGGCGGAGAATTTCACCATGCAATTTCGACCAGACTTGCTCGCCGTCGTGCTGCAGGTATTCATTGCTTCTATCTGAAGCCAACGGAATGCGCGCTCCTTTGTCCATGTCACCAAGGCCGACCGTAAAGATGCGTACGCCGCTGTCCTGGTGTACTTGTTTGGCGATTTCAACGGGATCGCTTTCCTGGTCTTCACCGTCGGTAAAAACGACGATCGCTTTGTGAGCATTCAACTTTGTCAAGAAAGATGTGGAAGCCACTTCCAGCGCATCTCCAAGACGTGATCCACCTCTTCGTACGTTATGAGGGCCAACTTCATCGAGCGCTTGTTTGAAATCGTCGTAGTGCGTCGTCAGAGGAATCTGCTGCCGGGCATCGCCAGCGAACACGACCAGACCAATACGATCGCCTGCCATCTCGTCGACCACGTCTTTGATTTGCTGCTTCGCTCGTTCGAGTCGATTTGGTGACGCGTCTTCGGCCAGCATGGATCGCGACACATCCAGGACAAACATCACTTCGATTCCCTTCTGGGGAACCTCTCGAGATACTTTGCCCCAACGCACGTCGACTAGCGCCAGCACCATCAACGACATCGCCGCGATCACCAGGGTCGCACACAGTGCGGTGCGGAACTTGCCCGACGTGGGCAACACGCGGTGGATCAGGTTAGCCGTAGCAAACCGCATTCTCGCCTGACGACGCGCACCGGCGGCAAACACCACCGCCGCAAGCGCCAGCCCAGCGAGCCAGAGCCAGTTTAACTGAGTCACATTGCCAAATTGAATATCCATAGTGAATTCGTGGTGTTAACTTTCTAGGCAAGTTCACGAAGCAGAGTGTTTCCCAGGACTACTCGGGCACACAACAGTCCTAGTGCCACGAGCACGAGTGGCGGAAAACTCACGGTGCCCAAGGGTATCGATTGAATCGCCAGTTCGCGATAGTCGACAAAATGTTGTTCTTCGATCTTGGTCTTTTCGAGTTGGTCAATTTCGCGGTAGATGGCGGTAAGAGATTCGGTGTCGGTTGCGCGGAAATACTTTCCTCCGGTCGTGGCGGCGATCTCTCGCAGTGTATCCTCGTCGATGTTTACTTCGGCCCACTCGATTTCCTCGCGACCAGTAAAGGGATTCATAACCGGCACGGGTGCCCGCCCACGAGTCCCCACGCCTATGGTGTAGATTTTGATATCCATCTGCTTTGCCAGTTCGGCAGCCTGCTGCGGATCGACTTCGCCGGCGTTGTTCTCACCGTCGGTGAGCAATACGAGTACTTTGCTCTTTACCTTTTTCTCTTGTCGGTCATCGAGCGAATTGAGCTTCTCCACCGCCAGGCTGATGGCATCGCCAATGGCCGTGCCGTCCTCGGATCGCTTGACCACGATGTCTTGGTGATTGAGTTGCGCCATTAAGAACGCATGATCCAGTGTCGGGGGTGTCACTGCGTCGGCATATCCGGCAAACGTAACCAGCCCCACCAGATCGCTCACGCGGCCCTGCAGGCCGTCTTGTTCTTTCGCAGATTCGTCATCACCTTCGATAAATCGGTCGGCGACATTCTTGATGGCAGTCAACCGATCGACGTGTTTCCCATCGATCTGGAAATCGAGTGCCCGCATACTTCCCGAGCGATCGACGACCATTTCGATGGCGATCCCGTCGGCATCGATCACGGTTTGCTCGCGACCCTCGCGAGGTCTAGCGAGTGCGACAATAGCTACTGCGACGGCAGCCAGGGTGAGTGCGGCGGGCAGCCAGCTCAATCGCTGCCGCCAAGTGGGACGCAGTTCAGCGATCGGCTCGACGGAACTAAACGGGACCGCAGTCTTGTGAGCCCCCGTCCACAATCGCCAGGCGATCACGGGAAGCAGCAACAGCAGCAAGAGTACCCAGGGACTATGGAACATCACGCACTCTCCCTTTCCAAGGCTTCACGGTGTTGTTCACATTCGAGCACGAAGTCCCTGGCGTCATCAAACGCTTGCTCCATCTGCTGCTTGTCGACTCCGTAACAGGCGAACTTGATCTCGTCGGCCACTGACATGAGCGAAGAAAGCCGCTGGCGAGGAGCCTCGCCCAGCCGTACTCGCTCTGCCGCCTCGGCGAGTACTTCAGGGCTCGTTCGCGTAAGTGTCGGCACGTTGCATTGGAGTTCAAAGAATTCGCGCACCACATCTACCAACTCGTTGTAGGTCAACTCGACATCGGCAGAATCGTCGGACAGCAGTTGTCGCAAATCGTTGATCTCGTCAAGCGCCCAGGCAGCGGGCGTCGGGCCCCGTTTGCGGCTGGCCAATAACACGGTTGCCAACGCAATGACCGCTGCTGCGCCTGTCCCGCCTAAGGTCCACGCGACCCAGGCTCTGGAACTTTCCTCGGGCACGGCAACGTCGACCGCGTCTTTGATGTCGCGGAACTTAGTCGGATCAGCCCGATCTTCTAGTACACTAGTGATTTGAATCTGGAGAGGCTCACTACGAACGGTCTCGAACGTTGTTGAATTCTCGTCTACCGCAAAGTGCACATCGAGCGAGGGAATATCGAGGCTACCCGTCTTGATCGTTTCCAGAGTGGCTCTCAATATCCACTGGCGCTGATCAGGATTCTCGGCCGACGGAATATCTCGGAGCATCTCGGTATCACTGATATCGAAATCGCCCAGTTTTTCAGGAAGCTTGGGCAACTCGACACGCGTTTTCCGAGGGGCCAACACTTCGAGGACGTACTGCACGGGATCGGCCACTTGTGCCACCTGTTTGTTGACGCTTGCACGAAGAGTTACCGGACCTTCCTTGACCACCGAAGAGTCCAAGCCTGGATCGGTGCTCGCTACAAGTGTCGTTGCCGACACCAACACGGCCATCAAGGCGAATGGCGCAATGAGTCTTTTGGTGATCATCGGTGCTTCTCCCGTCGGTGGAAGAATTTCTGGAGAGATTCGACGAAGTCCTCCCCTGTGTAGACGTGAATCGGATCGAGGCTCAATCTGCGGAACAGGGCGTCGCGTTGCTCCATCTTTTGCCGGGCATGTTCTTCGTAGGCTCGACGATTGGCGCGGCTGAAGGTGTCGAAGGTAACCATCCGACCCGTTTCGGCATCGCGCAGTCGCACCAAACCCACGTTGGGCATTTTCACTTCTCGCTCGTCGGCGACTACGACAGGAATGATGTCGTGCTTGCGACGAGCAACTTTCAGCGCTTTTTCATAGCCGGAGTCTTGAAAATCACTAATCAAGAACACAATCGATCGCCGCCGCGCTGTACGGTTCAAATGATCCAGTGCCTTGGTCAGGTTCGTGCCCCGTCCCACAGGTTCGCAGTAGAGCAATTCACGGATGATGCGCAGCACGTGGCGCGTCCCTTTGCGGGGCGGGACAAACTTCTCGATGCCGTCGGTGAAGAGCGTTAGCCCCACGCGATCGTTGCCTTTGATGGCAGAGAACGCCAGCGTGGCGCCGAGTTCGGTAACCTGCTCACGCTTGGTCTGCCAGTGGGAACCCATACCCTGCGAAGCGCTTTGATCCACCAGCAGCATCACCGCCACTTCGCGTTCTTCTTTGAACAGTTTAATGTAGGGCCGACCAGAACGTGCTGTCACATTCCAGTCGATCGCGCGGACGTCGTCGCCGTACTGATAAGGACGTACCTCTTCGAACTCGATGCCGCTCCCGCGAAACGCCGAGTCCCATTGGCCAGCCAACAGCTCATCGACAATTCGCGTCGTATGAATCTGGATCCGGCGGATCTTCTTAATGATTTCGCGAGGAAGCATGGTATCTGAGTCAAAAGTATGGGAGGGGAATGAAACGTCGGTCAATTCGCGTAGCCTACGGTATTGGAACCGCATCCATGATCGTGCGAACGATATCGTCGGATGTTTTCTCCTCCGCTTCGGCTTCGTAAGTGAGAATCACGCGATGCCGGAGAACATCGAGAGCGATTTCCTTGACGTCGGTCGGAAGCACGTGGCCGCGGCCTTGCAAGAAGGCGTTCGCCCTGGCAGCCAAAGTCAGATTGATGGTTGCACGCGGCGAGGCACCATAGTGAATAAACTCATCGATCGCCAATCCATAGGCCTTGGGATTACGAGTAGCAATCACCAGATCGACAATATACTCCTGGACCTTTCGGTCGACATAGATTCGGTCGACGAGCGAGCGGGCTGCTAAGATTTCATCGGGACTGGTAACGGCCTCGGTTGCAATCTGAGGTTTGGTCGAGGACATCCGCTGGAGGATCTCCAGCTCTTGATCGCGATTCGGATAATCGACCACCACTTTGAGCATAAACCGATCCATCTGTGCTTCTGGCAGGGGATAGGTCCCTTCCTGCTCCACCGGATTCTGGGTAGCCATCACAAGGAACGGTTCGTCGAGCGGGTACGTGTGGCTGCCTATCGTGACCTGTCGTTCTTGCATCGCTTCTAAAAGTGCGCTTTGTACCTTCGCAGGAGCCCGGTTGATTTCATCGGCAAGAATGATATTCGAGAAAATCGGCCCCTTCTGAACGACAAACTCTTGGTCTTGCGGACGGTAGATCAACGTGCCGATCAAGTCGGCAGGCAGCAAGTCGGGAGTAAACTGCAGTCGCTGGAAACCAGTCTGGATACCTTTCGCCAGACAAGAAACTGCCGTCGTCTTCGCCAGGCCGGGAACACCTTCAATCAGCAAATGGCCGTTGGCAAGCAGGCCAACGAGCATACGATGAATCAGTTCTTCCTGGCCAACGATCGTATTGCCGACCTCGGCAATCAGTTGGCGGAATGGTTTGCTAGAGTCCTTGATTTCCTCAGAAAGGGCTTCAATCTGTTCGTGCGTCATGGAGGTTGTCATAGTCATGTTTCTGATATTCCTCGGTAAGGCGAATCCCTAAATTCGGGAGAATCGGAAGTTTGGTGTTTCGTCGGTTGCATGCCCAGCAGGAAGGACAATTTGGAGCTGGTGCAGAATGGCTTTATTTTACAGGCTACATCTTGGTTCAATATCACTTCTTGAACCCTCTAATTGCTTACGAGACAGAGCCCGCAAGGGTTCTGTAATCCGCCCAAACTTTTTTCTAAGGCGTCGCAATACCAGAGATTCTGTGTGACGTAAGTAGCAGACCACAACAGGGGAGAATGCCCCCTTTTTTCCGCTGTTAGCCGCGCTGCGGAGCCCCAGCGCA
The DNA here is from genome assembly GCF_008065115.1 of Bythopirellula goksoeyrii. Taxonomy (NCBI): domain Bacteria; kingdom Pseudomonadati; phylum Planctomycetota; class Planctomycetia; order Pirellulales; family Lacipirellulaceae; genus Bythopirellula; species Bythopirellula goksoeyrii. The sequence goes on along the minus strand of NZ_CP042913.1, from coordinate 5,428,852 downwards.
GCAAAGCGCGCAACTTCCAAAACAGCCAACTGCTACTCCGCAACTCTAACCAGCGTTCTTTAGCTGCACATAGAGTTCCGCAGGCGGGCTCTCAAAATACTTGAGCAGAGCAGGGCATAGCCAACCTTCCATCCCTTCGTCGGCCCACTTGTAGACATTGCCACTTGCTTCCTCCCGAACCCATTCCAGTCGCAAGTCCGCACTCGGAAAAGCAGAAGCAGAGAATAGCAGCAGGAATCCCTGCTCCGCATTGGCAATCTCTTTACGCTCCACAGCAACATCGATCAGCGTATCGGCACCCGCCACGAAAGGTTCCTTCACCAGATCGACACGTTCGTCATCGAAGACCCATTGGCCTTCCCACTTGTAGGGTTTGATAATCGTAATCGAATTTTGCGCCATGCCAATGCTCCCTGCGAAGAATGACTTGTTAGAACTAATTGAAGGTGTCCGGGAATTCACTTTGCTGTCATTTCGAGGTACTCCGAGAAATCTGACCAGATCCCTAGGAGTACCTCGGGATGACAGATCGCTGGTTTTCACGAGTTCTATTCCCGGACACTCCGGATCTAATTTCTTTCCGTTATCATCCTATCCCGAAGGGATTACAGCCAATAGCCCCGGGTAAGAAAAGCTGAGCGACAGCGAGAGTTCTCGCCACCCGGGGTCACGATACCAAATCGAACGTCGTCCGAGGAGTTGACTTCGTGTACCGCGATAATATTGCCGAGGACGAAATGAACTCGTCTCCCACGCCCTTGGAATGGTCCTCACCCCGCAGCTGAATTCGCAAGAAGTCAGCCGCTGGGATCTGCTGAAACACGAGGACATTCTACTTGAATTGAAAAACCAGAATGTCTCTCTTTTCTCTTCCAGCGCCGGATGTCTAGCCATCCCTTGTAGCCGCGGTTACCCGATAGCCGAGCGGCTATTTTACTAGGATTCGGAACGAGAGTACAATCCGAATAGTCTTGCTTGTCTAATCAACCAGATGGCTCTGAGATGGACGAACGTTGTAAAACTGCACACGCGAAATTGCATGCTGGCACTTGTCCTTGGTGTGGTTGCTTCATCATAGAAGGCAAAGTAGAGCGGCTGCCAGCTGACGATGATCTCAGTGCACACCCCATTGATTCTGGCGATAGACAACTTGCGCATACTCTCGAAGATCATGTACGAACTGACGGTGTACTTTCAATTGAAGAAGCCGTCGGACTGTTGGAGGCGATTGCTCATGAACTTGCGAGGCTACACAAGACAACTACGATGTATGGCTGGCTATCTCCTAGTAACATTGGACTTCAGGACGGAAAAATAATACTTCGCGGTCCATCCATTGCTTCTGAATCTGACGACCTCCCAGAAACTACCTCAGGTGTGACTGGAATTGCTGACTATCTGGCACCAGAACAAGCATTGAGTGCGTCACGTACTGACCATCGAGCAGATGTTTACAGTTTAGGATGCGTGCTTTACTTCATGCTTGACGGCAGGGCACCATTCGCAACTGGCTCTATATCTGAGAGGCTGCTTAAGCACCAGATCGAAGAACCGACACCTTTAGGATCTATTCGGGAAGGGGTTCCAGCTGGTCTGGCGGCCATCTGCGATAGGATGTTAGCAAAGAAAGCGGAGAATCGGTA